>NZ_JBHVJC010000052.1:0-48358 GCF_042799315.1 Streptomyces sp. NPDC057702 | reverse complement strand
CCACGCACACGGGGGCCCGGCCCCGGCGGGGCCGGGCCCGCCCTCCCCCGCACCCTCGCCCCCCACCCCACCCGCGCCGCCCGGCCCCCCGCCGGGCGGCGCGGCGCGTGCGCCGGCCACCCCACCCCGGCGCTCGGCTCTTCCTACTCCCTTGGCGCAGCCGGCCAGTTCGTGAGCGGGCAGGGTGCGGAAGTCCGCGCCCTCCGCGTCGAGCGCCACCCGCGACAGCGGCCCGTGTGCCCGCCGTCAGGCGCCGGCGACGAAGGCGTCCTCGCCCATCCCCCCGCGTACCACCGTCAGTTCCTCGGCGACGACGGCGCGCACCACCTGGGTCCTCACCTCTACGCCGTCCTCCAGGACGACCCCGGCGTTGACCCGTCGCCAGAGCCGCGAGCGGGAGCTCTCGGCGGTGGCCACCTCCGTCACGAGCCCGAAGACGGCCACGGTGCCCGCCCCGCCCAGCCGCGCCTGGATGGGACGCGGCCCCACCCGTACCGCGCCCCGCTCGCTCCGCCACCGGCCGGGCGAGCGTCACGGGTTGTGCCGAGTGGGTGACGCGGCGCCGGATCGCGGTCGATGATGGCTGCCATGACACAACGGCAACGGGTGTGGGCCTGGGGTGGCGTGGCGCTCGGCGCGCTGGTGGCCCTTGGGCTGGTCGTGCTCGTCGTGGTGGCCGACCTGGACACGGCGGGTCAGGTCGCGGGCATCGTCGGCACGATCGCGGGGCTGGCCGCACTGGGCGTCTCGGTGTACGCGCTGCGCCAGCCGCCACCCGCACCCGCGCCCGCTCCGGCGGGCCCCACCGTCACCGCCGGCGGGCCCCGGTCCGTCGCCACGGGCGGCGCGGTCGCCGGCACCGTCTCCACCGGCGACGGCCCCGCCCCCGCATCACCGGCACCTCGGCCACCCGGCGCCCACCCGACAGGGCCCACGCCCGCCGGCCCCACCCCGCCCGCTCCGGCGCCGTCCGGAGCGCCCCCGGCCGTCCCGGGCGGCGCGACGCACGCCACCGGCGAGCGGTCGGTGGCGGTCGGCGGGGACCTCACCGGCACCGTCTCCACCGGCGACACCAGCACCGCCGACGGTGACCGCCCATGACCCCCTGGCCCCGCCGCCGGACCGAGCGACCGGTCACGCCCCCGGCCCCCGCCGTCAAGGCGGCCCCCACCCTCACCCCGACCGTCCCCGTCGCCCCGCCGGCGACCCCCGTCACCCCCGTACCGGCCACGGCCACGACCGCCGCACACGCCGAACGCTCCCTGGCCGTCGGCGGGAACATCGCGGGCATCGCCTCCAGCGGTGACCACGCCACCAACCTCCAGATACACCTGCCGCCCGAGGCCTTCCGCCCGATGCGCGAGCTGGCCGCCCCGGCCGGGCTGGTCCGACTGCCGCCGACCCTGGACCGGTTCGTCGGCCGCGCCCGCGACCTGGACCGCCTCGACGCGTCCCTGGCCGGGCCGGGCGGGGTGGTGGTCCAGGCGCTGCACGGCCTGGGCGGTATCGGCAAGAGCACCCTGGCCGCGCACTGGGCCGCCACCCGCGCGGCGGACCACTACCCGATCTGGTGGATCACCGCCGACAGCCCGGCCGCCCTGGACGCCGGCCTGGAGGCGCTGGCCACCGCGCTCCAACCCGAACTGTCCGGCCTGCTACCGCTGAAGGCCCTGCGCGAGCGGGCGGTGCAGTGGCTGGCCGCGCACGACGGCTGGCTGGTCATCCTGGACAACGTCAACGACCCGGCCGACATCCGCCCCCTGCTGGAGCGCACCCGCGGCGGCCGGTTCCTGGTCACCAGCCGTCGCACCGTCGGCTGGCGCGGCCTGGCCACCCCCGTCCCCGTGGACGTCCTGGACCCCGCCGAGGCCGTGGACCTGCTCACCCGCATCCTGCCCGGCACCGCCGACCCGGACGGCGCGGACGCGCTCTGCGCGGAACTGGGCTGTCTGCCGCTGGCCGTGGAACAGGCCGGGGCCTACATCGCCGAGGCCGGCATCACCCCGCGCGCCTACCTCGACCTGCTGGCCGCCTACCCCGCCGCCATGTACCAGCACAGCGCCGAGGGCACCGACCCCGCCCGCAGCATCGCCCGCGTCTGGCACGTCACCCTGGACCGGCTGGCCGGCGACCCCCTCACCGGCACCCTGCTGCGCACCCTGGCCTGGTACGCCCCCGACGATCTCCCACGCCACCTGCTCGACGGCATCGCCACCCCGCCCGAACTCACCCGCGCCCTGGGCCGCCTGGCCGCCTACGGCCTGCTCACCCTCCACCACGACACGGCGACCCTCAGCGTGCACCGCCTCGTCCAGGCCGTCGCACGCACCCCCGACCCCGAGGACCCGCACCGCCAACCCCGCGACGTCGACGCCGCCCGCCACCAGGCCACCCGCCAGCTCTTCCGCGCCACCCCCGCGTCCTGGGACGAGCCGACCCACTGGCCCGCCTGGCGCGCCCTGCTCCCACACGTCGAGGCGCTCATCGAGCACACGCCCCCCGACGCCGACACCCTGCACACCGCCAACCTCCTCAACCGCACCGGCCTCTACCTCAAGAGCCAGGGCGCCCTGGCCCGCGCCATCCGCTACTACCAGCGGGGCCTGGCCGACCTGACGAAGCTGCTGGGCGCCGACCACCGGGCCACCCTGGCCCACCAGAACAACCTGGCCAGCGCGTACAAGGCGGCGGGCGACCCGTGGCACGCGGTGGAGCTGCACGAGCGCAACCTCGCGGACCGCATCCGCGTCCTGCGCGCGGACCACCCCGAGATCTTCAACTCCCGCAACAACCTGGCCAGCGCGTACAAGGCGGCTGGCGAACCCCTGCGGGCCATCGCCCTGCACCGGCGCAACCTGGCGGACCGCGAACGGGTGCTGGGCGCGGACCACCCCGACACCCTCACCTCGCGCAACAACCTGGCCAGCGCCTACAAGTCGGCCGGCCAACCGCGACGGGCGGCCACGCTGCACGAACGCAACCTGGCCGACCGGGTACGGGTGCTCGGACAGCGGCACCCCTCCACGCTGATCTCGCGGAACAACCTGGCCGAGGCGTACCGGTCGATGGGGGAGGTGGGGCGATCCGTGGGGTTGCACGAGAGCAACCTCGTCGACCGCGAACGGGTGCTCGGCGCGGACCACCCCGCGACGCTGATCTCGCGCAACAACCTGGCCGAGGCGTACGCGGAGATGGGCGAGCCGCGACGGGCGGCCGAGCTGCACGAACGCAACCTGGCCGACCGGGTACGGGTGCTCGGGGAGGGGCACCCCTCCACGCTGATCTCGCGGAACAACCTGGCCGAGGCGTACGCGGGGATGGGTGAGCCACGGCGGGCGGCCGAGCTGCACGAGCGCAACCTCGCGAGCCGCTCGCGCCTGCTCGGCGAGGACCACCGATCCACCGTGACCTCCCGTGTCCACCTGGCCGAGGCGTACCGGGCGGCCGGCGATCTCCGGGGCGCCGCCGACCACTTCGAGCGGGCGCTGAGCGACGCGCGGCAGGTGTGGGACGCGGACCACCCCCGGATCGCCGCGATCGCCCGCGCGCTGAGCGCCCTACGCGCGGCCGGCCCGCCCTCCGACGACGGCCCCGCCCCCGGCCGGCGCTGACGGCGCCCGGCCGTAGCGGCGGCCGGCCCGACCGGTGGGTGGGCCCTCCCGTGTCCGTCAGCGCTCGGGGTCGAGCAGGCGCAGGTCGGCCGGGGTGTCGATGTCCGCGCACGAGGCGATGTCCGCGCACTCCACCAGCGTGAGCCGGGCCGCGTGCGCGCGCAGGAAGTCCCGCGCCCCGTGGTCGCCGTGGGCGCTGGCAGCCACCCGCGCCCAGTGCTCGCGCGCGAACAACACCGGATGCCCGCGCCGCCCCGCGTACGCGGCGGCCACCAGGTCCGCGCCCGCCCGGTGCGCGGCGAGCACCCGCGCCACCGCGCCCGCGCCCACCCCCGGCTGGTCCACCAGCAGCACCAGCACCGCCGACCGTACCCCGGCGGGCGGCCCCTGGCCCGTGTGCGGCCCGACGGTCGCGGCCGCCCGCACCGAGGCCAGGCCCGCGCGCAGCGAGGAGCCCATGCCGGTGGGCCAGTCGGGGTTGTCGCTCACCACACAGCCCGCCAGGTCGGCCCGCTCGCGCACCCGTTCGGCCGCCGCCCCGAGCACCACATGCACCGTGGGCGCGCAGCCCCCGGCGCGCGCCGCCCGCACCGCGCGCTCCACCAACGGCCGCCCGCCGTGGTCGAGCAGCGCCTTGGGGCGGCCGCCCAGCCGCCGCCCGCCCCCCGCCGCGAGTACCAGCGCGGTCACCGTGGACCGCGCCCCGCCACCAGCGGCTTCGCCTGTCGATGCCATGCCCCCTGCCTACCGCACGGCCCCCGCCGCGCGCGGGCACGCGCGGGTGGCGCGCCGGGCGGGCGCGGTGGCGCGCCGGGCGAACCACCCGCGCTCGCGCCCGCGCTCCGGGGCGCTGTCGGCCCGGTCCACCAGCGGGGTCTGCCGGCGCGGGTGCTCGGTTAAGGTCGGGGCGTGCGCAGGTGAAACGGGGAGGTCGAAGGTGGCTGAGGTCTTCAAGGCGCTGGGGGAGAAGGACCCGCGCCAGATCGCGGGCTACCGGCTTGCCGCCAGGCTCGGCTCGGGCGGCATGGGCAAGGTCTACCTCTCGTACACACCCGCCGGCCGACCGGTGGCGATCAAGGTGGTACGGCCCGACCTGAGCGAGGACCCGGAGTTCCGGGGCCGGTTCCGTCGCGAGGTGGCGGCGGCCCGGCGTGTCCACGGCCTGTACACCGCGCCGGTCATCGACGCCGAGACCGAGGGCGACACCCCCTGGCTGGCGACCGCGTACGTGCCGGGCCCCTCGCTCCAGGCGGTGGTCGCCGAGCACGGGCCGCTGCCCGTGCCCACCGTGCTGCTGCTCATCGCCGGGATGGCCGAGGCGCTGGCCGCCGTCCACGAGGCGGGCATCGTGCACCGCGACTTCAAGCCCTCGAACGTGATCCTGGCCGCCGACGGGCCGCGCGTCATCGACTTCGGCATCTCCCGTGCCACCGACTCCAGCTCGCTGACCGGCAGCGGCATGACCATCGGCACCCCCGCCTTCATGGCACCCGAACAGGCCGAGGCCACCGACATCACCACCGCCACCGACATCTTCGCGCTCGGTCAGGTCGCCTGCTTCGCGGCCTCGGGCACCCCGGCGTTCGGCGACGGCACCCCGCACGGCGTGCTCTACCGGGTCGTCCACAAGGAGCCCGACCTCGGCGGCGTGCCCGGGGAACTGCGCCCGCTGATCGCCCGCTGTCTGGCGAAGGAGGCCGCCGACCGGCCGAGCCCGGCGCAGATCATCGCCATGTGTCGGGCCGTCGCCCCCGGGGCGGAACTGCGCCGCGCGGAGGACTGGCTGCCCACCGTGGTCGCCGCCGACGTCGGCAGCCGCGCCGCCAGCCCCGCACCGCCTCCCGCGCCCCCACGCGACCAGACCCTGGCCGGCCTGCGGGTGAGGACAGCCGGCACCCCGGCCCCCGCGACGGGCGCGGGCCCCGCCAACGCGGCCGGGAGGCCGGCCGGGACAGCCGGGTCGACCGGTGGCGCGGCCGAAGGCGGCGCGGCGGGCGGCGCGTTCGGCCCCTCGCCGCAGGTGCCCCCCGGCGCCGACGTGCCCCGCCCCGGGCCACCGGCCGCCTCCGCCGACCGCTCCGCCGCCCCCGACCCGGCCGCCACGCCGGGCGACGCCGGGCCCCGTAGGCGCGCCGGTCGGCAGACGGCCGTCCTGGTGGCAGCCGCCGTGCTCGTGGTGGGCGCCGGCGCCGGCGCCGCGTACTACCTCGGTACGGACGACGGTGGTGCCACGCGGGAGGCGGGCCGGTCGAGCGCCCCGCGCACACCCGACGGCAAGCCCCAGGGCAAGCCCTCCCGCGACGCCTCCGACCCGGCCGGCGACGGGTCCGAGCCCACCGGCCTACCGAGCGGCTCGGGTGGCCAGGTGCCGGGCGGGACCAGCCCCAAGGGCGTCGACTACGACGACGTGTCGCTGCCCGACGGCTACCACCTCACGCTGGCCACCGCCCCGCTGCGGCCCGACGACTCCCCGGCCACGGCGGCCGACTTCCTCTACCGCAACCCGGCGATGCCCGGCGGCGGCAGCGTGCGCGCCGGCGCCGGCGGGAAGCTGGTGCTGCTGCGGGCCGACGAGTACGGCTCCGCCACCTCCTGCCGCGACACCACCCGGTTCACCTCCGAGGTCACCCTGGACCAGCTCGCCCCGGGCTCCCGGGTCTGCGTGCTGGCGGCCTCCGGCGACCTGGCCCTGATCACCTACCGGGGCGCGGCTCCGCCGGGCGATCCCAGTGACTATCTGAGCCTCGACGTGACGGTGTGGCGGGCCGCTTCGCCGCGTACGTGAAGGAGTCGGGGCGACCCCGTCAGCGGCGGTGGCGCCCATGGCGACTTCCGATAGGGTCACCGCTGTCACATGCACGCTTGAGGGGCAGCCCTGACGGGGCCGGGGGACGATAGGTCATGAACAGTGTGGATTCCGCGGGGGTCTTCAAGCCACTTGAGGGCGACGATCCGACCACGATGGCGGGCTATCGGCTGAGCGCCAAGCTGGGTTCCGGGGGGATGGGCAAGGTCTACCTCTCCTACACCCTCGGCGGTCGGGCCGTGGCCATCAAGGTGATCCGCCCGGAGTTCAGCGGGGACGCGGAGTTCCGCCGCCGCTTCCGGCAGGAGGTGAAGGCGGCCCAGCGCGTGCAGGGTCTGTACACCGCGCCGGTCATCGACGCCGACCCCGAGGGCCCCACCCCCTGGCTGGCCACCGCCTACGTGCCCGGCCCCTCGCTCGCCGAGTCGGTGGCCCAGCACGGCAAGCTCCCGGTCTCCACCGTGCTCTTCCTGGTCGCGGGCATCGCCGAGGCGCTCCAGGTCATCCACGGCGCGGGCATCGTGCACCGCGACCTGAAGCCCTCCAACGTGCTGCTCGCCGACGACGGCCCGCGCGTCATCGACTTCGGCATCGCCCGCGCCGCCGACGCGACCGCGCTCACCGGCAGCGGCGTGACCATCGGCACGCCCACCTTCATGGCCCCCGAGCAGGCCGCCGGTGGCAACGTCACCTCGGCCACCGACATCTTCGCGCTGGGCCAGGTCGCGGCGTACGCGGCGATCGGCGCCCCGGCCTTCGGTGAGGGCACCTCGCACGGCGTGCTCTACCGCATCGTGCACGAGGAGCCCGACCTGACGGCGCTGCCGGCCGAGTTGGCGGACCTGGTCGGCAGGTGTCTGCGCAAGGACCCGGCCGCCCGGCCCGCGCTCGCCGAGATCCTCCAACTGTGCCAACAGGCTTCGCCACACACCCAGTTGCGGCGCCCCGAGGACTGGTTGCCGGGTGCCGTGGCCGCCGACATCACCGGCCGCGTGCCGGCGCCGGCCCCGCGTCAGGTCCCCGCGCCGCCCTCCGTCGCGCCGGTGGCGGGCGCGGCCCCCGCCGCCCCGCCCGTGCCGCACCAGGCCCCCGCCGCCGCCTACCCGGCCCACCCGCCGCAGACCCCCGCGACGCCGCCGGCCCAGCCGCCGGCCCCGGCCGGTCCTCCCACGCCCGCCCAGCCGCCGACCCCCGCCGCCGCGCCGGCCACGCCCCCGTCGGCGCCGACCCCGCCGCCCGTCGTGCAGCAGCCCCTCGCACAGCAGCCGTACGGCTACCCGCAGGCCCAGGGCGCCGCGGCGGCACCGCCGTACGGCTACCCCCAGCAGCAGGCCGGCGGCCAGCAGGCGTACGGCTATCCGCAGTCGGGCGAGGTCGCCGGGCAGGGCGGGTACGGGCCGCCGGAGTTCGCCACCGCCGCCCTGTCCGCCCCCGCGCCCGGCGCCGGGTCGACCACGTCCGGGACCACCGTGCTGGGCCCGTCCGACGGGGGCGGCTCGACACCGGGCAGGCGTGGCCGGGGCAGGGTCGCCGTGCTGGGCGCGGTGGGGCTGCTGGTGTTCGCCGCCGCGGGCGGGGTCACCACGTACGTGCTGTTCAAGGACAAGGACGACGACAAGAAGACGTCGCAGGCCACCGAGAAGACGCCCCGGGAGTCGGCGGGCGCCTCGTCCCGGGAGCCCACCGACCAGGCCACCACGCCGTCCGACGACCAACCCTCGGACGACGCCTCTCCCTCCGAGTCGGCGCCCACCGTCGTCCCCGACCCCAAGCCGGTGACGTACAAGGGGATCAACCTCTCGGACGGCTACCACCTGTTCTTCGCCTCCGACCCCATCCAGCCCGAGCAGGGCAGCTCCGACAACGACCTGACCTACAACAACAGCTTCGGCGACCGGCAGCTCAGCACCTCCTCCAACGACAGCAAACTGGTCCTGCTGAACAACGCGCAGGAGGGCTCGCTCGACACCTGCCGCAACGAGACGCGCTTCGCCACCACGATCAACTTCGCCCAGTTGTCCAAGGGTTCGCGGATCTGCGTCCGCACCGGCTCCGGGCACATCGGACTGGTCACCTTCAACGGCCTCGCGCCTCAGACCGATCCGAGCGACTACGTCAAGCTCGACGTCACCGTCTGGCGCAACGCACTGGACGTCGCCACCGAGGACGGCTCCTGACCCGACCGCGTCCCCCGGCCGTTTTAGCCGGCTTTGGCGGCCAGATTTCGCCCTGTGTATAGCGCACCGTGCGGAGAGTGGCGTTAACTGAGCCGCGTCCTCCGCGCGTACTGGGACGCGGAGGGCCACGGGCGGACGCGGGAGATGAGGAGGCGGTCAGTGTTGCCAAGCGATGAAGCGCGGTGCGGTCAGCCATCCGACGTCTTGGTTGTGGAGGGCATCGTCACCGTGGGGCCCCGGCGGCCCGTCAGCACCGAGAGAGACCCGAAGGCGTCGGAGCTGGCGCGCGCGGTCTCGCAGCTGCGGTGCGAACTGGCGGCCTATCCGGTCGAGTTGCCGGACCGGTCGGTGGCCGACGAGGAGCTGAGGGCCGTGGAGGCCATGGTGCGCGAAGGGCGGGCGGAGGTGCTCCTGCTGCGGCGCTCGCTGCTGCTGATAGCGAGTTCGCTGGGCTCGGTGAGCGCGCTCGGCCCCTCGGTGTCGGCGGTCAAGGCGGCGATCGACGAGTTCGGTGCCGCACCACGCCACTGGGAGTATGCGACAGACCACTGAGTCCCACGACGGGCCGCCCCACCCCCGGGGCGGCCCGATGCGCGTGCCCGCGCGCGGTGGGCGTCAGGCGGGACCGGTGGCGGCCAGGGCCGTCGAGAGGTCGCGCGCGACCTCCTTGAGGAGCGGGACGATGCGGACCGTGGCCGCCTCCGTCACCCGGCCGGCCGGCCCCGAGATCGAGATCGCCGCGGCCGTGGGGGAGTTGGGCACGCTGACGGCCAGGCAGCGCACGCCGATCTCCTGCTCGTTGTCGTCCACCGCGTACCCCGTGCTGCGCACGGTCTCCAGCGCGGCCACGAACCCGTCCGGTGTCGTGATGGTCTTCTCGGTGGCGGCGGGCATCCCCGTACGAGCGAGCAGCGCGCGTACCTCCTCGTCGGGAACGGGCGCCAGCAGCGCCTTGCCCACACCCGTGGAGTGCGGCAGCACCCGCCGGCCGACCTCGGTGAACATCCGCACGGAGTGCCGGGAGGGCACCTGCGCGACGTAGACCACCTCGTCGCCGTCCAGCAGCGCCATGTTGGCCGTCTCGCCGGTCTCCTCCACCAGCCGCGCCAGATACGGCCGGGCCCAGGTGCCAAGGAGCCGGGAGGCGCTCTCGCCCAGCCGGATCAGCCGCGGACCCAGCGAGTACCGGCGGTTGGGCTGCTGGCGTACGTAGCCGGCGGCGACCAGGGTGCGCATCAGCCGGTGGATGGTGGGCAGCGGCAGGCCGCTGCTGGTGGCCAACTCGCTCAGCCCGACCTCGCCGCCGGCATCAGCCATGCGCTCCAGCAGGTCGAAGGCGCGCTCAAGGGACTGGACGCCACCCGAGGGTGCGGTGGCGGCGGGCGTGGACCGGGCGGACGACGGCACGTCGGCTTCCTTTCGGGGCGGAGATGGTCGGCTGGCGCGCCGTGCGGCGGGGCGGCCGACCGGCCATCGGCAGCCTACCCGCCGCCGAAGTTCCGCACCGAGCCGTCCACATGCTGCGATCGCCGGTAGCAACGGGTTTGTCCACGCCCCGCACGGGGCGCCGCCGGCACCGGACGACGGGCCCCGCTCCCGGCGTACGGAATCCGGCTTCCGCCGTGGTGTGTGACGGAGCCCGTGGTGGGTCGGGGTCGCGGCGTGCGGACGGTGACGTCCACGGGGCGCCACCCAAACCGCGGGCCCGACCCGACCGCGCCACCACCAACCCGGTCACCGCCTACGCCGGGCGCACCCTGCGGACCCTCGCGCGCTCCATGTGGCCGCGCGGCACATGGAGCGCCGAGGCCGGCGAACCGGGCGCTCTCACCGGCCGGTTGCTCACCCGCCCCTCAGCGCCGCTCCGACGGGGGTGGCCCGGTCGTGCGCCCGCCCGCCGTGCGAGGCGCGGCGCTACTTGGCGCCCAGGTGGAAGAGCAGGAACAGGAAGGCCGCGAAGATGTGCACGCCCACCAGGTAGAAGGTGACCCGGATGGTCAGGCCCCAGGGCGCGCGGTCCTCTTCGTTCATGACCGACCCTCCGGCGCGCTCCGCGCCGCCCTCCGCCGCGCCGGCGCCGGGTGGCGTGGCGGCCTCTGGGGTGGCGGTCTCGGGGGCGTCGGGGCCCGTCGCGCGCGCGGGGCGGGGCTCGGCGGTGGCGGGGCGGGGCGTCGCGTCCTCGGGCGGCGCCGACGGCGTCGGCTCCCCGGGGCGCGGGGTGCGCTCACTCATGCTCGACCAGTCCTTCCGATGACGCGGTGGTCGCGGTCGCCCAGACACAGGTCGGCGGCGCCGCTCTGCAACAGCGTGTGCACGAACAACAGCTCCGCGCCGCCGGCGGAGGCGGCGGCGATGCGGTGCGGGGTCATCGAGTCGAAGTGGGCGGCGTCGCCGGCGGCCAGCCGGTGCACGGCGTCGCCCAGCGCCAGCCGCAGCGAACCCGTGAGGACGTACAGCCACTCCTCCCCGGGGTGTACCCGCACCAGCTCGTCCTGGACGCCGCTGTGCGGCACGTGCACGCGCAGCGCCTGCATGGCCCGCCCGGAGCCGCCCGCGCGCCAGTACGTCCAGCCGCCGGCCGGCGACGCCTCCATCCGCTCGGCCCGCACGATCGGGTCCTGCTCGGCCGGGACCTCACCGAGGAGGTCGGATACCGTGATGCCGTACGTACGTGCCAGTGCGAGCAGCATCGGCAGCGAGGGCTGGCGACGCCCGGTCTCCAGTCGCGAGAGGTGCGCGGGGGACAGGCCGGCCCGCTGGGCGGCCGTCTCCAGGGTCAGCCCGGAGCGTCGCCGCAGGTCGCGCAGGCGAGGCGCGACCGTGGGCAGCTCCGCGGCGGGCTCGTCGGGGGGCGTGGTCATACGTCCGGTATAGCCCCACCATGCCCCGGGGGCAAAAGTTTTGCCTCAGAGGCAAAGAGCTCCCACGGCGACCGAGGGGACTGGTCCACACCCCGTGAACTCCTGGGAAACTTCCGTTACTTGTCGTTGACATGTCACGGTCTACGCGCGTCATGCTAGGGGTCATGAGGATTCCCCCACGCATCGCCCGCATCGGCGCTCTCGGCGCCCTCGCCTCGACCCTTCTCCTCGGTGGCCCGGCCGTCGCGGCCACCCCGACGATCGACACCGCGACCCCCGCCGCGTCGGCGACCCTCACCCGCGCGGCCGTCGGCAAGATCTGCGCCTCGAACCTGCCCGCGCAGGCCCACGACACCCTGCGCCTGATCGCCAAGGGCGGCCCGTTCCCGTATCCGCAGGACGGCACCGTCTTCCAGAACCGCGAGAACCTGCTGCCCCAGCACCCGCGCGGCTACTACCACGAGTACACCGTGAAGACCCCCGGCTCCTCCGACCGTGGTGCGCGGCGCATCGTGACCGGTGAGCGCGACCAGGAGGACTACTACACCTCCGACCACTACCGGTCGTTCAAGCTGGTCAACCACGGCTGCTGACGCCGCCGGCGCCCGTGGACCCACGGGCCCGTGACCGAAGCGGCGGTCGGCCCCACCCCCGACCGCCGCTTCACCTCCCGCCCGGCCCTTCGCCCCGCCCTCACCCGCCGCGTCTCCCTCTCGACGTGCCCGGCCCCGTGCTCCCGCCGCGTCCACGCCGCGCTCCCGCCGCGTTCATGCCGTGGCGTCCGCCCCGTTCGCCGTCCCGCGCCACCGCGTGCGCGCCGGCCCGGGTCCGGACCGGGGCGTCCCCGCGCGATGCCCGCCCCGTGCGAACGGCCCTCGCCCCGCGCGTCCCGACACCGTCGGCTCCACCGCTTCCGCCGGCCGCCCGGTCGCCGACCCGGCCGTCGCGCCCGGTGGCGTACGTCCCACGCGGGGCCGCCTGCCGGCGCTGGTCGGCCCCGTGACCTCGCCCGCCGCGTCCGTATGCCGCCCGTAGGGGGCCGACCCCGGCCGCCGCGCGCGAGCGGGTGCGATCCGGGTCGAGCTCCGCCGCCTGGCCGGAACGCACCTGGCGAGGGCGCCCCCGTGGCCGTGCCGGGGCCCGGCCATCGCGCCCGTCGAGCCGCGCCCGGTCGCGCCTGGTCGACCCGCCCTCGCCCTTGCCCCCGCTCTCGCGTCTCGCGGCGACCCCGGCGCCCGGTGCCCGCCGCCCGGCGCCACCTCGGCGCGCGGCGGCCGGGCGTACGCCGCGACCCGCCCGCGAGCGGCGTCCCGGACAGGGGAGTGGCGCGCGGGCGGGGCGACGGGGCGCACGGGCGGGGGTGGGCCGACGATGGAGGCGTTCGTCCGGTCGCGGGCGACGCCGGGCTCGCCAGTGTGTCGGTCGGCGGCCGGTCGGCGTACGTCAGACGCCCGGGGAGGGCGCGACAGTTGGCGCAGGTGTGTGGGTGTCGAGGGCGGCCGGTCCGGCGTGCCGGTTCGCCGCGCGCCGTCGGCCAGGGGCGGTGGGGGTCGCTGGGGCGGATGGCGCGTCCTGTCGGCGTACGGCGAGGCGGAGCGGGGCGACGTGGGGAGCGCGCACGCTTCCGATGGGAGCCGAGTGCGCCCCCGCGGGTTCGGATGTCAGTGCCAACCGATAGCGTTTCGGTAGAAAAACGTTCGAGGGGGCGTCAAGGACGTAAGGAGGAGGCATCGGTGACATATGGCCCGGGGGCGACCGATCCCGAGGTGGTCACGTGTGGTGAGGCCATGCTGCTGATGCTGGCCGAGCCGGGTGTACCGCTGGATCGGGCCACCCACTTCCGCCGCTCCGTCGCGGGGGCCGAGTCCAATGTGGCGGTCGGTCTGGCCCGGCTCGGGCACCGCGTGCGCTGGCTCGGCCGGGTCGGCGCGGACGCCGCCGGCTCGGCGGTCCTGAGCGAGCTGCGGGCGGACGGCGTGGACGTCAGTCAGGTGGACGTGGACGAACAGGCGCCCACCGGCCTGCTGCTGCGTGACTGTCACCCCGCCCGCGCCATCGACGTGCAGTACGTGCGCGCGGGCTCGGCCGCCTCCCACCTGGAGCCGGCGCACCTCCACCCCGCCGCGCTCGACGGCGCGCGGCTGTTGCACCTGTCGGGCATCACACCGATGCTCTCGCCCACCGCGGCGGACGCGACCCGCCGCCTGGTCGAGCTGGCCCGCGCGGCGGGCGCGCTGATCTCCTTCGACCCCAACGTGCGGCGCAAGCTGGGCGGCGCGGCCCAGTGGGCACAGATCGTGGGTCCCCTCCTCGCCGAGGCAGACCTGCTCTTCGCGGGCGAGGACGAGCTGGAGCTGCTGACCGCGCGGCCCGCCGACGAGGCCGCGGCCGACCTGGTCAAGGGTCGGGCGCGGGTGGTGGTCGTCAAGCGCGCGGACCACTCGGCCACGGCGTACACCGGCGCGGGCCGCTGGGACCAGGCCGCGTTCGCGGTCCCGGTGGTGGACCCGGTCGGCGCGGGCGACGCCTTCGCCGCGGGGTACCTCTCCGGCTGGCTGCGCGGCCTGCCCGAGCCGAGCGCGCTCGCCGAGGCGGCCTGTGTCGCCGCGCTGGCCATCCAGTCCCCGACGGACACGGCCGGGCTGCCCAGCCGGGCCACCCGCGACCTGGCGCTGGCCGGCCACACGGACGGGCGCGACATCGTGCACCGTTGAGCGCCGGCCGCCCGGGCCCGCCGGGCGCGCGGCCCCGGCGCACTCCGTTCGGCGAGCGCGGCACGCCAAACGGGGACCGTCATCCGTGAACGATCACCGTTCCTCGCACGTTGGAGCCGTTGGTGAGCTGTGTCGGGTCCCCGCGCGAGCGGGTACGGACGTATCAGGTCCCGCCGGCTCACCACGGTCCCGCCAGCGGGGCACAAGACCGACGCAGGACGATGCGAGATCTCCGCGAGCGGCGCACCGCCGCCGTCGGTGGTCCGCACTCCGGCCCGGCCCCGTGCCCCGTCCGGCGCGCCCCGCACCACCCCGACGCTCCGCGTGTCACCCGTCCCGTCCGCTGTCTACCCGTGTCCACCCGCCGCGCCGGCGCCTCCGGTGCCCGCGCGCCGCGGCGCCGTCACCCCCTCGTCCCGCTTGTCTCCTCACTCTCTGTCCCTACTCTCTGTCTCCTGTCCGTGTTGCCTGTCCATGTCCACGACACATCGAAGAAGGGCGGCGAACTGCCGTGTACCGCTGGGAGATCACCCGGGCCGCGCTCGAACAGCGGGTCTTCGCCATCATCCGCAGCGAGAGCTACGACCAGGCCGCGGCGACGGCCGACACCCTGCTCTCGGCCGGGATCACCAGCATGGAGATCTCGCTGACCACGCCGTTCGCGCTGGAGGCCATCACCACCCTCACCCGCGAGGTCGGCAGCGACGCGGTGATCGGCGCGGGCACCGTGCTGGACGCCCAGGCGGCGCGGATGGCGGTGGAGGCCGGGGCCATGTACCTGGTCTCGCCGAGCCTGGACGCCGAGGTCATCAGCACCGGACACCGGTACGGGCTGCCGGTCTTCCCGGGCGTGGCCACGCCCACCGAGATGGTGCGCGCGCTGGAGCTGGGCGCGGACGCGCTCAAGCTCTTCCCCGCCTCGGCGTACGGGCCCCGCTGGCTGCGGGACGTGTGCGCCGCGCTCCCGCAGGCGCCCGTGCTGCCCACGGGCGGCGTGAGCCTGGAGGCCGCGCCGGAGTGGATCGCCGCGGGCGCGGTGGCCTGCGGCATGGGCGCCGCGCTGGCCCAGGGCGACCGGGACGTGGTGGCCAAGCGCGCCGCGGACCTGCTGACGCGCCTGGCCGACGCCAGGGAGTAGCCGGCGTACGACACAGCACGCGGGCGCCCCCGCACCGTCCCCAGCGGCCCACCCACCCCGACCCTGGTCCAAGGCGCGGCCCGGGCCGGGCCCGTCCCGCGCCCGGCGTGAGCGTGGCGGGTGACCCCGCGCCCACCACCCGCCCGGCCGGCGTCGTGGCCTCGGGATCGCGACGGACCGGGCTTTGTCCGGACAATCGGACTTCACGACTTCCCGTCAACTGTCGGTGCGGATACCCTCGGCCCGTGGCGAAGCAAGCAGACGCACCGGGCGAACGCCGTGCCGCGGCGGCCGTGTCGTTCCGCGTGGATCGCGGCAGCCCCGTCCCGCTGTACTTCCAGCTCGCGCAGCAGCTCGAAGCCGCCATCGAGCACGGCCAGCTCGCCCCGGGCAGCCTGCTGGGCAACGAGATCGATCTCGCCGGCCGGCTCGGCCTCTCCCGCCCCACGGTCCGCCAGGCGATCCAGTCGCTGGTGGACAAGGGCCTCCTGGTGCGCCGGCGCGGTGTGGGCACCCAGGTCGTCCACAGCCAGGTCAAGCGCCCGCTGGAGCTGAGCAGCCTCTACGACGACCTGGAGGCCGCCGGCCAGCGGCCCGCCACCCGGGTCCTGCGGCACACCGTCCAGCCCGCCACCGCCGAGGTGGCCGCCGCCCTCGGACTGCCCGAGGGCGCGGAGGTGGTGCTGGTGGAGCGGCTGCGGCTGGCGCACGGCGAGCCCATGGCGCACCTGCGCAACCACCTGCCGGGCGGGCTGCTGGCACTGGAGAGCGCGGCGCTGGAGGAGACCGGGCTCTACCGGCTGCTGCGCGGGGCCGGCATCACGCTGCACAGCGCCCGGCAGTCCATCGGCGCCCGCGCGGCCACCACCGAGGAGGCCGAGCGCCTGACCGAGCCGGCGGGCGCGCCGCTGCTCACGATGGAGCGGACCACCTTCGACGACACCGGACGCGCGGTCGAGTTCGGCTCGCACACCTACCGGGCCTCGCGCTACGCCTTCGAGTTCCAGCTCCTGGTCCGCCCCTGACCCGCCGCCCGCACGGCGCCGCCCCGGCCGCCCGGGTGTGCCGGCCGCGCGGGCGGGTGTGCCGGAGCGGGCTCCACGACGTACGCTGGCCGGCCGCGTCCGGGGTCGGGCGCCGCCGCACCGGCGAAGATCGATTCGTCAGGATGTTCTGACATGGCATTGACGGTGGGCGGCGCACGCCGTTACAACTCCTCCAACCGCTCTCGCGGGCGCGCCGAAGGCGCGGGAGTACGCCGCTCACGGGACCCGCTGGACCCGCGCCGAGCAGCGGTGACGGATACTTGGGCGGCCGGGGCGGGTGAACGACACCCGGCCGCACCGTGACATCCAGTGGAGAAGGGCAAGTCCTCGTGGCAAGGGTTCGGACAGGGGTACGCGCCGTGAGCGCCGTGCTGGCAGCGGTGGTCGGCGCGACCCTGGCGGGATGCAGCAGTACGGGCGGCAAGCGTGCGGAGGAGCGGGCGGCCACGTCGGCGCACGGGCGCGCGGCGGTCGACACGCCGCGCTGGACCGTCGCGATGGTCACCCACTCGGGCGATGGCGACTCCTTCTGGGACATCGTGCGCAGCGGTGCCCAGCAGGCGGCGGTCAAGGACAACATCAAGCTCCTCTACGCGCACAGCGACGAGGGCCAGCAGCAGAGCGAGCAGGTGCAGAGCTACATCGACCAGAAGGTCGACGGCCTGATCGTCACGCTCGCCAAGCCCGACGCGATGAAGGCCGTCGTCGCCAAGGCCCGCAAGGCCGGCATCCCGGTGATCACGGTGAACTCCGGGTCGGCCGAGTCCAAGGAGTTCGGCGCCCTCACCCACATCGGCCAGGACGAGGTCATCGCCGGCGAGGCGGTCGGCGACGAACTGACCCGGCGCGGCAAGAAGCGCGCCCTGTGCGTCCTGCACGAACAGGGCAACGTCGGTCACGAGCAGCGCTGCGACGGCGCCCGCAAGACCTTCAAGGGCAAGCTGGAGAACCTCTACGTCGAGGGCACCAACATGCCCGACGTGCTCTCCGCCCTGGAGGCCAAGCTCCAGTCCGACGACTTCGACGCCGTCCTCACCCTCGGCGCGCCCTTCGCCGACACGGCCGTCAAGGCCAAGAAGCAGGCCGGCAGCGACGCGGAGATCGACACCTTCGACCTGAGCAAGCAGGTCGCCCAGGGGCTGGCCAGCGGTGACCTCGGCTTCGCGGTGGACCAGCAGCCCTACCTCCAGGGCTACCAGGCCGTCGACCTGCTGTGGCTGTACAAGTACAACGCCGACGTGCTCGGCGGCGGCCAGCCGGTGTTCACCGGCCCGCAGATCGTCACCAAGGACGAGGCGGACGAGCTGGCCCGGTACGCGGAGCGGGGCACCCGGTGAGCGGTTCCCTGGCCCACCCGGGTCCCCCGGCCGACCTGCCCGAGCCGGACGAGCGGCTGCTGCACCGCTCGCTGCCCCGTCGGTTGCTGGGCCGCCCCGAGCTGGGCGCGGTGGTCGGCGCCCTCGCCGTCTTCGTCTTCTTCTCGCTGGTCGCCGACAGCTTCCTGCAGCTCTCCAGCCTCTCCACGGTGCTCTACGCGTCCTCGACGATCGGCATCATGGCCGTCCCGGTGGCGCTGCTGATGATCGGCGGCGAGTTCGACCTGTCCACCGGCGTGGCGGTCACCACCTCCGCGCTGGTCTCGTCGATGTTCAGCTACCAGATGACGGCCAACGTGTGGGTCGGCGTCGGGGTGTCCCTGCTGACGAGCCTGGCGATCGGCTTCTTCAACGGGATCGTGCTGGTCCGCACCGGCCTGCCGAGCTTCATCATCACCCTGGCCACCTTCCTCATGCTGACCGGCATGAACCTCGGCTTCACCAAGCTGATCAGCGGCAAGGTCTCCACCAAGACCATCGGGGACATGGAGGGCTTCGAGTCGGCCCGCAAGATCTTCGCCTCACAGCACACCATCGGCGACGTGAACATCAAGGTCACCATCCTGTGGTGGCTGGGCCTGGTCGCCGTGGCCACCTGGATCCTGCTGCGCACCCGCGCCGGCAACTGGATCTTCGCCGCCGGCGGCAACGCGCACGCGGCCCGCGCGGTGGGCGTCCCGGTCGCCCGGACCAAGATCGCCCTGTACATGGGGACCGGGTTCGGCGCCTGGGTGCTCGGACAGCACCTGCTGTTCTCGTTCGACTCCGTACAGTCCGGCGAGGGCGTGGGCAACGAACTGCTGTACATCATCGCGGCCGTCATCGGCGGCTGCCTGATGACCGGCGGCTACGGCTCGGCGATCGGCGCCGCCGTGGGCGCGCTGATCTTCGGCATGACGAACAAGGGCATCGTGTACGCGCAGTGGGACGCCGACTGGTTCAAGTTCTTCCTCGGCGCGATGCTCCTGCTGGCCACGCTGCTCAACGCGTGGGTACGCAAGCGGGCGGAGGCGAGCAAGTGAGCGGGCGCGAGCGGCGGGCGCAGGGCCCCGACCAGGACGCGCACCGGGACCAGCGCCGGGAGCGGCCCACCGAGACCACGGGCACGGGCGCCGGCGCGAGCCCCGACCCGGGCCCGGCCGACGCGCCGCTGGTCGAGCTGGTCGACGTCAGCAAGTACTACGGCAACATCAAGGCGCTGGAGGGCGTCTCGCTCGACGTGCGGGCGGGGGAGATCAGCTGCGTCCTGGGCGACAACGGGGCGGGCAAGTCGACCCTCATCAAGATCATCTCCGGGTTGCACCAGCACGACGCCGGCACCTTCCGCGTCGACGGCGAGGTCACCCGGCTCGGCTCCCCCCGCGAGGCCCTGGACCGTGGCATCGCCACCGTGTACCAGGACCTGGCCGTGGTGCCGCTGATGCCGGTGTGGCGCAACTTCTTCCTCGGCTCCGAACCCACCAAGGGACGCGGCCCGCTGCGCCGCCTGGACACCGCCGCCATGCGCGAGACCACCCGCACGGAGCTGCTGCGGATGGGCATCGACCTGCGGGACGTGGACCAGCCGATCGGCACGCTCTCCGGCGGCGAGCGGCAGTGCGTGGCGATCGCGCGGGCCGTCTACTTCGGCGCCAAGGTGCTGGTCCTGGACGAGCCGACGGCCGCGCTGGGCGTCAAGCAGTCCGGCGTGGTCCTCAAGTACGTCGCCGCCGCCCGCGACGCGGGCCTGGGCGTCGTGCTGATCACGCACAACCCGCACCACGCGTACCTGGTCGGCGACCGCTTCGTCCTCCTCAAGCGGGGCGCGATGGCCGGCAGCCACGCCAAGGCGGACATCACGCTCGACGAGCTGACCCGCCAGATGGCCGGCGGCAGCGAGCTGGAGGAACTCAGTCACGAGCTGGCCCGCACCGCCACGCCCGACCTGCGCCCCGGAGCGGCCACGGCCGAGTGACCCGCCCGCCACCCGCGCCCCCCCCGCGCGGGTGGCGCGGGCGGGATTCCTGCCGGGTCCTGTCAGGTAACCCGCCCGTCGCCGCGTCCTTCGTCGTGTGCCACCGTGGCGGTGGTCGAGCGGCCTTCGGCGGCCAAGCGGGGCATCCGGCGCGTACCACCCCGCGCGGCCGAGGACAGCCGCTCCACCATGCGCCACGCGGCGCGAGTGAGGCACAATCGCCACGGCGGGCCACGCCCGTCACGCCCGACCGCACGCCCGAGGCCGCTGGCCTCTCACGAGACCCGCAGGGACGACGACTCTTGCGCGCACGCACCCGCAGCGACCGAACCCGCAGCGACCGAACCCCGGCACGACGCGGAGCTGCCGCCGCCCCCCACACCGGCGAGAGGGACGGCCGATGAGTCTGTACCGCGAGCGAGTGCACCGGGGCTCCGCCCGAGCCACCGTGCTGCGCACCGTCGGCACCCGCGAGCGACGCTCGCACCTGACCGCGCCCCGGGTGCCCACCGTCGGCATCGACATCGGCGGGACCAAGGTGGCGGCGGGCGTCGTGGACGCCGACGGGAACATACTGGAGCGGCTGCGCACCGAGACCCCGGACAAGTCCAAGAGCCCCAAGGTCGTCGAGGACACCATCGTCGAGCTCGTACTCGACCTCTCCGACCGGCACGACGTGCACGCGGTGGGCATCGGCGCGGCCGGCTGGGTGGACGCCGACCGCTCCCGGGTGCTCTTCGCGCCCCACCTGGCCTGGCGCGACGAACCGCTGCGGGACCGGCTCGCCGGACGCCTCGCGGTGCCGGTCATGGTCGACAACGACGCCAACACCGCCGCCTGGGCGGAGTGGCGGTTCGGCGCCGGGCGCGGCGAGGACCACCTGGTGATGATCACGCTCGGTACCGGCATCGGCGGCGCCATCCTGGAGGACGGCCAGGTCAAGCGGGGCAAGTACGGGGTCGCCGGCGAGTTCGGGCACATGCAGGTGGTGCCCGCCGGCCACCGCTGCCCGTGCGGCAACCGGGGCTGCTGGGAGCAGTACAGCTCGGGCAACGCGCTGGTCCGCGAGGCCAGGGAGCTGGCGGCGGCCGACTCGCCGGTCGCGTACGGGATCATCGACCGGGTCGGTGGCAACGTCCAGGAGATCACCGGCCCGATCATCACCGAGCTCGCCCGTGACGGCGACGCCATGTGTGTGGAGCTCCTCCAGGACATCGGCCAGTGGCTCGGCGTCGGCATCGCCAACCTCGCCGCCGCGCTCGACCCGTCCTGCTTCGTCATCGGCGGCGGCGTCAGCGCCGCCGACGACCTGCTCATCGGGCCCGCCCGGGACGCGTTCCGGCGTACGCTCACCGGGCGCGGGTACCGGCCCGAGGCCCGCATCATCAAGGCCCAGCTCGGCAACGAGGCGGGGCTGGTCGGCGCGGCCGACCTGGCCCGCCTGGTGGCCCGCAGGTTCCGGCGCGCCAACCGGCGCCGGGTCGAGCGGTACGAGCGCTACGCACAGGCAGGACGGCGATGAGTCAGCCCGAGACCGGCCACAGTCCGCGCGAGCGGCGCCCCTGGCGGCGCAACGTGAGCCTGTTCCTGCTGGTCGCCATCCCGGCCGGGTACATGGCCATCTCGGCCCAGAAGAGCCGGGGCAGCGGCGAGGACAAGCAGGAGAACGCGGCGGCCGTCGGACTCACCCAGGGCTGGCCGAGCAAGGTCCAGCGGCGCATCTACGACACGCCGATCCCGGCGTACTCCAAGAGCGTCGCCTTCTACGAGACCAACTCGTGGAAGACGAGCCGGATGTACGTCCAGTTCGTCACCAACCCCAGGGGGTTGGACAAGTTCCTCACCCGGCTCGGCGCCGACCGTGGTGTCCTCAACGACGGTCGCGTCACCATCGACGCCGATACGGCGGGCGTCGTCGGGTGGAAGCTGGACGCCGACCGGAAGTGGGCGGGCGGCGTCATCGACCAGCAGGACCCCGAGCCCACGCTCGACATCACGGTCGACCTCGACAACCCGGACCACCCCAGGGTGTACGTGGTCTCCACCGTCACGCCCTGAGCGCCGCCCGAACCCGACACCGCCCGCACCGGGCGGGGCCGGGCCCGGGCGCCGGTGGCTACAGCACGATGACCGATTCCGTGGAGCCGGTGCGCAACAGGTGGTCGACGTGGACCTGGTGGGCGATGAAACGCCCGTTGTCGACATTGGCCGCGATGGCCACCGGCGCCAGCGAGTCCCCGTCCGGCAGCCCCGCGTAGTAAAGCCCCGGCAACGCTCCGAGCAGGCCCTTCTCATGGACGGGCGCTCCGCGCTCGTCCAGCGCCGCGGCCGGCAGCACCCCGTAGTCGGGCCCGAACCCGGTGCACCACAGGACCGTCGTGATGGCGTGCTCCGTCAGGTCCAGGCGCGTGCCGAAGTCGCGCAGGTCCGCCAGGTCGACCCCGGGGGCCGGCCGCTGCTCGGGCACCGCGAAGCCCCGGCGCCGTATCCCCGCGTCGATGGTGTCGATGACCCGCTGGTAGGCACGGGCGGACCGCTCCGCCACGGCCAGCACGTTGTCCGCCAGGACCAGGGCGTGGCGCTCGGCCGCGCGGGCGGAGCCGACGAGGGTGACGCCCTTGCGCGCCAGCGTGCCCAGGTTCAGGTCGCCGCCGTCGGTCACGGCGGTCACCGGCAGGCCGGGCAGTACGTCGGGGCCGCCCGTGTTCTGGGTGACGAAGTCCCCGTACAGCCCGAGGGCGAAGATCCACTCGTGCAGACCGCGTCCGCGGTAGCGGCGCGGCCAGGCGCGGTGGCGGCCGACCGAGAGGAAGACGCGGCGCCCGGCGTCGGCGAGTTCGTCGGCGATCTGCTGGCCGCTGATGCCGGCACCCACCACGAGCACGGCTCCCTCGGGCAGGGCGGCGGGGTTGCGGTAGGCGTGCGAGTGCAGTTGGTGGACGGCCGGGTCGAGGTCGCCGGCCAGCGCGGGGGTGTGGGGCGCCGCGTAGCCGCCGACCGCCGCGACGAGGTTGCGGGACTCGACCACGTCGCCGGTGGACAGGCGGGTCCGGAAGCGCACCGCCGCGTCGGTGGCGGCGCCCGGCGGGCACTCGACGCGCTCGACGGGGGTGTGCTGTCGCACCGGGAGCCCGCGCTCCGCCGCGTACCGGCGCAGGTGGCCGGCCAGTTCCGGGCCGGACAGGGTGCCGCTCGGGTCCCTGTCGGGATAGTCCCAGCCGGGGAAGCGGACCGACCGGTTCCCGCTGCCCACGAGCAGGTTGTCCCACCGCTCGTGCGCCCACGCCTGGCCGATCTCGCCCCGCTCCAGCACGAGGCAGGGGCGGTCCAGGTCCTGTAAGGAGGCGGCCACACCGCACCCCTGTTGGCCGGCGCCGATGATGACGGTCTCCACGTACTCGGTGGTGCTCACGGTCGAACCTCTCTCTGGTCGTGCGGGTGGGAACACCCCGCCGTGTCCGGCTGGACCCGCTGTGTCCTGCCGGCGGGCGCGTCGGTGCCGCCGGGGCGGGGTGCGGGTGGGTGGGGGCATCGCGGGTGGGGCCGCGGGGCGTGCCGGGGTGGCGTCGCGGGGGTGCCGGCCCCGTGCCGTACGCGGACGGGGCCGGCGGGGCGCGTCGTGGCGCGGTCGACCCACGTGACGACGGCCACTTAGGCTTGCCTTAGTTAGATCTTGTCTGGTGAAGCCGACGTGATGTCAACTGGCTTCGTGACCCCTCACGCAGTCTCCATCGGTCAAGCGGCGGCGCTCTACGGCCTCGCGCCGTCCACGGTGCGGTGGTGGGAGCGCCAGGGCGTGCTGACCCCGCCCGCCCGGAACGGCGGTCGGCGCCGCTACGACGACCGCGACCTGCGCCGTATCGGCGTCGCCTATCTGTGCCGCGTGGTTGGGCGGATGCCGCTGGAGCAGGCCGCCGTCGTCACCTCGGGACAGGCCACGCTGGACGCCTGGCAGCGCACCGTCGCCGACCAGATCACCGCCCTCGACCAGCAGGTCGAGCGCCTTGAGGCCGCGCGGGCGTACCTGCGTCACCTGCTGAGATGCGAGGACGACGACATGGCGCGGTGTCCCGTCCTGGAGGGCGAGTTGACCCGGCACACCCCGCGTGGGCGGCTGTCCGACCTCGACCTCGTCACCGCCGCCCGCGCCGCCCACGCCGGCACGCGCCCCCTCGCCCGTGACGAGACCTCGCCGGACACCCTCGCCCGTGACGAAACTCCGTCCGACCCGCGCACGCGTGACGAAACCCCGCCGGCCGGGCCCGCGCGTACCGCGCCCCCGACGCGCTGCGCCGCCTGCCGGGCCCCGCTCCCGCACGCCCCCCGGGGCCGCCCCCGCACCTACTGCTCCCGCGCGTGCCAGCAGCGCGCGTACCGCGCCCGCCGCGCGGCCGGCGGGACCGGGCGCGGCCCCGACCGCCCCGACGCGGGGTGCGAACGGGACCTTTCCGGCGGGGCCAACGGCCGCCATGGGCAGGCGAGTAGGCCCGAAGGCGCCCGGTCCCACCCGTGGGGGTTCCGCGCTTCCGGTTCTGCCGTGGCGGGGGCGGGGGAGCCGCTAGGTTCGGACCAGTGATGTGTGATTTTGTGATACGTGAGAGGGTCTGACGGGTGAGCAAGACAGCACCGAACACCCTGCAATACCGCCTCGACGGGCCGGAGGACGGCCCCGTCCTGATCCTGGGACCCTCGCTGGGGACCACGTGGCACATGTGGGACCGCCAGGTCCCCGAGCTGAGCCGCCGCTGGCGCGTCCTGCGGTACGACCTGCCGGGGCACGGCGGCGCTCCCGCTCACCCGGCCTCGGCGGTCGGAGACCTCGCGGACCGGCTCGTCGCCACGCTCGACCAGGTGGGCATCGACCAGTTCAGCTACGCGGGCTGCGCGATCGGCGGCGCCATCGGTGCCGACCTGGCGCTCAGACACCCGCACCGCGTCGCCTCGCTCGCCCTGATCTCCTCCTCGCCCAGGTTCGGCACCGCCGACGCCTGGCGTCAGCGCGGCGTCGTCATCCGCACCAACGGGCTCGACCCCATCGCCCGCACGGCGCCCGAGCGCTGGTTCACCTCCGGCTTCGCCACCGCGCAACCGGCCATCGTGGAGTGGTCCGTCCAGATGGTGCGCACCACCGATCCGGGCTGCTACATCGCCGCCTGCGAGGCGCTCGCCGCGTTCGACATCCGCTCCCAGCTCGGCCAGATAGGCGTGCCGACCCTGGTCCTCGTCGGCGCCGACGACCAGGTGGCGCCGCCCGCCGACGCCCGGGTCCTGGTCGCCGGCATCCCCGACGCGCGGCTCGCGCTGGTGCCCGGCACCTCGCACCTGACCCCCGTCGAACAGCCGGCGGCCGTCACCGACCTGCTCGTACGGCACTTCGCCAGCTCGGGCCAGTCCACCCACACCACCGGCATGACCGCCATCACGGCGGCGGCGCCCAAGCCGGTGCTGCCCCCGCCGCCCGCGGCCCCCGCCGCGCCCATCGCCGAGATCGCCCCCGCCGGGCAGCCCGCCCAGATGCCCGCCGGCGCCCTCGACGCCCGGGCGCAGGGCACGAAGGTGCGCCGCGAGGTGTTGGGCGACGCCCACGTGGACGCGGCCGAGGCGGTCGCGGACGAGTTCAGCGCCGACTTCCACGACCTGGCCACCCGCTACGCCTGGGGCGAGGTCTGGAGCCGCCCGGCGCTGGACCGGCACGCCCGCAGCGTGGTCACCCTCACCGCGCTCACCGCCGGCGGCCATCTCGACGACCTCGCCCTGCACACCCGCGCCGCGCTGCGCAACGGTCTGACACCGGCCGAGATCAAGGAGGTGCTCATGCACACCGCCGTCTACTGCGGGCTGCCCGCGGCGGGCGCCGCGTTCGCGGTGGCCCAGCGGGTCATCCAGGAGGAGACCCGCCCCGAGTCGTAACGGCCGCCCGCCCGCTCCGGACACCGCCGCCCCTCCGGGCGCCGGGGCCCGGCCGCGCGCCCAACCGGGCGCCCGGCCTGGGTGGAGCGGCCGGGACGCCGTGGTGCCGCGCCGGGAGCGGCCACGGCGCGCGCGTAACGTGACGTACGCGATGACGGAGCGCCCCGCGCGGCACCAGGGGTGACGCGCGGTGCGCGTGGAGAGGAGCGGTTGGTCATGCGGCTCACCAAGCAGGGGCACTCCTGCGTCCGGCTGGAGAAGGACGGCCGGACGCTGGTGATCGACCCCGGGGCGTTCAGCGCGCGGGACGCGGCGCTGGGCGCCGAGGCGATCCTGGTCACCCACGAACACGTCGACCACTTCGACGCGGAGCGGCTGCGGATCGCCCTGGAGGCCGACCCGGCCACCCAGGTGTGGACCCTGCGCAGCGTCGCCGAGCAGATCGCGCCCGCCTTCCCGGGCCGGGTGCACACCGTCGGCGAGGGCGACACCTTCCGCGCCGCCGGTTTCGACGTCGAGGTGCACGGGCAGCTGCACGCCGTCATCCACCCGGACATTCCGCGCGTCACCAACGTCGGGTACGTCCTGGACGGCGCGGTCTTCCACCCCGGCGACGCCCTGACGGTGCCCGACCGCCCGGTGGAGACCCTGCTGCTGCCGGTGCAGGCGCCGTGGAACAAGGTCGGCGAGATCATCGACTACGTGCGCGCCGTGCGGCCGACCCGCGCCCTCGACGTCCACGACGGCCTCCTGACCGACCAGGCCCGCCCCGTCTACGACCGCATGCTGGGCCCGGCCGGGCCGGGCGTGGCCGGCGCCGACCACACCCGGCTCGCGGTGGGGCAGACCCTGGACCTGTGAGGCCCGTGGGCGGCTCGCGGCCGGTTGTCAGTGGTGGGCGGTAGGTTGGCGGCCATGCGCATCGCGACCTGGAACGTCAACTCGATCACCGCCCGCCTGCCGCGACTGCTGGCCTGGTTGGAGAGCTCCGGCACGGACGTGCTGTGCGTGCAGGAGACCAAGTGCTCCCTTGAGCAGTTCCCCTTCGACGAGCTGCGGGAGCTGGGGTACGAGGCGGCGGTCAACGCCACGGGCCGGTGGAACGGGGTGGCGTTGCTCTCCCGCGTCGGCCTGAGCGACGTCGTCACCGGGCTGCCCGGCGGCCCGGAGTACGAGGGGGCCCAGGAGCCCCGCGCGGTCTCGGCGACCTGTGGCCCGGTCCGCGTCTGGTCGGTGTACGTGCCCAACGGCCGCGAAGTCGACCACGACCACTACGCGTACAAGCTGCGCTGGTTCGAGTCGCTGCGCGCGGCGGTCGCCGAGGACGCGGCGGGGCCCCGCCCCTTCGCCGTGCTCGGGGACTTCAACGTGGCCCCCACCGACGAGGACGTGTGGGACATTGCTCCCTTCGAGGGCGCCACGCACGTCACGCCCGCCGAGCGCGCCGCGCTGGCCGCGCTGCGCGAGACGGGGCTGTCCGACGTGGTGCCCCGCCCGCTGAAGTACGACCGCCCCTACACGTACTGGGACTACCGTCAGCTCGGCTTCCCGAAGAACAAGGGCATGCGCATCGACCTGGTGTACGGCAACGCGCCGTTCGCGAAGGCGGTCGGCGACGCGTACGTGGACCGTGAGGAGCGCAAGGGCAAGGGCGCCTCCGACCACGCCCCGGTCGTGGTGGACCTGGAGGTCTGAGCCCGGGCGCACTACCGGCCGGCCCCGGCGTGTGTCCGGGGGCGCCCCGCGCCCGGAGGCGCCCCCGGCCGTGACCCGCCCGTGGCGCGTCGTCTCCGTGGCCGGCGCCGTGTTCTCACGGGGACAGCAGGCGCAGGTCGACGGAGTCGCCGAGGGCGCGTAGGCCCGCCTCGTTCGGGTGCAGGTGGTCGCCGCTGTCGTAGCCGGGGAGCAGGCGGCGCGGTCGGTCCGGGTCGCGCAGGACGGCGTCGAAGTCCAGGACGGCGTCGAAGGTGCCACGGTGGCGGCGGACGAAGGCGTTGACCGCCTCGCGTCGCGCGTCCACCGCCGGCGTGCAGTCGGCGAACCCCTCGCAGGGGGCCAGGGTCGCGGCGAGCACCCGCAGCCCCCGCCCGTGGGCCCGGTCGGCGATGGCGCGCAGCCCGGCGGTGACGGCGTCGGTCGTGGTGCCCGAGCGCACGTCGTTGACGCCCTCGAAGACGATCACGGCGCGCACGCCGGTCTGGGCGAGCACGTCGCGCTCCAACCGGTGCTGGGCGCTGACCCCGCCCACGTCGGCGCTCACGCCGTCGCCGGGATAGCGGTCGGTGACGACGCGGTTGGCGGCGATGCCGTGACCGAGCACCCCGTAGCGCGGCCCGGTCGGCCGGCCGAGCAGGCGGCGGGCCAGCACGTCGGGCCAGCGCCGGTTGGCCCCGGGCGTCGATCTCTCCCCGTCGGTGATCGAGTCGCCGAGCGCCACCACCGAGCCCGGCCCGCCCGCGACGTCCACGCCGGTCAGGTAGGGCCAGGTGGTGAGGGAGGCGGTGAAGGCCGGGCCGACGCGGTCGCCCGTGTGGTCGCCGCTGTCGGCGGGGCTGAGGTAGGAGCGCTGGTTGGCCTGCGCGTGCACCGGGGCGGCGGTGACGGCGCCGGGCAGGTGCAGGCTCACCAGCAGGTCGGCCTCCGGCGGCACGGCGAGGTCCACCGGGTCGCTGAACACCTGGGCGCCGGCCGCGATCCGCGCCTCGGGCCGGCCGTCGAACGTCAGCGGCACGGGTTCGGCCGCCGCCGTGGCCCCGGCCTCGCGCACCGCGAGGCTGGCGTGCGCGACGTCCACCGGGGTCGCGGCGAAGGTGTTGGCCAGCCTGATCCTGGCCCGTGGGCCGCCGAGGCTGGTGTGCACCACCAGGCGCAGCGTGCGGTTCCGCCACCCGCCACCCGGTTCCTCGCCGGGGCGCACCGGCGGCAGTCCGGAGGTGCTGGCCGCCCAGGTGCCGCTCCACTCGGTGGCCGTCTGACGCACCGCGAGGGCGAAGACGTGCAGGTCGGCGCCAGGGCCCGGGTCGGTGGGCAGGATGACGGCGGCGACCTCCTCGCCCGGCGTGAGCGGCACGCTCACGGCGTACAGCAGGGCTGGTTCCGCCCGCTGTCCGGTGGGCGAGTTGAGGTGGGGCAGGGCGAGCGCCCTGGTGGCGAGCGACCCGCCGCGCCAGTCGGGCGCGGTGAGGTCGTATCTCTGGTGCGAGCCGTCGCGGTAGCGCACCGTTCCGACGCCACCGGCGCCCGGGCCGGCGCTGCCCGGGGTGCTGCCGGTGACCAGGAAGGTGAGGGCGTCGCCGCGCCCGGTCAGCGCCACGGTCTGGCCGTCGGCCCGTACGTTGTCGGGGCTGCCGGGCACCGAACGCGGCCAGGTCAGCCGGGTCGCGTCCAGGGTCAACACCGCTCCGGGCGACCAGCCGGCCGCCGCCAGGTCCCGGGCCGACAGGGAGTGCCCCGCGCCGTCCAGGTCGGCCGCGCCGGGCCGGGCGTCGTCGCTGACGCCCACGTTGTCGAAGAGCCGCTCCAGGGGCGCGGGGGCCTCCCCCCGGCCGGCCGGGCGGCCCAGGCCCGAGGCCGGGGCGGTGGTGGCGCGGGCCGCCCGGGCGGGCCGGGTGGGCCGCGAGGTGGTCGCGAGGGCGTACGGCCGGGCGGCGGCCGTCCCGCCCCACGCGTCGGTGCCGGGGGCCGGACCGCCGGGGGGATGGTCGGCGTGCGCGGGGGCCGCGTACGGGCGGGTGCGGGGGAGCGGGGCGGGGTGCGCGAGGACGGTGGGGGCCGGGCCGGCGGGAGGCCGGGCGGCGGCCTGCGGAGGGGTGGCGTGGGTGGCGGCGTGCGCCGGGGCGCCGTGCGCAGCGGTGGCGTACGTGAGGGCGGCGGGAGGTGGGCCGGCGTGGGGCGGGGCGGGTTCGGCGCGGGCGGTGGCGCGAGGCGGGGCCAGGGCCAGTACCAGGGCCAGCGCCATCGCGCCCGCCAGCGCGGCGGCGGGGGAGCGGCGCCCGGCGCGGGCGCCCCGGCCGTGCCCGGGCTCGGGCGGCCGTCCGCCCGGGAGTCGGGTACCGCACACACGCGTCCCCTCTCGTCGTCGACGGGCGGCCACCGGCCGCGCGGTGCGGGGGACGGTGGCCGGCCCCACGGAGTGGCGGGCTCCGCGTCGCCCGGGGTGGGCCAGGGGTCGGGGGAGCGTGAGGGTCCCGGTGGCCGAGCGTGGCGCGCCGCCGCGCGCCTGTGGTGCGTACCCCCGGGTGAGTGCGACGCTGAGTGCTATGAACATCTCTTTCCTGGGCCCCTGGCGCAAGCGGCACGGCGCGGCGAGCGAAGCGGAACCGCCGCCCTCCGGGCCGGCCCAGGAAGGGTTGGCCGAACTGCTCGCGGAATGTGAACTGCTGCGGGCCCGTGCCGAGTCGGAGAACGTCGCGCTGGACGACACCCCGGCCTCCCTCGAAGCGCTCGACCAGTTGCAGCCGCGCTGGCGGGACGACCCGGAGGAGCTGCCCTGGCTCGGCAACGACGCGGGCCTCTACCTGGGCACGGTCATCGTGCGCACCGTCTCGGGCGCGCGGTGGGGCCTGGCCTCGGACGGCACCCCGCTGGTCGTGCTCGACAGCGGCCGGGAGATCGACGTGGCCGCGGCCGGCCTGACCTGGGCCGAGGACGGCGCGCCCGAGCTCTCCCAGCTCTACGCCGAGGTCGACGAGGGCTGACGACGGCCGCTCGCGCTCCCCCGTACCGCCCTGCCACCGCCTCCGCCGACGTCGCGAGCCGAGGGCGCCCCCCCCCGCCCGGCGCGCGCTCCGCGTTCCACGGGAGGCGCGGGTCGCCGGCGCGCTCTCAACTCCGCCGCGCCCTCAACCCCACTGCGGGTGGCGTGCCCGCAACACGCCTCGTGAGGGAGCATCAATGGCCCACATGATGCGTGTCATCCGCAAAGCCCCCTATGCGCGTGTATAGGTTGCTTTGACTGCGACACGCCTGAGAGTGGGTAGGGCTGCATATGGCCGTCGATCCTCTGATCGAACTGCGCGACGTCAACAAGTACTACGGGAAGCTGCATGTGCTGCGGGACATCGACCTGACCGTGGGGCGCGGGGAGGTCGTGGTCGTCATCGGCCCCTCCGGGTCCGGCAAGTCGACGCTGTGCCGCACGATCAACCGGCTGGAGAGCATCGAGTCCGGCACCATCACCCTCAGCGGCACGCCGCTGCCGGCCGAGGGGAAGGCGCTGGCCCAGCTCCGGGCCGAGGTCGGCATGGTCTTCCAGTCGTTCAACCTCTTCGCGCACAAGACCGTGCTGGCCAACGTGTCGCTGGCGCAGATCAAGGTGCGCGGGCGCGGGCGGGAGCGGGCCGACGCGCGTTCGCGCGAGCTGCTGGAGCGGGTGGGCCTGGTCGAGCACGCCGACAAGTACCCGGCCCAGCTCTCCGGTGGCCAGCAACAACGCGTGGCCATCGCGCGAGCGCTGGCGATGGACCCGCAGGCGATGCTCTTCGACGAGCCGACGTCCGCCCTCGACCCGGAGATGATCAACGAGGTCCTGGAGGTGATGCGACAGCTGGCCCAGGAGGGGATGACGATGGTGGTCGTCACCCACGAGATGGGCTTCGCGCGCTCGGCCGCGAACCGGGTGGTGTTCATGGCCGACGGCGCGATCGTGGAGGACCGCCCGCCCGAGGAGTTCTTCAACGCGCCGCGCAGCGAACGCGCCAGGGACTTCCTCTCCAAGATCCTCAAGCACTGAGCGGGCGGGCACCGACATGCGCAAGCTTCCCCCGGGCCGGGGACCGGCCCCCCGCGTGACCCGTCGTCGGCGCGCGCTGGCCGCGACCGTGCTGGCCGCGCTCGCCCTGGCCACGGCCGCCTGCGGCAAGGAGGGCAGCCCGCCGGCGAAGGGGCCGCGCCCCGAGGCGCTGCCCCGCTACCGCGTCGCCCAGGACGTCGAGCTGACCAACTCGGCGACCTGGCGGGGGGCCAAGCGGCGCGGGCGCCTGGTGGTCGGCGCCAAGGAGGACCAGCCGTACATGGGTGAGAAGGACCCGGCCACCGGCCGCTACAGCGGGTTCGACATCGAGATCGCCAAGATGATGGCCGCCTCGCTCGGCTTCGACCCGGGCCGCGTCAGCTTCCGTACCGTCGCCTCCGCCAACCGTGAGACCGCGCTCCAGAACGGCCAGATCGACTACTACGTCGGCACCTACACCATCAACGCCCTCCGCAAGCGCCAGGTCGGCTTCGCCGGCCCCTACTACCAGGCCGGACAGTCACTGCTGGTGCGCGACGACGAGGACGACATCCACGGCCCGGACGACCTGGCCGGCAAGAAGGTGTGCTCGGCGGCCGGCTCGACGCCCCTGCAACGCATCGAGGCCGACTACCCCAAGGCCGACCCGGTCTCCTACGACGCGTACTCGATCTGCGTCGACAACCTGCTGACCTACCAGGTGGACGCGGTCACCACCGACGACACGATCCTGATGGGCTACGCCGCGAAGGCGCCCGACGAACTCAAGCTCGCCGGGCGGCCGTTCTCCAAGGAGCCGTACGGCATCGGCGTACCCAAGAGCGACAACGCGCTCCGTCTCGCGCTCGACGACGCCATCGTCGCGCACCAGCGAAACGGCGACTGGAAGAAGGCGTACGACGCGACGCTCGGCCTCTCCGGCGTGCCCGCCCCGAAGCCGCCGCCCGTCGACCGCTACCCGGCGGGCTGAGAAAGGCGGCGCCATGGACGTGTTGACCGAGAACTTCTCCCTCTACGGCAAGGGCCTGCTCGGCACGGTGGAACTCACCGGGTACGCCTCGCTGCTGGCCCTGGGCCTGGGCATCCTGATGGCCTCCTTCCGGGTCGCGCCGGTCGGCTCGCTGCGGGTCTTCGGCACCGTGTGGGTGACGGTGTTGCGCAACACCCCGCTGACCCTGCTGTTCTTCGCCGTGTTGCTGGGCCTGCCGCGCTTCGGACTGGTGCTGCCCTTCACCACCTTCGCCGTGCTCGCGCTCGGCTGCTACACCTCGGCGTTCATCTGCGAGGCGGTGCGCTCGGGCATCAACACCGTGCCGGTGGGGCAGGGCGAGGCGGCGCGCAGCCTGGGCATGACCTTCGCGCAGACGCTGGGCGCCGTGGTGATGCCGCAGGCGTTCCGCGCGGTGATCCCGCCGATCGGCTCCACGCTGATCGCGCTGGCCAAGAACTCCGCCATCGCCGGGTCGTTCAGCGTCACCGAACTCCTGGGCACCTACAAGACGCTCAACGAACTGGGCTACAGCATCATCTGGTCCTTCGTCTGGATCGCCGCCGGCTATCTGATCGTGACCCTGACCATCAGCGCGCTGTTCAACGTGCTGGAAGCGCGCTGGGGAGTGCCGCGATGACCCACACCGCCCTCTACGACGTCCCGGGCCCACGCACCCGCCGCCGGCACCGGATCTACGGCGTGGTCTCCACCGTGGTGATCCTGGCGCTGCTGGCCTGGTTCGGCTACCTGCTCTACGACACGGGCCAGTTCGAGGCCCAGAAGTGGCGGCCGTTCCAGTACCAGGGCATCCAGGAACTGCTGCTACGGGGCCTGGGCAACACCCTGAAGGCGTTCGCGTACGCCGCCGTCCTCTCGCTCGCGCTGGGCGCGGTGCTCGCCGCCGGCCGGCTGTCCGACCACCGCCCCGTGCGCTGGCTGGCCACGCTCCTGGTGGAGTTCTTCCGGGCCATGCCCGTCCTGGTGATGATCTTCTTCGTCTTCGTGGCGCTCAAGGTCCAGCCGCTGCCCGCGCTGGTCACCGGCCTGACGCTGTACAACGGCTCGGTGCTGGCCGAGGTCTTCCGCACCGGTGTGCACTCCGTCGAACGCGGCCAGCGCGAGGCCGCGTACTCGCTGGGCATGCGCAAGACGCAGGTCATGACGTACGTCCTGGTGCCGCAGGGGGTGCGGGCCATGCTGCCGGCGATCATCAGCCAGCTCGTGGTGGCCCTCAAGGACACCTCGCTCGGCTTCCTGATCACCTACGAGGAGTTCCTGCACGCCGGCAAGCTCATCGCCGGCAACCTCGACTACGACCTGCCGTTCATCCCCGTCGTGTTGATCATCTCGCCGATCTACATCGGCATGTGCATGCTGCTGTCCTGGCTGGCCAACTGGGTCGCCCGGCGGCAGCGCCGCAACCCGAAGGTCGGGACCACGGAGATCGCCGAGCCGGAGCCGGGCACCCTGCTCCCGGGCGCCGGCGGCCCGGGCGCGGGCGGTGGCGCGGGCGGCGGGCAGCGCTGAACGCGCCGGCGTCGGCCGGACGGCTACGCCTCGCCCCGCGTCGCCCGGTGCCCCGTGGACCCGCCGGGCGAAAGCGCCGCCTTCGTGACGTCGGCCACCAGCTCCACCATGTCCGGGCCGTACGCCTGTGAGTTGACGACCTTGAGCAGGACGCAGAAGGAGCCGTCGAAGCCGCGCCCGGGCCCCCGCGCGAGCGTGGCCCGGTGCCGGACCAGGTGGCGCACGGCGGCCCGGTGGGCGACCGGGCGCTGCCCCGCCGCGAGGAAGACCGGCCGATCGCCGCCGCCCGCCGTCAGCCGGGCCAGCAGGACGTACTCCACCGCTCCCGGCTCCATCCGGTAGGCCGTGCCGCCGATGGTGAACGTGGCCCGGTCCGCGCCGTCCTCCCCGCCCGGGTGGACGCTGACGCCGGGCAGCAGGTTGGCCAGGTGGGCGGCCAGTCGGCGGTGCGATATCGGATCGCCGACGCAGAACTCGGTCCGCGCGCCGACCCCCTGGAGCCCGGTGTCGTGCGGGGCGACCTCCGCGTGCGCCCCGCAGTTCTCCACCACCGAGGCGAGGCCGAGCAGCGCCAGCGCGTCGTGTCGGGGGATGCTCCACTGGCTGGCGGCCGTGGTGTCCCGGTGGGTGACCAGCACGCACTCCGCCCCCTTCGGCAGTCCGAAGAAGGCGCGTTCGCGGCCGATCCGCCGTCGGCCGGCCGCCGCGTGCGCCAGCCAACCCAGCGTCAGGCCCACGACCAGGACGGCGCCCGTGGCGATCAGGTCGGACTCCGCGCCACCGCCTCCCAGGGCCAGACCGGCGGGGTGCCATGTCGGTGTGGTCTCCGTCATGGCCGCGCATCGTAGCCCCCGTTCGGCTGCGTGTTCGAGTCGTCTCGGAGTTCGCGACCGAAAACCGGGGTGACTTGCTCCGGTAGGTGGCTTATGCCGCTCCGGTCGGTGGGGCCGGCCCGGAGCGAGGGGTTCCACGGGCCGGTGGGCGCGTCGCGCGGGTGAACGGGGAACACCCGTACCGGCCGCGTACTGTCCTCCGCTCGTGTGCGCGAGTAGGCTCCGGCCGCTGCCGCCCGCTTTCCGCTTGGAGGTCAGGATGGTCCGCCCTGTCGCGTCGCTTCGCTCGGCCGCTCTCGCGCCGGGACTCCCGCCGCCAGGTGCCGGCCGCGCCCGAGGCGGCGCCCGCGCCCGCCGCTGGGCGGCCGTGGCCGCGACGGCGGCGCTGCTCACCACGCTGGCCTCGGTACCGGCCACCGCCGACGGGTCGCCCGCGCCGGGCCGGGCCGCCGACGGGGCGGCCCCGGGCCACCCGACGTCGGGGCAGCCCGCCAAGAGCCCGGTGGCCGTCGGCTACGGCGGCGCCGTCTCCAGCGTCGACCAGGACGCCTCGGCCGCCGGCATCGAGGTGCTGCGACGCGGCGGCAACGCCGTGGACGCGGCGGTCGCCACCGCCGCGGCCCTGGGCGTCACCGAGCCGTACTCGGCGGGCGTGGGCGGCGGCGGGTACTTCGTGTACTACGACGCCCAGCGGAACCGGGTCTCCACCATCGACGGCCGCGAGACCGCGCCCCGCAGCGCCGGCAGTGACCTGTTCCTGGAGAACGGCAAGCCGATCCCGTTCGAGGACGCGATCACCAGCGGGCTCGGCGTCGGCACCCCCGGCACCGCCGCCACCTGGGACTCCGCGCTCGACCGGTGGGGCACCAAGTCGCTGGCGCAGGTGCTGCGGCCCGCCCAGCGGCTGGCCCGCGAGGGGTTCACGGTGGACGAGACGTTCCGCTCGCAGACCGCCGACAACGCCGCGCGCTTCGCCGACTTCCCGGCCAGCGCCGACCTGTTCCTACCCGGCGGGAAGCCGCCCGTGGTCGGCAGCACGCTGACCAACCCCGACCTGGCCGACACCTACGACGTGCTGGCCCGACACGGCGTCGACGCCCTCTACCGTGGCGAGATCGGCCGCGACATCGTCCGCACGGTGCGCCGGCCCCCGGTCGCCGAGACCGCCCACCGCACGGTGCGCCCCGGTGACCTGACCCTGGCCGACCTGCGCGGGTACACCCCGCGCGCACAGGCTCCCAGCCACTCCCGCTACCGGGGCCTTGACCTGTACGGCATGGCGCCGTCCTCCTCGGGCGGCACCACCGTCGGCCAGGCGCTGAACATCCTGGAGAGCCTGGAGCGCGGCACCCCGGACCGGGGCGCGAGCCCGGACCGTGACGCCGGCCAGGGCCCCCGGTCGAGTCAGGCCGACTTCCTGCACCGCTACATCGAGGCCAGCCGGGTCGCCTTCGCCGACCGGGGCCGCTGGGTGGGCGACCCGAGGTTCGAGGACGTTCCCACCCGGCAGTTGCTCAGCGAGCGCTTCGCCGCCGCGCGGGCCTGCCTGATCAGCGACGACAAGGCGCTCACCAGCCCGCTGCCGGCCGGCGACCCGCGCCACCCCCGGTCCTGCGACACCTCGGGCACCGCCAGCCCCACCCCGTACGAGGGGCGCGACACCACCCACCTGACGGTCGCCGACCGGTGGGGCAACGTCGTCGCCTACAACCTGACCATTGAGCAGACCGGCGGCAGCGGCATCACGGTCCCCGGTCGCGGGTTCCTGCTCAACAACGAGCTGACGGACTTCTCCTTCGCGCCCATCACCCCCGGGGTGCACGACCCCAACCTGCCCGGCCCCGGCAAGCGCCCGCGCTCCTCGATGGCGCCGACCATCGTCTTCGACGACGGCCGTCCGCTGGTCGCGCTCGGCTCGCCCGGCGGCGCCACCATCATCACCACGGTGTTGCAGACCCTGCTCAACCACCTCGACCGGGGCCTGCCGCTGGTGGACGCCATCGCCGCGCCACGCGCCAGCCAGCGCAACACCGTGGCCACCGACCTCGAACCGGGCCTGTGGAACAGCCCCGTACGCGCCCAGCTCGAAGCCCTGGGGCACCGGTTCACCCAGAACCGGGAGATCGGTGCCGCCACCGGCGTCCAACGGCTGCCCGACGGGCGCTGGTTGGCCGCCGCCGAGACGACCCGGCGCGGTGGCGGCTCGGCCCAGGTGGTCTTCCCGCACGGAGCGCCGCCCACCGGGAGCTGACCTCCGGCCCCGTACGCGCGGGGCGCCGGCCACCCGCGCCGGCGCCCCGCGCGAGCGCCGTACGACGTGGTCGCCCCAGGCCAGGGGCCGTGGCGTGACGGCCGCGTCGGCCGGGGGCGGGCGACCGCCTCGCCCCGCGCGGCCCGGCGCGCCCGGCGTTCCCGTCACCGGCGCACCGCGCGGCCCCGCCGACGTACCCACCCCGCCCGTCGCCACCCCGGCCCACCCCGTGACCGCCCCCGCGCCCGCGCTCACCCCCATGCCCGCGCCGACGTCCGCCCCCGTACCCACCCCCGGCCCCGAAGGCGCCGGCCCGCATCCCCCGCCGCCCGCCGATCCGCTGGTCGACCCGCTCGCGGACCCGGGCGCTGATCCGCTGGCCGAGCGGCGCGCGGTGGCCGGGGCCGTGACGCGGATCGCCGGGCTCCGGGAGGCCAGGCGCGGCGGCGAGGCGCACGCCGTTGTGTGCGAGAGCGCCGGCTGGCCGGCGCGCCGGCTCCCGCCGCTGGTGGCGGCGTTGGAACGGGAGGGGCTCGGCGCGGAGGTGACGACGCCGCTGTGGGAGGTCGCCTCCCTGCCGCTGCCTCGCCTCGCCGCCGCCGTGGACGCGCTGGAGGCGGCCGGCCGCGACCGGGACTGTCGGTCGCTACCGCGCCAGGGCATCGCGCGGCCCGTCACGGAGGTGGTCGAGCTGGCGCACGCGCCGGCCGCCACCCGCTGGCGGTCGCGCTGCTGGCCGCGCTCGTCCGCGCCCGGGGCAGCGCGGAGGCGGCCCGGCTGGTGGGCGAGGGCGCCGGCGCGCTGGTGCCGCCGCTGCTGGAGGCCGCCCGTACGGTCTCCGCGCGGCACCACCGCGACACCGTGCACGCCCTGCGGACAGCCGGCGCCAGGAGCATCCCCGACATCACCCGATGAGACCCGTAATGTGATCGACTTCGTCGCTCACCGCCGATGGCCTTGCCACCGTCCGTGACGAGCCTTACGGTCGCATCCTCACGCGATCTACGCGTGTGGAGCACTGGCTCGCGGTTGGCTGACGGCTCGACGAGGGAGCAGCTCATGGCCACTGTTGTACGTGCCGCGCTGGTTCAGGCGACCTGGACGGGCGACACCGAATCGATGATCGCCAAGCACGAGGAGCACGCGCGGACGGCTGCCGCCCGAGGCGCCCGGGTGATCGGCTTCCAGGAGGTGTTCAACGCCCCGTACTTCTGCCAGGTACAGGAGCCCGAGCACTACCGGTGGGCGGAGCCCGTGCCCGAGGGGCCGACCGTCAGCCGGATGCGGGAACTCGCCCGACAGGCCGGCCTGGTGATGGTGGTGCCCGTCTTCGAGATCGAGCAACCCGGCGTCTACTACAACACCGCCGCCGTCATCGACGCCGACGGCAAGTATCTCGGCAAGTACCGCAAGCACCACATCCCGCAGCTCAGCGGCTTCTGGGAGAAGTACTACTTCAGGCCGGGCAACCTGGGCTGGCCCGTCTTCGACACCGCCGTCGGCCGGGTCGGCGTCACCATCTGCTACGACCGGCACTTCCCCGAGGGCTGGCGGGAACTGGGACTGGCCGGGGCGCAGCTCGTCTACAACCCCTCCGCCACCGCGCGCGGCCTCTCCGCCCACCTGTGGCGGCTCGAACAGCCCGCCGCCGCCGTCGCCAACGCGTACTTCGTCGCCGCCATCAACCGCGTCGGTGTCGAGGAGTACGGCGACGACGACTTCTACGGCACCTCCTACTTCGCCGACCCGCGCGGCCAGCTGGTCGGCGCGCCCGCCAGCGACACGGCGGAGGAACTCCTCGTACGCGACCTGGACTTCGACCTCATCGACGAGGTGCGCCAGCAGTGGGCGTTCTACCGGGACCGCCGCCCGGACGCGTACGCGGGACTGGTGCGCCCGTGAGCGGGTACGTCGGGGCCCCGGGCGCCCGCCCGCCCGGCACCCACACGGCCCTCCTGGCCCGGCACCGGGCGGTGCTGCCCGCCTGGCTCGCGCTCAACTACGAGCGGCCCATCGAGCTCACCCACGGCACGGGCCGGCACGTCTGGGACGCCGAGGGGCGGCGTTACCTGGACTTCTTCGGCGGCATCCTCACCACCATGACCGCGCACGCGCTGCCCGAGGTGACCCGGGCCGTCAGCGAACAGGTCGCCCGCATCGCGCACACCTCCACGCTCTACCTGAGCCGGCCCATGGTGGAGCTGGCCGAGCGCGTCGCCCGGCTGTCCGGCATCCCCGACGCCCGGGTCTTCCTCACCACCTCGGGCACCGAGGCCAATGACACGGCCCTGCTGCTGGCGACCGTGGCGCGCGGCTCCCAGCAGGTGCTGGCCATGCGCAACGGCTACCACGGCCGGTCCTTCTCCTCCGTCGGCGTCACCGGCAACCGCGCCTGGTCACCCACCGGCGCCTCCCCGCTGCACACCCTGTTCACGCACGGCGGGGTACGCACCCGGGGCCCGTTCGCCGCGCTGAGCGACGAGCACTTCATCCAGGCGTGCGTGGCGGACCTGAGGGACCTGCTGGGCCAGGTGCACGGCACGGTCGCGGCGCTGATCGCCGAACCCGTCCAGGGCGTGGGCGGCTTCACCTCGCCGCCCGACGGGCTGTACGCCGCCTTCCGCGAGGTGCTCGACCAGCACGGCATCCTGTGGATCAGCGACGAGGTGCAGACCGGCTGGGGCCGGACCGGCGACCACTTCTGGGGCTGGCAGGCACACGCCGCCAACGGCCCGCCCGACCTGCTCACCTTCGCCAAGGGCATCGGCAACGGCATGTCCGTGGGCGGCGTCGTGGCCCGCGCCGAGATCATGAACTGCCTGGACGCCAACTCCCTCTCCACCTTCGGCGGCAGCCCGGTCACCATGGCCGCCGCCCTCGCCAACCTCGACTACCTCCTGGCCCACGACCTCCAGGCCAACGCCCGCCACGTCGGCGGCCTGCTCATCGAACGGCTACGGGCCGCCGCGGCCGACGTGGACCTGGTGCGCGAGGTGCGCGGACGCGGCCTGATGATCGGCGTCGAGCTGGCCCACCCCGAGGACGGCGCGCCCCACCCACGGGCCGCCGCCGCCGTCCTGGAGGCCGCGCGCGAGGGCGGGTTGCTGGTCGGCAGGGGCGGTGGTCACCTGGGCAGCGTGCTGCGGATCGCGCCGCCGCTGACCCTGACCGTCGCCGAGGCCGAGGAGGGCGCGGCGATCCTGGCGGCGGCGCTGCGCGCGGCGGCCTCCCTGGTCGGCGCCCCCGACGGCCCACCCGACCCGACCGGAGGCCGACGATGAGCCGCGACACCCGGACCGTCATCCGGGGCGGCCTGGTCCTGACGGCGGCCGAGGAGACGTACGCCGACGTGCTGGTCGAGGACGGCCGGGTGGTCGCCGTCGCCGCCTCGGACAGCGCGTACGCGGCGAGTTGGAGCGCCGGGCGCGTCCTGGACGCGCGGGACAGGTACGTCATCCCGGGCGGCGTGGACGTCCACACACACCTGGAGTTCCCCTTCGGCGGCACGTTCTCCAGCGACACCTTCGCCTCCGGCACCAGCGCGGCGGCCTGGGGCGGCACGACCACCCTGGTCGACTTCGCCGTCCAGGCCCGGGGCCACACGCTGCGCGAGGGCCTGGACGCCTGGCACGCCAAGGCAGAGGGCGACTGCGCCGTCGACTACGCCTTCCACATGATCGTCTCCGACGTCACCGAGCAGTCCCTGGCGGAGCTGGACCTCCTGGTCGCCGAGGGCGTCACCTCGTTCAAGCTGTTCATGGCCTACCCCGGCGTGTTCTACAGCGACGACGGCCAGATCCTGCGCGCCATGCGGCGCGCCGCCGGCAACGGCGGGCTGATCATGACGCACGCCGAGAACGGCCCGGCCATCGACGTCCTGGTCGAGCAGGCGCTGGCCGCCGGCCGCACCGACCCGCGCCACCACGGGGAGGTCCGCCGGGCCCTGCTGGAGGCCGAGGCCACCCACCGGGCCATCGCGCTGGCCCGCGTCGCCGAGTGCCCGCTGTACGTGGTGCACGTCTCGGCGGCCGAGGCGCTCGCCGAACTGACCCGGGCCCGGGACGAGGGGCTGCCGGTCTTCGGCGAGACCTGCCCGCAGTACCTGTTCCTGTCCACCGACAACCTGGCCGAGCCGGGCTTCGAGGGCGCCAAGTACGTGTGCAGCACGCCGCTACGGCCCCGCGAGCACCAGGCGGCGCTGTGGCGGGGCCTGCGCACCGACGACCTCCAGGTCGTCTCCACCGACCACTGCCCGTTCTGCTTCACCGGCCAGAAGGAACTGGGCCGGGGCGACTTCTCGAAGATCCCCAACGGACTGCCCGGCGTGGAGAACCGCATGGACCTGCTGCACCAGGCCGTGATCGACGGCCACATCTCGCGCCGGCGCTGGATCGACATCGCCTGCGCGAGTCCGGCCCGCGTGTTCGGCCTCTACCCCCGCAAGGGCACCATCGCCCCCGGCTCCGACGCGGACCTGGTCATCTACGACCCGTACGCCAGCCAGGTGCTCTCCGCCCGCACCCACCACATGAACGTGGACTACTCGGCGTACGAGGGCCAGCGGGTCACCGGCCAGGCCGAGACCGTCCTCTCGCGCGGCGAGGTCGTCATCGACCGGCGCACCTTCACCGGCCGCGCGGGCCACGGCCGCTACGTACCGCGTGGCATCGGCACGTACGCGCGCTAGCACAGCCCCGGGCCCCGCGCACCGGGGCGCGGGGCCGCCCCACCCCCGTCCCACCAGGAGGGCCATCGTGGACTTCGGCCTCGTCTTGCAACTCGACCCACCCGCCGCGCGGACCGTCGCCCTGATGCGGCGCGCCGAACGCAACGGCTTCCGCTACGGCTGGACGTTCGACTCCGCCGTGCTGTGGCAGGAGCCGTTCGTCATCCACAGCCAGATCCTCGAACACACCGAACGGCTCGTCGTGGGCCCCATGGTGACCAACCCGGGCACCCGCGCCTGGGAGGTGACGGCCTCCACCTTCGCCACGCTCAACGAGATGTACGGCAACCGCACCGTGTGCGGCATCGGCCGAGGCGACTCGGCCCTGCGCGTCGCCGGCCGCCGCCCCTACAGCCTGGCCACCCTCGGCACCTGCATCGACGCCCTGCGCGATCTGGCCGAGGGCCGCGAGGCGGTGGTGGACGGCGCCACGGTGCGCCTGCCGTGGGTACGCGGGGGACGGCTGCCGGTGTGGATGGCGGCGTACGGGCCCAGAGCGCTGGCCCTGGTCGGGCAGAAGGCCGACGGGTTCATCCTGCAACTGGCCGACCCGCTGCTGACGGAGTGGATGGTCACGGCGGTGCGCCAGGCGGCGGCGGACGCCGGCCGCGACCCGGCCGACGTACGGATCTGCGTCGCCGCGCCCGCCTACCTGTGCGAGGACACCCCGCAGGCGCTGGCCCACGCCAGGGAGCAGTGCCGGTGGTTCGGCGGCATGGTCGGCAACCACGTCGCCGACCTCGTCACACGCTACGGCGAACACTCCGACCAGATCCCCGAGGAACTCACCGGCTACATCGCCCGGCGCGCGGGTTACGACTACGCCCACCACGGCCGCCCCGACAACCCCGACACGGAGTTCGTCCCCGACGAGATCGTGGACCGCTTCTGCCTGCTGGGCCCGCCGCGCGCCCACATCGCCAGGCTGGCCGCCCTGCGTGAGCTGGGTGTGGACCAGTTCGCGGTCTACGCCATGCACGACGCGCGCGAGCGACTCATCGACGGCTACGGCCAGGAGGTCATCCCGGGCCTCGCGACCCGGTGAGCGACCGCCCGGCGCGGGCCTTACCGGTGGTCAACACGGTGTGCGCCGGCGGGCGTTGAGGGAGGCTGGCCGGTCGGTGCCGGCCGGTCCCGGGAGTACCGTTCTGGGTGTCGATGTCAGAACGGAGTCCAGGATGCCCGAACACAGCGACACCCCGCCGCCCCAGACGTTCGGACAGCGTGTCCGTGAAGCGCGCGAGAACACGGGGCGCACCCGCCCGGTCGTCGGCGGACTGGTCGGCCGCAGCCCGGAGTGGGTCAAGGCCATCGAGACCGGCCGGCTCGGCATTCCCCGCCTTCCTCTCCTGCTCCGCCTCGCCGACGTGCTCGACGTCGAGATGGCGGACCTGACCGGTGACGAACGCCTGGCCACCTCCTCCTACACCAAGGGCGCTCACCGCTCGCTGCCCCTGGTCAGGGCGGCGCTGACCCGGTACCACCTCGCCCCTACCACCGAACCCGAAGCCGTGAGCGTCCTGCGCGCCAGGGTGCGTCGAGCCTGGGCCACCTGGCACGCCGCCGGCGAGCACCGGACGGCCGTCGCCGAGATCCTGCCGGCCTTGTTGACCGACCTTCAGAAGGCGGCACGCGCCTACGACGGTACGGACCGCCGCCGCGTGCTCGTCGCGCTGACCGAGGCCCTGCACCTGGCCCAGCTCTTCCTCGCCTTCCAACCGGCCCCGGAGCTGGTGATGTTGGCCAGCGACCGGGCGATGACCGTCGCCCAGGACGCCGACAGCCCGCGCGCCATGGCCAGCGCGGCCTGGTACATGGGGCACACGTTCCGGGGTACCGGCGATCGGCACGAGGCCCGCGTCGATCTCGCGATGCAAGCCGCCGGCCTCCTGCGAGGGGGCACCGACCCCGAGGACGTGGCGCGTAAAGGACTGCTTCAGCTCGCGGTGGCCCTCTCCTACGCGAAGCTCGGGAGGCGCGGCGACGCCGAACGGCACTGGGATCGGGCTGGCGAGGCGGCGAAGCGCCTCGGCGACGGCTACGCGCACCCGTACCTCATCTTCGGCCGGGGCATGGTGGACGCGTACGCGATCACCCTCTACGCCGACCTGCCGCACGGGCGTGAGGCGGTTCGGGCGGCGGAGGCAGTGGACCTGGGGCCCGTACCGTCCGCGACGCGTCGGTCGTTCCACATGATCGAGACGGCCCGCGCCTACAGTCTCCAGCGGGAACCGGTCGCCACTGTTCACATGCTCAAGCGGGCGTATCACGAGTCGCCGGAGACCGCGCGCTTCAACGCGTTCACCCGGTCCGCGGTGACCGACCTCGCCGAGACGGGGCCGGCTCTGATCCGGGAAGAAGCGCGATCCCTTCGACTGAAGCTGGGGCTACTGCCGGCCGCGTGACACGGCGGGTACGTTCTGTACCCCTCCGCAAGGGGGTACAGAACATACCTCTCGCTCAGTCACGACCCGCATACGGTCGGTCATCGTTGTGTCGTCGATGACATCCGGAGGCCGCCCCATGCCGACCGAAGCCGAATTCACCACGCCCTCGCCTTACGACTGGGTGCCGCCTGGCGGCGGCATGGCCTGGGTGCGTGTCGGCGCCCTCGGCTGGCACACGCTCACGTTGCCACTCCATCTCGGCGAGCCCGTCCTGGCCTCCCTAGGGGACTCCAGTGGGGCGGTAGTCCAGGAGGATCTGGACCGGCGAGTCAGCTGGCTGATCGAGCCGAAGGCGCCGGCTGTTCAACACCTGCGTGAGCGGAGTGAGGTCACGCTCTCAGGCGACGACGGATCGTTCATCTTCGTGCCCGGCATGGCCCGCGCCCACCTGGTCTGGTGGCGCGTTCCGCCGACCCGTGACCGACTCCTCACCCACGCCGACGACTTGGCCTACGCCATCGCGACCCAGCGGCCGGGGTGGTCGCGGTGACGGCTCTCGACTGGGCGCCGCCGCCCGTGGCGGGGACCGTGCTGCTGCCGACCGGTCGGTACTGGGACGCCGTGCGCACGTCGGTGGATGTCGCGGACCGGGCGCTCGCGGTCCTGGACGGGCTGGGGGTGCCCGCCGCCGCGATCGTCGACCCCCGCGCGCGTACCGCGATCTGGCTCGTCCCGCCAGGTGGAGTGCCGCACGCCCCGTGGTGGCAGTGGGACCGACTCCGCCCCACGTCGCGGTGTTGCCCACGCCACCGGCCGGTCTGGCCTACGTCGGCGTACCACCCGCCGACCGGCAGGCCGGCCCGGGCATCCACTGGCGCGTGCCGCCGCACTGGACGGGGCGCTACGTCACCGACGCCGACCGCTTGGCCGAGGTGCTGGCGCCGGCCGCCACCGCCGTCCACGGACCCACCGCCCTCGCGCTCCAGTGCCGCATCTGCTGGGACACCGTTCCCCGCGCGCACGCGGTGACCGCCCACGGCCGACTCACCGCCGCCGACCGTTACCCGCGACGACTGACCGCCCACCGCGCCTGCGCTCGTCACATGGTCATCGACGAGGAGGAGCGGTGAGTCGCGGTAGGCACCGCTACGTCGAGATGCGCCTGGCCCCCGACCCGCAAGCCGCGTCGTACGTCGTGCGCGCCACGTGCGTCACCTGCGGACAGCACTCTCCAACCCCCAACCCCGACGCGTCGATCACCGGCCAGCACCACCAGGCCCAACGCTGGTGCACCGCCCACGCCGCCCGCGACCACCCCGACGGCCGCCACGTGCGCTACGCCGCCACCACCACGGTCCACTGGCGCATCACCCCGGCCCAGGACATCGGCCCCGAAGCACCGTGAGGCCGTCGCGGGCCGGCGCCGGCGCCGGCCTCCAACCCACCCTCGGCGAGCAAAAGTTGGCGCGTCCCCCCGTCCGGGACCGTCCCCCTGGATGACGCCCAACGCCTCGCAAGGCGTCCCCACCCGCCCGTTCCGCCAGCCCGCGAGGCAAGGACCTTCGCGACTCCGCCCTTACGTTCAACCCCAGGTAGGGTCAGCGTCCGTGGCTGGAGCCAGCGCGGGCGACTCCAACACTCGACACGTCAGAAAGAGACTCTGTGGGCAACTTGCCAGACTTGCGCGATAGGTCGCGATCAGCGAAAGTTGCAAAAAACCGGCCCCCCGCCGGATAAACCCGCAGGTCAATTACTCTGCTCCCCGCGCACGCGGGGATGGACCCCGCCCTTGGCGGTGGCCTTGATGGCGGCCAGGCTGCTCCCCGCGCACGCGGGGATGGACCCGCGACCGCTACGCCGCCGGCCACCGCCGCGTACTGCTCCCCGCGCACGCGGGGATGGACCCTGCCTGGGTATCGCGTTCACTCATGTCGGCAGCTGCTCCCCGCGCACGCGGGGATGGACCCGCTCCCTGACGAAGTGCAGAACCAGCTCAGCTCTGCTCCCCGCGCACGCGGGGATGGACCCCGCCGGCCCGGCCCGCTGGCCGCGCTGAGCCCCTGCTCCCCGCGCACGCGGGGATGGACCCATCGCTGAGGAGACCCAAAGCGGGATCTACCAGCTGCTCCCCGCGCACGCGGGGATGGACCCACCGCGGTCGGGTACTCCCCGGTGAAGGTGACCTGCTCCCCGCGCACGCGGGGATGGACCTACGGCGTGACACAGTTCCTCGACATCACCCCCCTGCTCCCCGCGCACGCGGGGATGGACCCGGGGCGGGTTTCGAGGGGGCCGGGGCGGCGGTCTGCTCCCCGCGCACGCGGGGATGGACCCCTTCCGAGGGCGGTTCTTCCCCGACCCCGAGTCTGCTCCCCGCGCACGCGGGGATGGACCCCTGCTCTCCGACAACGCGGAGTCGATGGAGACCTGCTCCCCGCGCACGCGGGGATGGACCCAACATCGCCACCGAGTTGAACGTGGCGCCCACCCTGCTCCCCGCGCACGCGGGGATGGACCCCCGGCGCTGGAAGCCAGTGATTGCATTCGTGTCTGCTCCCCGCGCACGCGGGGATGGACCCCGCGTGAACTGCTTGATCTGCGCGAGCTTGCCGCTGCTCCCCGCGCACGCGGGGATGGACCCGCCTCCACACACGCCGCGATCGACCGCGGCGCCTGCTCCCCGCGCACGCGGGGATGGCCCTCCGAAAACCCACCGGCCGGGCGGGGCGCTCCGCGCCCCGCCCCGTTGCCCTCAAACCCACACGCGAAGCGCAGACCTGGCACGGGCCCCGTGTCTAAGATGACCCGCATGGCTGACACCGCGCGCTCTGTGCCGCGCCTCTGTTGTTGTTGTCGCTGACGCCTGCCTCGCTTCCCCCGCCGCGCCCCGCGCGCCGCCCTCTCCCCGTCCCGCCCCGCGCTGCCGCGCGCCCCCCCTTTCGAGGTGTTCCGCGATGACCTCCGCTTCCGCTCGTCGTACCGTGCTCAAGCTGCTCGCCGCCGCGCCTGTCGCCGCCCAGGTGGCCGGCGTTGCCACCCCGGCCCTCGCCGCCCCGTCGCGGCTCGCCGCCGAGGCGTCCGGGGGCATCGTCAAGTCGTTGCCGCCCGAGTGGTTCACGCCGCGTGGTACCAACGCCGAGACCCGGCCATCCGCCTTGCGTGGCACCGGTTTCCACACGCCGAACGACCGGTTCTTCGTCCGTAACCACACCGCCACCCCGCTGCTGGACGCGCGTACCTGGCACCTGAGTGTGTGGGGGGACGGGCTGCGGGGTGGGCCCGCCCGGTTCAGTCTGGCCGACCTGCGCGCGCTGCCGGCCGTCACGCGTGATGTGGCCATCGAGTGCGCGGGCAACGGGCGGAGCTACTTCACCACCCAGCAGCAGGAGAGCGTCGCGGGCACCGCCTGGACGCTGGGCGCCATCGGCGTGGCCCGCTGGCGCGGGGTGCGGCTGGCCGACGTGCTGCGCCGGGCGGGGCTCGGCGGGAACGCCGTGGACGTCATGCCGCGCGGGCTGGACGCGGAGTACGTCACCGGCGGTGCGAACCTGGGCCGCGTACGCCGCCCGCTGCCGATCGCCAAGGCGCTGGACGACGTGATCCTGGCGTACGAGATGAACGGCGAGCCGCTGCCGCCGGACCACGGCTTCCCGGTGCGCGTGGTCGTGCCGTCCTGGATCGGCATAGCGTCCGTCAAGTGGCTGGGCGACATCGAGGTCGCCGCCCGGCCGCTGCACTCGCCGTGGAACACCGACTACTACCGGCTGTTCGGCCCCGGCCACCCGCCGCAGGGCAGCGCCCCGCTGACCCGACAGACCATCAAGTCCACCTTCGAACTCGACCACGGCGCCACCCTCACCGCGCGCCGCACCCACCACGTCACCGGCCGCTCCTGGTCCGGTCACGCGCCGGTGGTCGGTGTGGAGGTGAGCACCGACGGCGGCGGGCGCTGGCGGCGGGCCCATCTCCAGGACCCGCCGCGCCGGGGCGGCTGGGTGCGCTGGTCGACGCCGTGGCGCCCGCACACCACCGGCCCGGCCACGCTGCTGGCCAGGGCCACCGACGCGGCGGGCCACACCCAGCCCGAGCGCACCGCGCCCAACACGCAGGGCTACCTGTTCGACGCGGTGGTCCGCCTGCCGGTCACCGTCGCCTGACCCTCTCGAACACACCCGCCCGCCCCGTGCCCCGGCGGCCCACCGGGCGCCCGACCCCCACCGGTCGGGCGCCCGACCACCGCGCCGACCGCGCACCCGACACGCCGAGCCCACCCGTTCGGCTCGCCGACCAGCCGGGCCCCCACCACCCACATATACACC
>NZ_JBHVJC010000051.1:0-48616 GCF_042799315.1 Streptomyces sp. NPDC057702 | reverse complement strand
GCCCCCCCCCCCCCCCCCCCCCCCCCCCCCGCGCCGCGGCCCCCCCCCCCCCCCCCCCCCCCCGGCGCGCGGCGGCACGGACGCCGCGGCCCCTGCCAGGGGGCGGGTGCCCGGCGCCGCGGCCCGGCCCGCCCCGTGCGGCGGCCTCGTCAGCCGCCCCCGGGCCTCGCCGACGCGCCGGAGCCCGCCCCCTTCCCGCGCGACGCGCGCCACCGACCTCGCCGTCGGGCGTGACGCGCTCGCGCCCGGTCGCCCTCGGGTCAGCGTCTGCCGCGATCACGCGCCGGCCCGAGGGCGCTCAGGGCGGCGACCCGCTCAGGCGCTCCCGTCCGCCGTCGCCTCCCGCTCGGCCGTCCGCTCGCGTGCGTGCTTGAGCGCCATCCGCCCAGCCGGCACCCGGGGCCCCGACAGCGTCGCCCAGAACGGGTGCTGGCTCACCGTGGCGGCCAGCGTCAGCTCGCGCTCGCGCAACTCCGCCACCTCGGCGCGCTCCTCCGTCGGCCACCCGGGGGAGTCCGGTCGCTCGCGGGGTCGCCACAGGTCGCGGTCCGCGAAGCCCGCCACGGGTTCCACCGACCACGGCAGCCGCCCGTAGAGCGCCAGCAGGCGCGCACGGACCTGGTGCAGCTCGTCCTGGGCTGCCAGAAGATCACGAGGAAACTCGAACGTTTCGGCCATACCGAGAATGATACGACTGTTCGAATCTGATCGACGAAAGCCACGCCGACCAGCGTCTTCGTGTACGCCAAGAGGCGATACGAGCTCACAGCCTGCGCTTTTCAGACATCGATCGGGGCGATCACCCGCCGACGGCCCGGTCCGGGTCCGGCTCGGTGCCGGGATGCGGGCGTCGGTGGGCCGCCGCAGGGTGGAGGCATGGACGAGACGAATCGGCGCGGGTCGCCACGCGTGGTCGTGGACGCGCCGCTGGACGGGCGACGTCGGGTGACGATCGACGGCCGCGATGTGGGGGTGGCGGTCGAGCCGGCCGAGGTGGTGCGCATGATGCGCCACGCGGGCGTACCCGAGGAACACCTCACGCTGGACGACCCCACCGTGGTCGAGTGGCACGGCGGCGGCGCCGACGCGTGGCTGGACGCACCGCCGCGCTGAGACCCCGGCCGCCGCGGCCCCAGGCGTGGTCGCGGCGGGTCGGGGCGCGGGCCCGTGGCGGGCGTGAGCGCCCCGAGCGGCACGTGCCCCACCGGGCGGCCCCTGGCGGGGGTGCCAGCGTGCACGCGCTCCCCGGCGGGTGTGGCCGCTGGCGGGTGCGGGCGTACGAGTGGTGCGGTTCGGGCGGGACGCGCGCGGGCGCGGGGTCGGCCACCTCGGCCCGGTCGTCGGTGTGCGAGAGCGTCGAAGAGACGGCACCGTAGAGGCATGACCGAACGCGACAGTCCGCACATCTCGGCTCCCCGGTTCGTCGTGCTGCCCGTGCAGCCGGGCAGCCCGCCGTTTCGGTTGGTGGAGGTCGGCGGGGAGCTGGCGGGTACGGCCAGGTCGGTGGTGGACGTGATCGAGATCGCCCAGCAGCTCGGCGTGCACCACCTCGACCTGGAGGACCCGGACGCCATCCGGTGGGTCGGCGGCGACCAGTTCACCTGGACCCCACGCCGGCTGACCTGACACCCGTCGGCCCAGGCCGACGCGCGAGCCCGCGGCCGACAGACGAGCGGGACGGAGCGAACAGCCCGCCACCGAGGTCACCCTTCGCCGGCGTCGCCCCTCGGCCGCCGGCACCGTCCCGGCCCGCCGCCCCCCGGGCGGCCGTCGCGACCGCCTCTCCGCACATACCCGGACCGCCGTGGGCGTCGGGCCACCCGCCCGGCTCGCCACACACGCCCGACCGTCGTCCGCGCCCACGCCGGTGTCGCGAGGTCCCAGGCGCCGACCCGAGGCGGTTGGCGGGGGGGGGCTAGCTCGTACGGGCGGCCAGTTCCGCGGCCACGCGGATCGTCGTCCGCGCCGTCCGGGCGATCCACGCCTCGTTCGCACGCGACTTCGGCGCGGTGGTCACCAGCGCGGCCACGGCCCGCCCGCCACGGTCACGGACGGCCACGCCCACCGCGCTCACGTCGTCCTCGCTCTCGGCCCGGTTGACCGCGTACCCGCGCCCGCGCACCGCGTCCAGGTGGTCGCGCAGCGCCGAACGGGTCGCGGGGGCCCGCTCGGTGGGGGTGTCCAGCTGCTCGCAGGGGTACAGCGCGACCAGCTGATCCTCGCTCAGTTCGGCCAGCATGGCCTTGCCCGCCGCCGTGGCGTGCGCGGGCAGGCTCCAACCGATCCGGCTGCTGACCCGCACGGTCTGCTCACTCTCGACGCTGTCGACGTACAGCATCTGGGTGCCACGCCGCGTCGCCAGGTGCACCGTCTCGGTCGTCTCGTCGCGCAACCGCACGAGCGAACTGCGCGCCTGGACACGGATGTCCATGTTCCGCACCACGGACAGGCCGATGTCCACCAGCGCGGGTCCGGGGCGGTAGGCCCGCGACTGCGCGTCCTGCTCGACGAACTGGTGGTAGCCGAGCGTCGAGAGCAGGCGGTGCACGGTGGACCGCGAGAGCCCCATGTCCCGGCTGATCTGGTTGACGCGGATCACCTGGTGGTCCTCGAACAGGCTCAGCAGGCGCAGCACGTTGTCCACGGCGCCGATCAGCCCGGCCGGGCGGCCCGTGGCCGACTGCTCATCCGGCCCCCCGGCCCGCTCCAGGGCCCCGGCCTCCTCCGCGTCCATGCCCTGCACCGTAGCGCAGCCGCCCGGGACTTCCGTAGGGCCGCGACGAGTCGACAACACCCTTGCGACGCCTGACGACATGTAGCAGTATCCGGTCTGGTGTTCCTCATCGTGATACGTAACCTGCCCATCCGGCCCAGCGGTTGAGTCCTCACCACCTCGCGGCGTCCGTCGACGGGCATCGGGCCGACCGGATCGGATCGGGGTGGCGGACGGGCGCTGACCCGGTGCCCCGTCGCGATCCGGACCGCCAGGTGGGATGGGGCACTCGGCGTCCGACACGGGGCGGACGGCGAACGACCACACCACGACGCCGGGCGCGCGCCCGCGCGGGGACGGACGCGCGCCCGGTCGTACGCCGGCCCGCTCCCGAACGCGGGCACCCCCGGTGCGGGCCAGTCCGGAGAGCGGCGCCGACCTCCACGCCTCGCCGGCCGGCCGCGCACCGTCGAACGCGGCGACCTGACGGCCGCACCCTCCCAGGCCGAGGCCGTCATCGCGGCAGCCGACCGGGCCGGGGCGTCGACCCGGGCCCGGACCTCGCGGTCCAGCGACGCACCCCCCGACATCCCCGGCCGGCCCGTGGCGCGTCGCCCACGCCAAGCCCCGGCTCGCCCGCCTGAGGCGGACGACGGCCATGCCGTACGCCGCCCGCCCCGAGCCCGACGGCGCGGTATGTGCCGGCGGTGCGCGCCACGGACCGACCCGTGAGCGCGACCTCGGGCCCACGGGTCGACCGGCTCCGCCCGCGAGGGGGCGAGGCCGGCGACGGCCGGCCGCGTCGCTGGCCGCTGGGCCCGGGCCGCGTCGTGCGCCCGCCGCGCCGACCCGGTTCGTCCGGGTCCGCCACCGCGCCATGCTCAGCCCTGAGCTACCTCCTGTGGGTGATCAACTCTTCGGCGTGTTGGTCAACTTGACATAGATATTCAGCCAGGGAGGCGAGATTTTCGGTTTCTCCGTGTGAGCATCTGAAGGCATAGAGTGATTGCCCTGGGGAGTGGGGCGATTCGCGGAGAGCTGGCAGTCGACCCTCAGCAGCCACACGACGCGCTGCGGTGCGCGAGCCCCGGGCCCGACCCGTCAGCCTCCGCTCACGGTGTCGCGGGGGAGGAGCTGTTCAGTGACGGGTGGAGCGCACGAAGAACCCATCGCCGTCGTCGGGTTGGCCTGTAGGTTGCCCGGGGCCTCGGGCCCCGAAGCCTTCTGGCGCCTGCTCGCCGAAGGGCGCCACGCCATCGGGGAGGCCCCCGCCGAGCGCCGGTCCGCGCTCGCCACGGCCCCGGGCCAGCCCGGCCCCCCGGGCGGCTACCTGGAGCGGGTGGACGCCTTCGACCCGGCCTTCTTCGGCATCTCACCCCGCGAAGCCGTGGCCATGGACCCCCAGCAGCGGCTCGTCCTCGAACTGGCCTGGGAGGCCCTGGAGGACGCCGCGATCGTCGCCACCACCCTTCGCGAGAGCCCGACCGGGGTGTACGTGGGCGCCATGTGGAGCGACTACGCCACCGTGCTGCACCACGGTGACCCCGCCGCCGTCTCCCGTCACTCCATGACCGGCACCCACCGCAGCCTGCTGGCCAACCGGGTGTCCTACCTCCTGGGGCTGCGCGGCCCCAGCCTGACGCTCGACGCGGGCCAGTCCTCCTCCCTGGTGGCCGCGCACCTCGCCGTCACCAGCCTGCGCACCGGCGAGTCGCGGCTCGCCCTGGTCGGTGGCGTCAACCTCATCCTGACCAGCGACAGCACGACGACCTCCGAGCGACTCGGCGCGCTCTCGCCCGACGGCCGCTGCTACGTCTTCGACGCCCGCGCCAACGGGTACGTCCGCGGCGAGGGCGGCTGCGTCGCGGTCCTGAAGCCACTGCGCCACGCTCGCGCCGACGGCGACCGGATCTACGGCCTCATCCACGGCAGCGCCGTCAACAACGACGGCGCCTCCACCGGTCTGACCGTGCCCCACCAGGCCGCCCAGGAGCAGGTGCTGCGCCAGGCCTACGCCCGCGCCGGCCTCGCCCCCACCGACGCGCAGTACGTCGAACTTCACGGCACGGGCACCCCCGTCGGCGACCCGGTCGAGGCCGCCGCGCTGGGGGCCGTACGCGCGGGCGGGCATCCGGCGCCGGCGCCGCTGCGCGTCGGCTCGGCCAAGACCAACGTGGGCCACCTGGAGGGCTCGGCCGGCATCGTCGGGTTGGTCAAGACCCTGCTGAGCCTGTACCACCGGCAGCTCCCGCCCAGCCTCAACTACCAGAGCCCCCACCCCGACATCCCCCTGGCCGCGCTCGGCATCGCCGTACAGCGCGAACTGGAACCGTGGCCGGCGGCCGACAGGCCGCTGGTGGCCGGGGTGAGCGCGTTCGGCATGGGCGGCACCAACTGCCACGTGGTGCTGGGCGAAGCCCCCCGCGCACCGGTGTCCGGCGCCCCGCCCCGCACCCCGTGGACGCGCACCGCGTCCACGCCCCCCGCCGCGCATACACGTACTGACGCCGCCGCACGGACGGGTGCCACCTCGGCCCCGCCCGCCGCGGCCGACGCGCCGCCACCGGCCGCCGGGTGTCTGCCGTGGGTTCTCTCCGGCCGTGACCCGCGCGCGCTGCGCGCCCAGGCCCGGCTGCTGGCCGCCCACCTCGCCCGCGACCCCGCGCCCCGGCCGTGTGACGTCGGCTGGTCGCTGGCCACCGGGCGAACCCCCTTCGAGCACCGTGCGGTCATCGTCGCGGACGACCACGCGGGCTTCGCCGCCGCTCTGGCCGCGCTCGCGCGCGGGGAGAGCGCTCCCCAGCTCGTCGAGCCCCCGGTGGGCGGCGCCGGTCCGGTCAGTCAGCGGGCCGTCTTCGTCTTCCCCGGCCAGGGGTCACAGTGGGCCGGCATGGCCACCGAACTGTGGGACCGGGCACCGGTGTTCGCGCATCGGATGGCCGAATGCTCCGAGGCGTTGGCCGAGTTCGTGGACTGGGACCTGGAAGCGGTGCTGCGCCAGGCACCCGGCGCGCCCCCGCTGGCGCGCGTGGACGTCGTGCAACCCGCCCTGTTCGCCGTGATGGTCTCGCTGGCCGCCCTGTGGCAGGCCCACGGCGTGGTCCCGGCGGCCGTCATCGGCGCCTCCCAGGGCGAGGCCGCCGCCGCCTGTGTGGCCGGCGCCCTCTCCCTGCGCGACGCGGCGCGTGTGGTGGCCCTGCGTTCACAGGTCATCACCACCCTCGCGGGCGAGGGCGCCATGATCTCTCTCGCCCAGGGCCCCGAGGAGGTGGCCGACCGGATCGCCGCCTGGTCCGGCCGGCTCTCGCTGGCCGCCGTCAACGGCCCCGCGTCCGTCGTCGTCTCCGGCGAGGCCGACGCCGCGGCCGAACTGCTGGCCCAGTGCGCCACCGAAGGCGTCCGCGCCCGCTGTGTCCCTGTGGACTACGCCTCCCACTCGGCCCAGGTCGAGCCCGTCCACGCGCGCCTGACCCGCGCCCTGGCGGGCATCGAACCCCGCGCCGCCACCATCCCGCTCTACTCCACGGTCACGGCCCAGCCCCTGCGGGGCACCGAGCTGGACCCCGAGTACTGGTACCAGAACCTGCGCGGGACCGTGCGCTTCGCCGAGACCGTCGACGCGGTCCTCGACGCGGGCGACGCCGTCTTCGTAGAACTGTCCCCCCACCCCGTGCTCGTCCACGGCATCGAGCAGAGCGCCGAGGCGCGCGGCGCCGAGCACACCGTGGCCATCGGCGCCCTGCGCCGTGGCGAGGGCGGCCCGCGCCGCCTGACGACCTCGCTGGCCGAGGCGTACGTGCACGGCGTCACCGTCGACTGGACGGCCTCCTTCCACGGCACCGACGCCACCCGCACCGACCTGCCCACCTACCCCTTCCAGCGGCAGCGCTACTGGCCCGGCGGGCACAGCCACCAGGCGTACGAGAGCCCCGAAGGCGACGACGGGCCGCCGCGCGCCCGGCTCACGACGGCCGACGCGGGCCAGCGGCGCCGAGCCGTGGCCGAACTCGTGCGCTCCCAGGCCGCCGAGGTCCTGGCGTACGCACCGGACGACGTCGACGCCCGACGCACCTTCAAGGACCTGGGCTTCGACTCGCTGGGCGCGGTCGACCTGCGCAACCGCCTCGGGCGGGCCACCGGACTCCGCCTGCCCTCCTCGCTGCTCTTCGACCACCCCACCATCGCGGACCTGGAGCGACACCTCGACGCCGCGCTGGCCCCCGTCGCGCCCGACCGTCGCCGCGCCCCGGTCGCCTCCCCCGAGCCCGGCGCCCCGGCCGCCCTCGCGAGTGCCGGCGACGACATCGCCATCGTCGGCATGGCCTGCCGCTACCCCGGCGGTGTCACCTCGCCCGCCGACCTGTGGCGCCTGGTCGCCGACGGCCGCGACGCCATCACCGGATTTCCCTCGGGGCGCGGCTGGGACGAGGAACTGTACGACCCGGACCCGGAGCGGTCGGGCAAGAGCTACGCCCGCCAGGGCGGGTTCCTCCACGACGCCGGCGACTTCGACGCGGCGTTCTTCGGCATCTCGCCCCGCGAGGCGCTCGGCATGGACCCCCAGCAGCGACTGCTGCTGGAAACGGCCTGGGAAGCGGCCGAGCGCGCCGGCCTGGACCCCACCACACTGCGGGGCAGCGCCACCGGCGTCTTCGTCGGCGGCACCGCCCTCGACTACGGCCCGCGCATGCACGACGCGCCCGAGGGCGTCGAGGGGCACCTGCTCACCGGCGGCCACACCAGCATCCTGTCCGGACGCATCGCCTACCACCTGGGGCTGACCGGCCCCGCTCTCACCGTGGACACCGCCTGCTCCTCCTCGCTGGTCGCCCTCCACCTGGCGGTGCGCTCGCTGCGGCAGGGCGAGAGCGAACTGGCCCTGGCGGGGGGCGCGACCGTGATGGCCACCCCCGGCATGTTCCTCGAGTTCTCCCGGCAGCGCGGCCTGTCACCGGACGGGCGCTGCAAGCCCTTCGGCGCCGGAGCCAACGGCACCGGCTGGTCCGAGGGCGTCGGACTGCTGATGCTCGAACGCGTCCGGGACGCGCGGCGCAACGGCCACCCCGTGCTCGCCGTGGTGCGCGGCACCGCGGTCAACCAGGACGGCGCGTCCAACGGCCTCACCGCGCCCAACGGCCCCTCCCAGCAGCGCGTCATCCGACAGGCACTGGCCGACGCGCGCCTGGGCGCCGGCGACGTCGACGTGGTGGAGGCCCACGGCACCGGCACCGCGCTGGGCGACCCCATCGAGGCCGAGGCCCTGCTTGCCACCTACGGCCGCGACCGGCGCGGCGTGGAACCGCTCTACCTGGGCTCCCTCAAGTCCAACGTCGGCCACACCCAGTCGGCGGCCGGGGTCGGCGGCATCATCAAGATGGTCCAGGCCCTCCACCACGGCCTACTCCCCAAGACGCTGCACGCCCGCGAGCCCTCGCCGCACGTCGACTGGGACACCGGGACCGTGGCCCTGCTCACCGAGGCGCGCGCGTGGCCCCGCGCGCCGCGCCCGCGCCGCGCGGCCATCTCGTCCTTCGGGATCAGCGGCACCAACGCACACGTGATCCTCGAAGAGCCACCGGCCACGCCGGCCGCCGCCGACCCGCGCCAGCGGACCGTCGGACCCGCGCCCGCCGCGCCCCGGTCCACCCCCGGGCTCTGGTCGCTCTCCGCCCGTGGCCAGGCGGCGCTGCGCGCACAGGCCGCGCGGCTGGGGGCCTTCCACGCCGACCACCCCGAGGTGTCCCCGGACGACATCGGGTTCTCGCTCGCCGCCACCCGTACCGCCTTCGAGCACCGCGCGATCGTCTTCGGCACCACCCCCGAGGCGTTCCGCGCCGGCCTCGACGCCCTGGCCCACGACGACAGCGCGCCGAACCTGGTGCGCGGCGAGGCCGCACACGCCGGCGCCACCGCCTTCCTCTTCACCGGCCAGGGGGCCCAGCACCCCGGCATGGGAAGGGAGTTGTACGCCAGTCAGCCGGTGTTCGCGCGAGCCCTGGACACCGTCTGCGACGCGCTCGACGCCCACCTGGAGCGCCGCCCGCTGCGCCAGGTGATGTTCGCCCACGAGGACCCCACGGAGACCGCGACAGGCGATCGGCCCACGGCGGAGCTCCACCAGACGGCGTACGCCCAGCCGGCGCTGTTCGCCTACGAGGTGGCGCTGTTTCGGCTGCTGGAGCACCACGGACTCACCCCGGACGCGCTCGCCGGGCACTCCGTCGGCGAACTCGCCGCCGCCCACCTCGCCGGCGTTCTCACCCTCGCCGACGCCGCCACACTGGTCGCGGCCCGGGGGCGCCTCATGCAGAGCGCCCCCACCGGGGGAGCGATGTACGCCGTACAGGCCACGGAGGCCGAGGCGCGGCGGTCCCTGGCCGAGCACGCCGGGCGGGTGTCGCTCGCCGCCGTCAACGGGCCCACCGCCGTCGTGCTCTCCGGCGACGCGGCAGCGACGGCACAGGTCGCCGACCACTGGCGACAGCGGGGCCGCAAGATTCACCGACTCCGCGTCAGTCACGCCTTCCACTCCGCGCACATGGACCCGGTGCTCGACGCGTACCGCGCGGTGGTCGCCGGCCTCGACCTGCGGGCCCCGGACCGTACCCTGATCTCCACGCTCACCGGCCGACCGGCCACGGCGGCGGAAGTGACCTCGCCCGACTACTGGGTGCGCCAGGTGCGCGAACCCGTGCGGTTCCTCGACGCCGTCCGCACCCTCGAAGAGCGCGGCACCACCACCTTCGTCGAGCTCGGCCCGGACGCGGCGCTCACGGCCATGGCCGCCGAGTCGCTGACCGGCCGGGCGGCCGAGGCCATCGCGTTGCAGCGGGCCGGCCGACCGGAAGGCGAGACGCTGATCGCCGGACTCGCGCGTGCGCACACCCGGGGCGCGCCGCTGGACCTGGCGACCTTCTTCCCCGGCGCGCGGCGCGTGGAACTGCCCACCTACGCCTTCCAGCGCGCCCACTACTGGCTCACCCCGCCGCCCCGGACCACCCCGCGCGGCCTGGGCCTGGAGTCGACCGAGCATCCGTGGCTGACCGCCGCGCTGCCTCTGGCCGACGCCGGCACGGCCGTGCTCACCGGTCGCCTCGCGCCCACCGAGCACCCCTGGCTGGCCGACCACACCATCGGCGAGCGCACCCTCGTCCCCGGCACCGCGTTCCTGGAGCTCGCCCAGGTGGCGGCCCGCCACATCGGAGCCGCGCAGGTGACCGAGCTGAACCTGGAGGCCCCACTGCCCCTGCCGGCCGGCGGCGCGCTCCAGATCCAGCTCACCGTCGGCGCCCCCGACCCCGCCGGTCAACATCCCCTCACCCTGCACGCCCGCCCGGAGAGCGCGGCCCCCGACCCCTGGACCCGCCACGCCTCGGGCGCGCTCGGCCCAGCGACACCGGACACCCGGGACGCGCCTCCCGCACCGCCCGCCACCTGGCCACCCGCCGGGGCCCAACCTGTCGCGGTGGCCGACCTGTACGCGCGGCTGGCCGACCACGGCTACGACTACGGCCCGGCATTCCACAACCTCACGGCCTGCTGGCGGGCCGGCCAGGACCTGTACGCCGAGGTGCGGCTCCCCGCCGAGCGCGCCGAAGACGCCGCACGCCACGTGGTGCACCCGGCCCTGCTGGACGCCGTGCTCCACCCGCTGGCCGAGGACGCCGCGCGCCGGGGCGCGCCGGACGAGATCCGGCTCCCCTTCACCTGGGCCGGCGTCACCGCGCACACCACCGGCGCGACCGCGCTGCGTGCCCACCTCCACCCCGTCGGCCCGGACGCCGTCGCCCTGACGGTCACGGACCCGACGGGCGCCCCCGTGATCTCCGTACGCTCCCTGACCCTGCGGCCGGTGCGTACCGCCACGCTCGCCCACGCCGCCCCGGCCCGCCCCGGCCCGCTGTACACCGTCGCCTGGGAACCGCTGTCCGGCCCCGAGACTCCCACGACCCCACCGGTCGTCGCCGAGATCACCGGATGGGACGGCACCGCGACCACGGTGGAGGGCGCTGGCCGAGACCCGGCCGAGACGCCGTCGGACGCGGTGCCACCGCAGCCCACACCGACCCGGGGCACGGTGGCCGACACCCTCGACGCACTACCCGCCGTGGACGTGATCCTGGCCCGCGTGCCCACCGCGCCCCCGCGGGAGGATCCGGTGCGGGCCGCGCACCACACGGCGCGGCGCGTGGGCGAGCTCGTCCGTGGCTTCCTGGACGATCCCCGCCTCGCCCACACGCGGCTGGTCATCGCCACCCGTGGTGCCGTCGCCACCCGCGCCGGCGAGGACGTGAGCGCGCTCGCCGCCGCCCCGCTGTGGGGACTGATCCGCTGCGCCCAGAGCGAGCACCCGGGCCGCGTCACCCTCGTCGACCTCGAACCGTCGGGCGGCGACGACCTCCTGGCCACGGCCCTCGCCAGCGGCGCACCACAGCTCGCGGTGCGCGACGGCCGCCTCACCGCACCACGCCTGGCGCCGCCGCCGAACACCGACACGTTCACGCGAGCCACCGCCACCACACTCGATCCCTCGGGCACCGTCCTGATCACGGGCGGCACCGGCGGGTTGGGCGCACTGGTGGCCCGACACCTGGTGACCGCGCACGGCATCCGGCACCTGCTGCTGGTCAGCCGCCGAGGAGAGGAGGCGCCGGGCGCGCGCCAACTCGCCGCCGAACTCGCCGGCCACGGCGCGAAGGTGACCCTGCGCTCGGTGGACGCCTCGGACGCCGAGGCGCTCGGCCCTCTGCTGGCCGCCCTCTCGCCACGGCATCCGCTGACCGCCGTGGTGCACGCGGCCGGCATCGTCGACGACGCCACGCTGGCCACCCTCACCCCCGAGCGACTGTCGCGGGTGATGCGCCCCAAGGTGGACGCCGCGTGGAACCTGCACCGGCTGACCGACGGCGCCCCGCTCGCCGCGTTCGTGCTCTTCTCCTCGCTGTCGGGCCTGATCGGGGCCCCGGGGCAGGCCAACTACGCGGCGGGCAACACGTTCCTGGACGCGCTGGCCGCGCACCGGGTCGCCCGGGGCCTGCCCGCCACCTCCCTGGCCTGGGGTCTGTGGGAGGCCCCGCGGGGCATGGGCGGCGCGCTGACCGACGCCGATCTGACGCGGTGGTCCCGAGCCGGGGTCGCGCCGCTGTCGGTGGAGCGCGGGCTCGCCCTGCTCGATGCCGCCCTCGCCAGGCCGCGCGCGCTGCTGGTCCCGGCCTCGCTCCAGCTGGCCAGGTTCCGGGCCCACCCCACGGAGACGCCCGCCATGCTGCGGGGGCTCGTCGACGCCCCCGCGCCGCGGCCCCACCAGCCCGTCGACGACAAGGACGCCACCCCGGCCTCGTGGGCGCGCCGGCTGGCCACCCTGTCGGCGGACGAACGCGAGCACGCGGTAGGGGAGTTGGTGCGCGATGTGGCCGCCGCCGTTCTGGGCCACACCGACTCCGGCGCCGTCGATCCCGATGACGACTTCAAGGAGATCGGGTTCGACTCGCTGGCGGCGGTGGAACTGCGTAACCGGCTGCACATCACCACCGGCGTACGACTGGCGGCCACGGCCACCTTCGAGCACGCCACGCCGGCGGCGCTCGCCACGCACCTGCTGCGCACGCTCACCGCCGAAGCGGGTGAGACGACGGGTTCGATCGCGGCGCGGCTGGGCGCGCTGCGGCCGGCCGTCGAGGCGGCTGCCTCGGCGCCGGAGGGATACGAGCAGGTCACGGCCGAACTCCGGGCCCTCCTCTCCGCCGCCCACACGGCCGGCATGGACACGGCGTCCGCGTGGTCGACGGGGGAGCCGGTGACGAACGCGGAACTGTTCGCGCTCTTCGACCAGCGCGACTGACCGCCCGGGCAGCGACTTGCCCGACGGGGCTGGCCGGGCGTGCCCGCCGGTGTGCCGTTCGGCGTGGAACGACGCTGGTCCGCCGCCGGCGACATCCGGGCGTCGCGGGGGCGACGGCGGTGGCGGACGTAGCGGGGGGCCGCCGTCCCGACGGGGTGGGGCGGGCGGATGTCTCCACCGGTGCGCGGTGCTGCCCGACCCGACCGAGGCGGAGCGGCGCGTCGACCCGGAGTCCTGGGGTTGGTCGAGCCGGCGGGTTGGCGGGATCGTGACGGGGGCGGCGGGCCGGTGCACCGCCGTAGTCGGGCCACGGTCGGTACGTCGCAGTGGGCCACGGCGCCGGCCCGGGCTCCTGCTCAGCCGGAGTGGCGGTCGGGGTGCGGCCCCGGGGCGCCGCCCCGGCCGTGGCCGGGTGGGCGGTTCGGAGTCGAACCGTGGGGGCTTTTGCGGCTCGACGGGCGGTTCCCCCGGCTGGCGCGCCCGTCCCTCCTCGCCCGCGGTCGCTGGGTTGGTCCAAAGGCTCGTCGGGCCTGGTGCGGGACGAGTCGCCCGGCCGCATGGTCACCGCATCGCTGTCCCGCCGGCGCCGCCGGACGGCACGGTCGCCGGTGTCGCCGACGGGGAGGGCTGTGGGTCCCGCGCTCTCGCTCACGGGGCCGTGGTGACCGTGCCGGCGGCGAACCTCCGTCGCCAGGCGAGTGCGACGTAGACCAGGCCGATCAGCACCGGCACCTCGATGAGTGGGCCGACGACACCGGACAGGGCCTGGCCGGAGGTGACGCCGAAGGTGGCGATGGCGACGGCGATGGCCAGCTCGAAGTTGTTGCCGGCCGCGGTGAAGGCGAGGGTCGCGGTGCGGTCGTAGGCCAGGCCCAGGCCCTTGCCGAGCAGGAAGGTGCCGAAGAACATGACCGCGAAGTAGACCAGCAGCGGCAGCGCGATCCGCACGACGTCCAGCGGCTGCGAGGTGATCGTCTTCCCCTGCAGGGCGAAGAGGACCACGATCGTGAACAGCAGCCCGTACAGCGCCCAGGGGCCGATCCTCGGTAGGAACCCGCGCTCGTAGGCGGTCCGGCCCCACGTCCGCTCGCCGATGTGGCGGGTGAGGAACCCGGCGACCAGGGGGACGCCGAGGAACACGATCACGTTCAGTGCGATGTGCCACATGGGGACGTCCAGGCCCTGGCCGCCGCCGAGGTGCAGCCAGCGCGGCAGCAGGTCGAGGTAGAACCAGCCGAGCAGGCCGAAGGCGAGGACCTGGAAGACCGAGTTGAGCGCGACCAGGACGGCCGCCGCTTCCCGGTCGCCGCAGGCCAGGTCGTTCCAGACGATGACCATGGCGATGCAGCGGGCCAGGCCGACGATGATCAGGCCGGTGCGGTACTCGGGCAGGTCCGGCAGGAAGATCCACGCGAGCGCGAACATCACCGCGGGTCCCACGATCCAGTTGATGGCCAGGGACGAGGCCAGGAGACGCTTGTCGCCGGTGACCGTGTCCAGCCGGTCGCACCGGACCTTCGCGAGGACCGGGTACATCATCACGAGCAGGCCGAGGGCGATGGGCAGGGAGATCCCGCCGATCTCGACCTTGGCCAGGGTGTCGTTGAGGCCGGGGACGAGCCGGCCCAGACCCAGGCCGACGGCCATCGCGACGAGAATCCACACCGCGAGGTAGCGGTCGAGGGTGGAGAGCCTTCTGACGATCGACTCGTCGCCGCCTCCGGCCAAGGCGACGTCGGTGGTGGGCTCGGTGAAGGTCACGGGCAGGCCCTCTTGTTGTCGGCGGCGGTACGCGCCTGCTCCGCCAGGTCGGCGAACTGCCCGGCCAGCTGGGCGATGACGTCCGCGCGGAGCCGGTAGTACGTGAAGCGCCCGCAGGGCTCCGTCTCGACCACTCCGGCCTCGCGCAACACCTTCAGATGGTTGGACAGGTTGGTCTGCCGGGCTCCGGTCTCCTCCACCAGATGTGTGGTGCACAGGGTCTCTCGGGCCAACAGGGTCACGATCTGGAGCCTGAGCGGGTCGGCCAGCACCCGCATCAGGTCAGTGTCGACTGACGTCATCATGGGCTGATACTGTCACATCATTGGGTGCTGATACCAGTCTGGGCTGACCTTCGAGGTTCGGGAAGAGGGGCCGTTCCATGTCCGCGTCGTCCACTCCGCCCGTTCCTCGCATCCACGACCGATCGGCGTCGGCGCCCGGCTCGCCGCCGCGCACGCCGCCCGGCTCCGCGTCGCTACCGCGTACGGACACAGCCGCCCCCGCGCGCCCTGGCCGCCCTCGGGAAGGAAGAGAAGAACCGATGACCGCTCCGCTCGCCTCCGTGCTGTTCGTCTGCGTCCACAACGCGGGCCGCTCGCAGATGGCCGCCGCGTTTCTCACCCATCTCGCCGGCGACCGGGTCGAGGTTCGCTCGGCGGGCTCGGCCCCCGGTGGCCAGGTCAACCCCGCCGCCGTCGAGGTCATGCGGGAAGCCGGCGTCGACATCTCCGCCGCGACCCCGAAGATCCTCACCGCCGAGGCCGTCCGGGCATCCGACTACGTCATCACCATGGGCTGCGGGGACGCCTGCCCGGTCTTCCCCGGAAAGAAGTACCTCGACTGGGTGCTGGAGGACCCGGCCGGCAAGGACGTCGAAGCCGTCCGCCCCGTCCGCGACGAGATCAGGATCCGCGTCGAGGCGCTCATCGCCGAGATCGACGCCCGACGCGAGGGGTGACTCCCGTGGCGCCGTCCGAGGGTGCGCGCGAGGTCGTCACGCGGGAGGCGAGCAGCCGCTTCCAGGTCGCGCGGCGCCCCGACCCGGTGCCGCGCTGACGGGTGGTCAGGTGGTCAGGTGGTGGCGTGTCGCGCACGCGCCGCGTCGAGTTCCCGGCGTAGGTCGGCGGCGCAGCTGGTGACGTCGCGGTTGGCGGTGTCGAGCACCAGGTGCTGGCGGTGCCAGGGTGCGTAGGGCCGGCTCACGATGGCCTCCCAGTCCGGCAGGGCCAGATCGGGGATGTCCACGGTGCGGTGCTCGGCCCGGTGACGGTGCTCGGCGGTGTCGGAGCAGATGATCTCGGCCTCGAGCGCGGGCACACCGGCGCGTACGGCCACGCTCAGCCAGGCGTCGCGGGTGACGTCCAGCGGGTTCACCGACTCGGCGACCACGGTCAGCCCCTGCCGCAGATGCTCCTCCGCGAGGGCGTAGGCGACGGTGTAGCCGGCCGGACCCACGGGGTGGGTGGCCAGGCCGGAGCGTACGATCGCCTGCTCGATGGTGTCCACGCGCACGTGGACCGCGTCGATCTGGCGGACGAGGGCCCGGGCCAGGGTCGTCTTTCCCGTCGCGGGCAGGCCGCAGATGATGACCAGCATGGGGCCATGGTGCCCGACGCCTCGCGCGGGATCGCCCGGGGGGCTGTGCCGGCTGGCCGGGCGGGGTGTGTCGGGCTCGTGCGTTGGGCGCGAGCCTCGGGACCCGCATCGGCACGGGGAGGGGAGTCAGCGGGGCGGGTGGCCGGTGGGTCGGGTCTGGCTGGGACGGGCGGTGGGTTGGTGTACCTGTTCCAACCCCAGCGGCGCCGGGGGCGGTAGGGGGCCGGCGCCCTCGGCCCGGAAGGACTGGAGCAGATAGCCGACCAGGCGACGCGACGCGGCCAGCGAGACCGGCGCGGGGTGGCCGGTCAGGCCGCTGTTGGCGAGCATCAGCAGGGTGATGTCGCTCAGGTGGAAGTCGCGGCGTAGCTGTCCGGCGTCCTTGGCGCGCTGTACGAGGCGGGCCAGCGCGTCCTCGGCCCAGGCCCGTTCGCGCTCGTAGGCGCTGGCCTCGGGGAACTGGGTGAGGAAGGCCCGGGTGAACCCCCGGTCCGTGGCCTGGGTGGCACACAGCCTGTCGACGGCGGTGGTCAGGCCGCGCCACGGGTCGGGATCGGCCAGCGCTTCCTTCAACGTGGCCACACAGTGCGCCAGTTGCTCGGCGAACGCCTCGGCGATGAGATCGGCCCGGGTGGGAAAGCGCCGGTAGAGGGTGGCGACGCCGACGCCCGCGCGACGGGCGATGGTCGCCAGCGGCACGTCGAGACCGTCGGCGATGTACGCCTCGCGCGCGGCGGTGAGAATGCGCTCGCGGTTGCGCTGGGCATCCGCCCGCAGCCGCTCGGCCGCGGCGGTGCGGGGCGCGGGAGCCTTGGGGGTGCCGGGCGCCGAGGCGCGGTCGTGCCGAGGGGGCTGGGCGGACATGCCCTCACCCTAGCGCTACCGGCTCCCGCCCCCGGCGAGCCCAACTGGCCCCGCCGAGCAGGGCGGTAGGCCGACCGCGCGGGTGGCCCCGACCGCTTCTGACCGATGGGCGCCACACGGTTGCCGCGAGGTGAGCGCCGGTTCGACCCCGTGGCGCGGGTGTGCGGCTGGCGTGTGTCTACGGCTCCCACACCGCGCGGTCGTGGGCGAAGAACACGCGTCGTGGGGCGAAGTCGGCCAGCCGGTCCAACCACCGGGGGTAGGGCGGCAACGGCGGCTCGACCCCGTCCAGCGTCGCCTGTCGGGCCAGCTGGTCCGAGGCGAACTGGGAGGCGAGGTCGCGCGCCTGGCCGGCGAGTACGACGGTGCCCTCGGCCCGGTGGAGCACCAGCGACTGGTGCCCGAGGGTGTGCCCGGGCGTCGGGACCACCCACAGGCCGGGCCAGACCTCCCGCTCACCGGCGAGCTCCTCGTAGACCGCCCCGGGGAAGTCGACGAGGCTGTCGACGGTGTAGTCGCCCTGTCGAGCCGTGGCCAACTCGCGCTCCTGGACCAGGACGGGGGTGCCGGCCCACAGCGGGTTGCCGCCGCAGTGGTCGAAGTGCAGATGGCAGTTGACCACCAGATCGATGTCGCCCAGAGCCACCCCCGCCGCCGCCAGGGCCTCGCGCAGCCCGCGTCGGCGAGGCCGGTAGTGGGCCTCGGTCTCCGGGCCCGCGTCGCCGATGCCCGTGTCGAAGAGCACCAGCCCCCGAGGGTGGCGCACCAGATAGGCGAGTGCGGGCTCCACCCGGGGGTGCGGAAGCCCCGCCTCGGCCGCGGGGCGGACGAAGTAGCCCAGGTCCAGGCGACGCACTGTCGTGTTCTTCCCCATCCGGCCATCCTGACAGGCCGCGACCGCGCCGCCAGCCCGCTCCGCTCACAGCGCACGCCTTCGCTCACGGCGCACGCCAGGGCGCGCCGGGCCACGTGGGCGGGTCCCGCCGTCCAACCCCGGCCGACCCGTCCGGCCGGGTCGGCCCCAGGCGGCCGGGTGGGGCGCTACGGTGCTCGGGTGCGACTGCTGCTGACCTCCGACACCCATCTGCCCCGGCGCGCCAAGGTGCTGCCGCCGCCGTTGCTCGCCGAGATGGATCGCGCCGATGTCGTGATCCACGCGGGTGACTGGGTGGACGTGGCGACGCTCGACCTGGTGGAGGCGCGTGCCGAGCGGCTGGTCGGGGTGTGGGGCAACAACGACGGGCCCGAACTGCGGGCGCGGCTGCCCGAGGTGGCGTACGCGGAGTTGGGTGGGTCGCGGTTCGGGGTGGTGCACGAGACCGGGGCCGCGCGGGGTCGCGAACGGCGTTGCGCCGCGCGCTTTCCCGACGTCGACGTGCTGGTCTTCGGGCACAGCCACATCCCGTGGGACAGCGTGTCCGAGGACGGCCGGCTGCGGCTGCTCAACCCCGGTTCGCCCACCGATCGGCGACGACAGCCCCACCACACCTATCTGACGCTCACCGCGACGGCGGGTCGGCTGACCGACGTGGAGTGGCACCGGCTGCCGTGACAGACGGAGACGTGCCGCCGTCGTGGCAGGGGGGTGACCGTCGCGACAGGGTGGGTGGGGCCACCGGGTGGGCACCTGGCACCTGGCGCCGTGTCGCGAGGCGGCGCCCCCGCCGTGGGTGTGTCGAGGCGGGGGCGCCGCTGAGGGTGGGTGTGTGGGGTGAGCGGGGGCGGGTCAGCCGCTCACGGTGATCTGGGACCCGGGGTCGGTGACGTCGGTGACGTCGTAGGTGGCGCTGAACGTGGAGCTGGTGGCACTGGTCGGGCAGCCGAACCCGCCGACCACCTTGACCGGCACCGACACACCCGCGAACGTCAGACGCGAGGGCGCCCCGTTGGTCCAGGAGCCGGCGAGGGACGCCTCGGCCGTCGGCGCCGCGGTGACCGTACACGAGGCCAGGCCGCTGTTGGTGAGGACGAAGCCCCCGGTGGGCATCGTCAGGTTGGCGCTCACCGTGCTCCCGTGCTGGACCGCGATGCCCCAGGAACCGCTGGTGGCGATGGTGGCGTTCACCCCTGGCATGCTGGTGGTGCAGGAGCTGTAGGTGGGTGGGTTGAGGGGGCCGTCGACCGGGCCGGCCGGGTTGGTGTTGGCCGGAGCGGCCGGTACCTGGTTGGCCGTGCCGCCTGTCGGCTGGGTGGTGGAGACGGTGCAGGTCACCGTCACGGACCCGGCCTTGAAGGTGGCCTTGCCGTTGAGCGTGGCCTTGAAGTGGTGGCCGGCCGGAGTCACGGTCGTGGGGCCCGCCGTGACGTGGGGGCGGGCGTGCGCGGTGCCGGCGAGCGCGAGGGCGGCGACACCGGCGAGCCCGGCGCCCGCGGCTATGACGGAACGTAAGGGGAGGGTACGAGACATCGTGCGGCTCCTTCGGGTGGGGGAGTTCCATGATGGTGGTGCGTGACACGCGGACCGGGACGCGGGAGTGGCCCACAGTGCGATGGAGTGGCGTGCGGTGGGGTGACCCACGGTGCGGTGGGGTGGCGCGCGGGCCGTTACGCCGACGGGTCGACGGTCGTGTCCCGTACGCCGGTCGTCCGCTGACGATCGACCACCTCCGGCACGGTGGCCGTGATGTCGTCGCCGCCCGCCCGGCGTTGGTCAGCGCCACGAGGGTGCGCGGTCCGCTCGGTGGGCGCCGTGCCGCTGGTGGTGGCGTCGCGTGGGGCGGGTGTGCCGATGCCCTCAGGTTGGGTCGGGGGCGGTCGTGGCGCCTCGGGTGGCGGCAGCGGCTGCCAGGCGAAGACCAGGCTGCCGCCGAGGACGCCGACGATCGTGCCGACGAAGAAGCCACCGAGGTTGGACAGGACCAGGGCTCCGGCCGCGACCAGTACGGCCAGCACGCCCGCCAGGCCGCGGTAGTAGGGCGCGAACCAGGCGCTGAGCCCCATCAGCACCAGGACCAGCCCCATCAGGACCGAGACGAAGCCGGTGACGCCCTGGAGGACCATGACCCTGAGCGGGGCCAGCGGGATCGCGGCGATCTCCACCCCCGCGACGACGGTGGTCAGCCCGCCCCAGAACGGCCGGCCCCGGCGCCATCGGCGGAAGGTCAGAAGCATTCCCTGGTGCCCTTGCTGATCTTCATGCTCAGCCCGTTGAGCCGAAAGGTGCCCGCCGTGGTGGCCCAGGCGACCGTGCGGAGTTTGGCGATGTGAATGTCGTCGGCCTGCTGGGCGAACGCGTCCTGCATGCCCTGCGCCCCGTCGGGCCCCTTGTCGACGGTGGAGGCGTCGCGGCCGATCTCGATGCTGTTGAAGCTCGCGTCTCCGGCGATGTCGGTGGCGTCCATGTACAGGTCGGTGGCTCGCACCGGCGTGGACCCCGTACCGGCCGACAGCTTCAGCGAGATCGTGCCGACCACCGGCAGCTTGGTGACCACCGACTGACACAGGTTGCTGAGCTCGGCCTTCTTGATGGCCGTCACCGCCACCGGCAGCAGGTCACCACGGGCGTTGGTGTCCACGCCGCCGTACTGGGCGAAGCCCTCGCCCTTGAGGTCGTCGGCCGCCACCTTGAACTGCTGGCCGGAGACGGCGAAGGACGCGGCCAGCGCGCCGTTGGCCAGCGCGACGGCCAGCGCGGCCGTCGCGGCGAACCCCGGCACCGAGACCACGGCGAAACGCCGCCATCGCACACGACCTACTACATGTCTTCCTTGCTCATCTCTCATGGCGATATATCCCCTTCGAAGAGCAGGGCGGCGCACACGGCGACGTGCGGGAGAGGAACGGGCGCGGGGGCCCCGGCGGCTCGGCCTGACACCCCACATGAATGACCCGTGCATGCCAACTAGGTTGGGCTTACTAGAGAGTAAGTACGCTCCGACGCACTGACAAGATGCCGAGCGGCGCGATTTTCGAGGCCCCGTCAGAGGCCCGGCCCAGCCCGCCCGACACGCGGTGCGACCCGGGCCGACGCGCGCGAACAGGCCCTGATCCACGCCGTGTTGGCGTCGCGCGCGACGGCCGGGGCGATGCGCCTCAGCGCTTGGCGAAGGCGAGCACGGCCACCAGCGTGTGCGGCTGGCGAGTCGAGAGATACAGGTACGGCGCCCCGTAGTCGGGCGCCGTGATCTCGATGCGCAGCGCCGTCGGCACATGACTGCGCAGCAGCATCAGCGCGTGGGCGTCGGCCCGCCGGGTGCGCCAGGCCAGCGCCTCCTCCGGGTCCAGGATCTCGGGCATGCCCAGCGCGTCGATGGGTAGCCGGATCGTGCCAGCGGTCAGGGAACCGATCGTCACCCTGATCCGCGAGCGGCCGTACGCGTACGTCCCGGCGGCCATCGCGCACGAGGCCAGCAGCAGCGCGCCGAGCGCCACCGGCGGACCGAACGGCAGCAGCACCAGCGCGAGCGCGAGGCCGGGCAGTGGCACCCACAGCCACCAGGCGGGTGGCACACTCAGCCGCTCGTCGTAAAGAGACATGCGCCCAGAATGACAGTTCCGGGCCGCTGGGCACTCTCCGGCCCCGCACCTCGCGGGCCGCGCGTGCGGGACGCGAAGTGGGGGTGTGAGGTGGAGCGAGGGTGGGAACCCCGTGCCCGGGGTGCGCACGCCCGCCGGCTCGGGCCCGTCGCCGGGGCCGTCGGCTGTCGCGAGGTGCCGGTGGGTGGCTCGGGCGCATGATGGAGACAGTGGGCCGTCCCCACCGGCGAGGCGCGAGCGCGACCCGACAGCAGCACCACGCGGAGGAAGCATGAGCGACGACATGGCGGATGACGTGCACCAGCCCACGGGCGGTAACGAGGAGCAGGGGGACGCCGCCCCGCTGGACGCCCAGAATTCCCTCGATGAGCGCAGTTACGACGAGATCCTCGACGAGGGTTACTCCCCTCCGGAGAAGCCGCTGGGTGTGACCAGGACCGGTACCACCGCCGAGGAGCAGCAGCACGGCGAGAGCCTGGACGAGCGGTTGCGTCAGGAGGCCCCCGACGTGGGTGTCCCCGAGGGGGACGGCAGGGGAGACCTGTCCGGGGGTGACGGCGAGCTGATCGACGACGAGGTGGGCGACGGTCGCGCGGGCCGCCTGCTGGCCCCCGACGAGGGCGCCCACCCCGACCGCACCAAGGACCTCTTCGCCCGCGACGTGGGCGTCGACGGCGGCGCGGCCGGGCCCGAGGAGGCCGCCGTACACCTCGTGGAGCCCGAGGAGTACGCCGACGAGGAGCCGGACGCGGCGGGCCCCGGCGACCGCTGAGCACGCCCGGCCGCCCCCGCCGCCCCGGGAAGGCTCCCCGCGCGCACCGCCCGGCCCCTGACCGGTCGCGCCCACGGGTCGGGCCCGTGCGGGCGGGCCTCGCGCGATGCCGGTGGGGGCCGGGCGGGGCCTGGCGGGTTACGGCGCGCAGGGTACGCCCTGCGTGGCGTACCGCAGGCCCTGGGTGTACGCGCCACAGGCGGCGGCCGTGCGGGGCCCCTTGGCGGTCAGCCGCAGGATCACCAGGGTCTTGTCGCGTGGCGGGGCGTTGCTGCCCGGGGCGTAGCGGACCGATCCGGTCGCCCCGTCGAAGGAGACCCCCGACCGCAGTGCGGTGGTGACCGCGCTCCTGCCGACGCTGTTGTCGGCCCGCGCCAGGTCCACCGCCTGGGACAGGGCGTGCAGCGCGTCGTAGGTGACGGCGGCCTGACCGTCGTCGCGCCAGGGGTCACGACCCCGCTCGCCCGCGACGAAGGCGTTGTACGCGGCCACGAACTGCTGGGTCTTGCGGCTGGCCAGCGGGTCGGCGTCAGGGAGGCGATGTGCCGCGTAGTACAGCCGCAGCCACTCCCTGCCCTCGAACTCGCCGGTCTGGGCCACGTTCGTCAGCTCGTTGCCGGCCAGCACCGTCACGGCACGCTGACCACACGCGTTGAGCGCGTCCAGCGCGTCGACGAAGGCGGCGAAGTCCCGGGTGCGCGCGGCCCAGTAGACCACCGTGCGGTGGTTGGCGCCCAGCGCCTCGCACACCTTGTCGGCGAGGTCACGGGGCCGCGAGTACCCGAACACGCCGGGGTCGGAGCGGTCGAAGTTGCCCTCCTGGGAGAAGTTGACCACCTCGGCGGTGCCCGCGCTCCCGTCGCCCCGGGCGCCGCTGGTGAAGTCACCCTCGAACAGGCTGGCCAGGCTGCGGCTGTAGAGGTCGCCCGAGCTCTGCACCACGATCGCGTGCCGGGCCGGCGTGCAGCCCGCGCCCCCGGGCCGGGCCACCAGCCGTTCGTTGCGGGCGAAGGAGGCGACCACCCGGGCCTCGGTGCTGTTGACCGGCGTGCTGGGCCAGTAGTAGTCGCCGACCTGCATCTCGTCGGCGGTCGCCGTCGTGCCCACGGCCGGGATACGCGCCCGGGCCAGGACGCGCAGCGCCTCCCGGGTGGTGTCGCGGCTCTGCGCGAAGCCCAGCACACCCACCACCTCCCGGGCGCCGGTGCGGTGGCCGGCCTCCACCTCGGCGACCAGTTTCCGCGCCTCCCCGGCGGCCCGCGCGAAGGCCCGGCCGGTGTCGCGCACCTCCACGCGCAGCGGCACCCGCGAGTCGTCGGAGAACGCCTCGCTGTTGAGCCGCTTCTGCCACAGGGTGATGCCGCGCAACTCGGGCACGATCCCGTCGAACAGGGTGCCCGCGTCGCTCTCGGGCCCGACCGAGGCGAAGTAGACGATGGTGCGCACCGTCCGGCCGCGCTCGGCCAGTTCCTCCGCCCGCCGGTTCTGTGCGTCGATGGCCCGCAGCGCGGTCCGGTACCACTCCAGAGGGTGCACCTCCCGGGGCATGGCGCGGTTGGACGCGGTGGCCTCGCCGGCCACACACGTCGTCGGCGGGCTGTCGGCCAGCCAGTCCCGGGAGACCGGCGGGATGATCGACGCCACCACCAGCACGCTCCCCCCGGTGCACAGCGCCGTCTGGGTGCGCCAGTCCAGCCGGAAGCGGCGCGGCGGCCGGCCCCGTAGGGGCAGGCCGTGTCGCTCGAACGGCTCCCGCGCCAGGTCGACCAGCACCGGCCGGTCGGCGCCGTGCCGCAACGCCTGCCCCGCCTGGGCCAGGTCGGTGCTCTCCGGGTCGATGTCGCCCAGCAGGGCCGGGGAGAAGCGGCCCACGGCGATCACCAGCGGGCCGGGCGTGGGCGCCTGGGTGCGGGCCCGCGCGTAGACACGCAGGAAGCGTTCGGCCGCGCGGGCGCCCGGTTCACCCACGGGCGGTACGTGCACCAGCACCACCGGCCGGGTCGTGCGCCGTCGCCGCTTGGGCAGCAACCCACCCACGCGCGGGCGCGCGAGGTCGGCCAACAACGCCAGGGTCATCAGCTGTTCCAGCACCGTGAACGCGTCCTCGCGCTGCCGCTGCCCCTCGCGCAACCCCAACCGGCCCGCCTGCCGGGTCGCGACGCCGTCCATCACCTGGAACAGGTCCTCCCGCCCCCGGGTGACGTTCAACTCGGCGCCGAGCCAGCCGCGCCGGCCACCACCGCGCCGACGCCCGCCACGGACCAGCCCGCGGGTCACCCGACGCGTCCACCACCAGCGGGGCAGGGTGTGCGTGAAGGACAACCAGAAGGTCCGCAGCAGCCACCCGCCGAACCCCGCGCTGTCCGGCACCCCCGCGCCACCCAGCGACCACAGCACCTTGGGCAACCCACCGCGATGCACCCTGCGCTCGTACGCGTAGTCCCGCAACCCTTCCGCGTCCTCGGGCGCGAGCGCGGTCGACGCCGTCGGGTCGGCGGGGTCCGCGCCCGGCCGGGTCGCGGCCGGCGAGCCGTCCGCCGGCCGGGTGTCGGCACGCGCCCTGATGGCGGTCACCAGATCCCGCATCAGGGCCACGTCACACAGCCGGTCGGGGGTCATACGGGCCGGGATGCCGAAGGAGAGCTCCCGACTGGCCTGTTCCGCGACGAGTTCGTCGTCCGTGCTGGGGTGCGCCACCGCGTGCGGGACCAGCTTCTCGCCCTGCCCCTCCAACGGCTCGCGCAGCGCCGCCACCACCCGCTTGACCTGGGCGCGGTAGGTCTCCGCCGACTCCCGCTCCGGTGGCTGCGGTACCTGGAGCAGCAGCAGCGGCGACCTGACGGTCAACTGCTGGCGGTCAGCGGGGACGACGGCGGCCGGGTATTCGCGAGCGAAGTCATCGGCCCCCGTATCGTCGGGAAAGGTCGTGTCGGCCATGTGGGTCCCCCGAACCGAATGTGCCGTACATAAAAAGGGGGCCCAGATTACGCCTGTCAACTTGGGAGAGGTCCCCGTTCTCCATTCGCTCACCATAGGCCGCCCAGGGTCTGTGGTAGCCCTTTCGGTTCACTGTTTGAGCTCGATCTGAGCTTGCGCCGAACGGCCCGGGGTGAGGAGTTTCCGACCCTGTCCCGTATGTGAAAGTGCCCTGTCTTTCCAGGGCCCGCGATGCCGCGCCGGAACCGCTCGCCACCGCTGCGGGACGTGTTCTGTCCGTATCGGGAAAGGCGATCATGAATAGGTGTGGGGAAGGGGGAATTCCCTTTCGACCGGCGGGGGAGAAGCCGAGGGAATTCCCGTCGACCGGCCGGGGAAGCCACCGGTGGAGCTGAGCTGGCGGGCGCGGAAGAGAAGCAGGGGCGTGGTCCGTCCGGACCGTCGCGGCACCGGGCGCGGGGCACCGGGCGCGGGGCCGGCGCGCCCGGCGCCGTCGCGTTCTCCCTGGGCGCTGCGCCGCCCGAGCCGCTAGCACGGCAGGGGCGGCCCCGTGTAGTTGTCCGCCAGTTCGGCGGCGGCGTGCGGCGAGGTGGCGAACCGTGCCAACTGCGCCAGTTGTAGGCGGGTGTCGAAGGGGGAGTGGGCCGGATCGGTGTGCAGGGTGGTGGTCATGAGGTACGAGAAGTGCTCGGCCCGCCACACCCGACGCAGACACGTGTCGGAGTAGGCGTCCAACAGCGCGGTCGAGCCGGTGTCGCGCCGCTGGATCAGCGCGCGGGCCAGCACGGTCACGTCGGCGGCGGCCAGGTTGAGCCCCTTGGCGCCCGTCGGCGGGACGATGTGGGCCGCGTCCCCGGCCAGGAACAGACTCCCGTAGCGCATCGGTTCACTCACGTGACTGCGCATCGGCAGCACCGCCTTGGCCGTGACCGGGCCGCGCTCCAGCCGCCAGCCGGGGTCGTCGTCCACGGCGAAGCGGGCGTCCAGCTCGTCCCAGATCCGCTCGTCGGACCACGCGGCCGGGTCGGTGCCGTTGGGCACCTGGAGATAGAGCCTGCTCACCGTCGGCGAACGCACGCTGGCCAGGGCGAAGCCGCGCGCGGAGTGGGCGTAGATCAACTCCTGGTAGACCGGGGCCGCCTGAGCCAGGATGCCGAGCCAGGAGTACGGGTACGCGCGCTCGAACGAGGTGCGCGAACCCGCCGGTATGGTCGTGCGCGCCACCCCGTGGAAACCGTCGCACCCCACCACGTACTCGCAGGTCAACGTGTGGTTCTCGGCCCCGTGCCGGTAGTGGATGACCGGGCGGTCGCCCTCGATGTCCTCGACGCCGTCCACCTGGGTCTCGAACAGCAGCGGGCCGCCGCCGGCCAGCCGCAGCGCGATCAGGTCCTTGACCACCTCGGTCTGCGCGTACACCATCACCCCGCGCCCGCCGGTCAGCGAGGGGAAGTCGACGCGGTGGGCGCCCCGGTCGAAGCGCAGCTCGATGCCGTGGTGCGCCAGCCCCTCGCGGTCCATCCGTTCGCCCGCGCCCGCCGCCCGCAGGGTGTCCACCGTCTGCTGCTCCAGGATGCCCGCCCGCTGGCGCTGCTCGACATACGCGCGGTCGCGGCGCTCCAGTACGACGTTGTCGATGCCCGCGTTGTCGAGCAGCCGACCCAGCAGCAGACCGGCCGGGCCGCCACCGATGATCCCGACAGTGGTACGCATCAGGGTGTCTCCTCGTTGTCGCCGAGGGGCCGGGGCTCCTCGGGTGGGGGCGGGGGCGCTCCGGTGGTCGCGGTGTCCACCTCGGACAGGACCCGGTCGGCCACCTTGAAGGCCGAGTTGGCGGCCGGCACGCCGCAGTACACGGCCGTCTGGAGCAGCACCTCGCCGATCTCCTGGGGCGTGAGACCGTTGCGCAGTGCGGCCCGCACGTGCATGGCCAACTCCTCGTCGTGGCCGCCGGCGACCAGCGCGGTGAGGGTGACACAGCTTCGCGTGCGACGGTCCAGCACCTGACCGGTCCAGATCTCGCCCCACGCGTAGCGGGTGATGAAGTCCTGGAAGCGGGCGGTGAAGGCGGTGGTGGTCGCCACCGCGCGATCCACGTGGGCGTCCCCGAGCACCGCGCGCCGTACCGACATCGCCTCGGCGCGCGAGAAGGCCCCCGAACGGTCCGCGCCGCCCTCCCACGGGCTCGGCGGGGCGCCGTCGCCCGGTGGGGCGGCCTCGGGTCCGGTGACCGGAGCGGCCAGATGGGCCCGCAGCGCCGCCAGCACCGCGCCGGGTTGCTCGACACAGGCCAGATGCCCGGCGCGGGCGATCTCCACCAGGTGCGCGTCGGCGATGCCGTCGGCCAGCGCGCGGGCGTGCGCCGGCGGCGTGGCGACGTCGCCCCGCCCGCCGACGACCAGCGTGGGAACGGTGATCCGCGCCAGCTCGGCCCGCAGGTCCAGGCGGGCGATGAGCTCACAGCACGCCGCGTAGGCCGCCGGGTCCGCCGCGCGGTGGTCGGCCACCAGCGCGGCCACGGCCTCGGTGTGGCCGGCCACGAAGCCCGGCGTGAACCAGCGGTCCGGGGCGCTGTCCGCCAGTTGGTCGATGCCCTCCGCGCGCACCGCGCGGGCCCGCTCGTGCCACGCCTCGGGCGCCCCGAAGCGGGCCGAGGTGCACAGCAGGGCCAGCGCGCGCACCCGCCCGGGATGGTGGGCGGCGAGCCAGGTGCCGACCGCGCCCCCGAGCGAGACGCCGGCGTACGCGAAGGAGTCGACACCCAGCGCGTCGGCCAGGGCGATGACCTGCCGACCCAGGTCGGCCACGGTGGGCTCGGCGCCCAGCAGGTCGGCCGGCGAACCGCCGTGGCCCGGCAGGTCCCAGCGGATCACCCGGTACTCCCCGGCCAGGGCGGCGGCCTGCCGGTCCCAGAGCGACAGCGAGGTACCCAGCGAGGGGCCCAGGACCAGGGCGGGGGCGTGTGTCGGGCCGTCGAGGCGGTGGTGGAGGAGGGTCATCGGGGCTCCTGCCCGGAGTGCGGGGAGTAGGGGGCGCGCCGCAGCGCGCGGTCGGTCAGGGCGCCGGCCGAGCCCAGATAGCCGGCCGGGTCGGTGAGTTCGCGCAGCCGCGCGGCGGGGAGCGCCTGGCCCACCTCGGGCTCGGCGCGCAGCGCGTCGAACAGGCTCGTGCCGTGCGCGGCGGCGTGCCGCGCGGCCCGCGTCAGCGCGGCCCTGGCCCGGCCCCGCCCCAGCCGTGGGGCGAGCTCGGTGGCCAGCCGCTCGGTCAGCGGGCGGCCTCCGGTCAGGTCGAGGTTGGCGCGCATCCGGTCGGCGTGCACGGTCAGCGACGTGCTGAGCTCGGCCGCCGCGCGGGCCGCCGCGCCGGTCAGCCGCAGCGCGTCGCGCAGCGGCTGCCACTCGGCGTGCCAGGGTCCGGCCGGGCGTTCGTCGGGCGCGACCAGCGCGCCGACCAGCACCCCCGTCAGCGCGGGCACCTGTCGGGCGGTCGCCGCGATGAGCGTGGCCCGCACCGGGTTGGCCTTGTGCGGCATGGCCGAGGAGGCGCCGCCGACGCCCTCGTCCAGCTCGGCGATCTCGGTACGCGCCAGGACGAGCACGTCGCCGGCGACCTTGCCCAGGGCTCCCGCGCAGAACGCGAGCGCCGCACCCGTGTCGGCGACCGGCGTACGCAGCGCGTGCCAGGGCAACTCCGGTGTGGCCAGGCGCAGTTCGGCGGCGTACGCGGCGACCAGGTCCACGCCCACCTCGCCGCCGGCGCGTCCCGGGGTGGCCTCGGCGAAGGCGTGGAAGGCGGCCAGGGTGCCGGCCGCACCGCCCAGTTGCACCGGCAGTGTGGCCCGCACGCGGACGATCCGCTCGTACGCGTCCAGGACCAGCGCGCGCCACCCGGCGATCTTGAGTCCGGCGGTGGTGGGCACCGCGTGCTGGGTCAGGGTGCGGCCGACCATCGGCGTGTCGCGGTGGCGGGCCGCCAGCGCGCCGCACGCCTCGGCCGTGCGCGCCAGATCGGCGGCGATCAGGTCCAGGCTCGCGGCGGTGACCAGCATGCACGCCGTGTCCATGATGTCCTGGCTGGTCGCACCGCGATGGACGTACTCGGCGTGCTCGGTGTCCGCCTCGGCCACCGCGTGCGTGAGGTCGGCGACCAACGGGATGACCGGGTTGCCGCCCTCGCTCGCCCGCCGGGCGAGCGAGGGCAGGTCGAACCGGTCGACGCGGGCCGCGGCGCTCACCGCGTCCGCGGCCGGCGCCGGGGCGAGCCCGACCCTCACCTGAGCCCGGGTCAGCGCGGCCTCCGCGTCGAGCAGGGCTTGCACGACGGCGCGGTCGCTGGTGAGGGCCTCGACGGGGCTGGCGGCGCGCACCGGGGCCAGCAGCCCGACGTCCGCCCGGTCGGCGCCGGTCTCCGCGCCCGTGTCGGGCGCCGACCGGGCGGAGGCCGGTCCCCGCTCGCCCGCCGGGGCCGGGGCGGGCCGGTGGGGGTCAGTGGGTGAAGTCAAGGAAGACCGTCTCCTTCTCCCCCTGGAGGTGGATGTCGAAGCGGTGGACGCGAGGGCTCTCCGCGTGGGCCAGCAATGTCGCTCGGCGCGGTGTCGGCAGCCCGTCGAGCAGGGTGTCGGTGGCGGGTTCGGCCAGGTAGGCGCGGGTGTACAGGTGGTGCATCAGCCCCCGGGCGAACACGCACACCGCCAGGTAGGGCGCGCTCGCCGGCGGGCGCAGGGTGTGCACGCTCCAGTGGCCGTCCGCGTCGGTGGGCACCCGCGCGAAGCCCGTGAAGCGCACTCCGTCGCGACCCAGGAACCCGCCGGTGACCGGGTCGCGACGCAGCGATCCGGGGTGGCCGGCCAGCGAGCCGTCCGGAGCCGCCTGCCAGAACTCCAGGAGCGCGTCGGGTATCGGCTGCCCGGCCCCGTCGCGTACGACGCCGTGCACGGTCAGCGCGTCGGGGTGGTCCCGGGGCGCGGGGTGCGCGCCGTCGGTGAAGGGCAGGGCGTAGCCGTAGAAGGGGCCGACGGTCTGTGAGGGGGTGGGGCGCGGCATCAGGAGCCCTCCTCGGGGTCGGGCAGGGTGGCGGCCGGGCCGTCGAGGACGATGTCCCAGTGGTAGCCCAGCGACCACTCGGGCACCGAGAGCGCGTGCTCGTACGCGGCGACCAGGCGCTGGCGCGCGGCCGGGTCGGTGACCGACTGGAGGATCGGGTCGTAGGGGAAGAGCGGGTCGCCGGGGAAGTACATCTGGGTCACCAGGCGCTGGGTGAAGGCCGTGCCGAACAGCGAGAAGTGGATGTGCGCCGGCCGCCAGGCGTTGTCGTGGTTGCGCCAGGGGTAGGCGCCGGGCTTGATCGTGGTGAAACGGTAGCGGCCCTGGTCGTCCGTCAGGCACCGGCCCACGCCCGTGAAGTGCGGGTCCAGCGGCGCCGGGTGCTGGTCGCGCTGGTGGGCGTACCGGCCCGACGCGTTGGCCTGCCAGATCTCCACCAGTTGGCCGCGCACCGCACGGCCCGCCCGGTCGGTGACCCGGCCGCTGACGGTGATCCGCTCGCCCAGCGGTTCGCCCGGATGCTGGCGGGTCAGGTCGGCGTCGGTGTCGGTGATGTCGGTGACGCCGAAGACGGGACCGCGGAGCTCGGCCGCCTCCGGGTCGCCCACGCCGACCAGCGGGTGGTGGGGGTGGCGCAGCACGCTGCTGCGGTAGGGGGCGAAGTCGCGCGGAGGGTGGTCGGGCGGGGCCGCGCCGGCGGCCACGGCGCGGTTCCCTCGCGCGTGGAGTGCCGTGATCTCCGCGCTGATGTCGTGTTGCGTCGTGGGGCCCGGGGGAGGCTGCGGGGCTCGGGGCGCGGGGGCGCTGTTCGTGCGCTGGGGCGGCAGGGATGCGGGGGACACGTGGAATCACCTCTCCAGGACGAGGGCCAGGCCCTGACCGACGCCGATACACAGGGTGGCCAGGCCGGTTCCGGAGCCCGCGGCGGCGAGCTGGTGGGCGACGGCCCCGGCCAGGCGCGCCCCCGAGGCGCCGAGCGGGTGCCCGAGGGCCAGGGCGCCCCCGCGTGGGTTGACCACGGCCGGGTCCAGGTCGGGCCAGTGGCCCAGGCAGGCCAACGCCTGTGCGGCGAACGCCTCGTTGAGCTCGACGGTACGCAGGTCGGTCAGGTCGCGGCCCGCCTTGCGCAGGGCGCGCTCCACGGCCGGGACCGGGCCGGTGCCGAAGTACTGCGGCTCCACACCGGTGACGGCCGAGGCGGCGACGCGGGCCAGCGGTGGGCGGCCGGTGGCGCGCAGCCCCGCCTCGTCGGTGAGCAGCAGGGCGGCGGCGCCGTCGTTGAGCGGCGAGGAGTTGCCGGCGGTCACGGTGCCGTCCGGGCGGAAGACGGGGCGCAGCGTGGCCAGCGCCGCCGCGTTGGTGTCCGGCCGTACCGTCTCGTCGCGGTCGAGTGCGACGCCCGCCACCGGCACGACCTCCGGCGCGTACTGCCCCGCCTCCCAGGCCCGGGCCGCCTTCTGGTGGCTGGCCAACGCGAACGCGTCCTGGGTCGCGCGGTCGATGCCGTGACGGTCGGCGAGGAGCTCGGCGCCCTCGCCGAGCGGCACCGTCCACTCGGTGGGCATGCGGGGGTTGACCATCCGCCAGCCCAGCGTCGTGGAGTGCAGCTCCTGGTGTCCGGTGGGGAAGGCCCGGTCGGACTTGGGCAGCACCCAGGGGGCGCGGCTCATCGACTCGACGCCGCCGGCCACCGCGATCGAGGCGTCGCCGACGGCCACGGCGCGGGCCGCCTGGATGACGGCCTCCATGCCGGAGCCGCACAGTCGGTTGACCGTGGTCCCCGGCACCGTGACCGGCAGGCCGGCCAGCAGCACGGCCATGCGGGCCACGTCCCGGTTCTCCTCGCCGGCGCCGTTGGCGTTGCCGAAGAACACGTCGTCGACGCGGGCCGGGTCCAGGTCGGGGAAGCGGTCGAGCAGGGCACGCAGGACCGTGGCGGCCAGGTCGTCGGGGCGCACCCCGGACAGGGCGCCGCCGTACTTGCCGATCGGGGTGCGTACGGCGTCGACGACGTAGACATCGCGCAGACCGTCAGTCATGTCAGCTCCAGGTGCGAGCGGCCGGCCGGCGGGCGCCGGCGCGGGGTTCGGCGGGCGGCGTGGCGGGCCCGGGGGCGGTCACGGGGTGGGGGCGGGGACGCGGACGGGTGCGGCGGTGTGCCGCCGGATCTCCGCCACGCTCACCTGTGGCGCGGTCTCGACCAGGACCAGGCCGGTGGGACTCACGTCGAGCACGCCGAGGTCGGTGATGATCCGGTGGACGCACCCGGCGCCGGTCAGCGGCAGGGTGCAGCGTTCGACGATCTTGGGTGAGCCGTCCTTGGCGACGTGATCGGTGAGGGCGATCACCCGGCGGGCGCCGTGCACCAGGTCCATCGCGCCGCCCATGCCCTTGACCAGCTTGCCCGGCACCGACCAGTTGGCCAGGTCACCGGCGGCCGAGACCTGCATGGCACCCAGCACGGCCACGTCGATGTGCCCGCCACGGATCATGCCGAAGGAGAGCGCGGAGTCGAAGAACGCGGCACCCGGCAGGGCGGTGACCGTCTCCTTGCCCGCGTTGATCAGGTCCGGGTCCACGTCCTGGGGCGCGGGGTAGGGGCCCACGCCCAGGATGCCGTTCTCCGAGTGGATCACGACGTCGACGCCGGGCGGCAACAGGCCGGGAATGAGCGTGGGCAGCCCGATCCCGAGGTTGACGTACGCCCCGTCGGTCAGTTCGGCGGCGGCTCGCGCCGCCATCTGTTCGCGCGTCCAGGCCATGACCTCACACCGTCCCTTGCCGCGCCGGCGCGCTGGTCGTACGCCGCTCGATGTCCTTGGCCGCCGCCTGCTCGGGCGTCAGCTCCACCACCCGCTGGACGAACACGCCGGGTACGTGGACCGCGTCCGGGTCCAGCGTGCCGGGCTCGACCAGCTCCTCCACCTCGGCGATGGTGATCCGACCGGCCATCGCCGCCAGCGGGTTGAAGTTACGGGCCGCGCGGTGGAAGACCAGGTTGCCGTGCCGGTCCCCGCGGGCCGCCCGCACCAGCGCGAAGTCCGTCGTGATGCCGCGCTCCAGCACGTAGGCGCCGCCGTCGAAGGCGCGGACCTCCTTGGCCGGCGAGACCACGGCCACCTCGCGGGCGCCGGGGTCGGCCGCGTCCGCGTCGGCCGGCGGCGCGTACCGCCAGGGCAGGCCGCCGTCGGCGACCTGGGTGCCGACACCGGCCGGCGTGTAGAAGGCGGGGATGCCACAGCCGCCGGCCCGCAGCCGCTCCGCGAGCGTGCCCTGGGGCACCAGCTCCACCTCCAGCTCGCCGCTGAGGTACTGACGCGCGAACTCCCGGTTGTCGCCGATGTAGGAACCGGTGACCCGGGCGATGCGCCCGGCCGCGAGCAGGACGCCCAACCCGCCGCCGTCCACCCCGCAGTTGTTGGAGACCACGCTCAGACCCCGGACGCCGCGCGCGTGCACCGCGTCGATCAGGACGTTGGGCACACCGCTGAGCCCGAAGCCGCCCACCGCCAGCGAGGCGTTGTCCGTGAGGTCCGCGACCGCGTCGGCGGCGGTCGCCCTGACTTTGTCCATGCAGGGGTTTCCCTCTCCCGAGCTGGCGCGGCGACCAGAAGCGCCGAAGCGGGTCTCCGACCTCGCCAGCGTTCGCCAGATGAACTAAAGTTCATTGATGTGGCGCCAGTTTGCGCCGCCCCGCCACGCCTGTCAACGCCCCACCGCCCCCGACCCGACCGAACGCGGCTACGCTCCGCTACCGCACCCGCCCCGCCGCGCCCAGCCCTCCCGGGCCCGCGCGACCGCCGAGAGATCCACCCGGAGAACCCGATGCCAGCCCAGCGCCCCACCGGCCCGACCGACCCCGCCCCACCAGCCGAGGCGGTCGGCCCGCTGCTGCGCGGCATCGCCGTCCTGCGGGCCCTCAGCGAGGCGGACGGCAGGCTGAGCCTGGGCGAACTGGTCCGCACCACCGGGTACGCCCGCTCCACCGTCGACCGGGTGGTCGCCACCCTGGCCCGCATGCACTACCTGCGCCGGGACCAGTACGCGGCCGAACTCGCCCCGCGCCTGATGGAACTGGGCAACGCCTACCTGGCCGCCCTCGCGCTGCCCGGCCCACTGGGTCCGCTGGCCGAGCACCTGGCCGACGAGCTCGACGAGTCGGTCTCCCTGGCCGTCCCCGACGCCGACGGCATCCGCTTCGTCCACCAGACCACCCGCCGCCGCGCCATGTCGCTCACCTTCCGCATCGGCGACCTGCTGCCCGTCGAACGCACCGCCCCCGGGCCGCTGTTCGCCGCCACCTGGTCCGCCGAGCGCTGGGCCCAGTGGCGCGCGCGGCGGTCGGCGGACCAGGACGGCACCGAGTACGCCGCCGTGCTGCCGCCCGCGCCCCGGTCGGGCGACACCGGCGGGCACCCGACGTTCGAGGAGCGCGCCGCCGCCGCCGACCGCGACGGCTGGGCCGCCGACGACCAGCTCATCGAGCCCGGCCTGATCGCGCTCGGCCTGCTCGTCCGCGCCCCGGACGGCCAGCCCGCCTGCGCGCTGAGCGTGGTCAGCCACACCAGCCGGCACAGCGCCACCTCGCTCCGTCAGGCGGTGCTGCCCCGGGCCCGCCGCACCGCCAGGGCCATGGAGGACGCCCTGCGCCGCGCCCCCCAGCCGCCGCCCGCACCACCCGCCGGGCTCGCCGACTGGACCCACGCCTCCAAGCGGGAACTGGGCGCCGAGTTCGTGGAGTCCCTGGCCCGCGGCCTGACCGTCATCACCGCCTTCGACCAGGGCCGGGACCAGCTGACCCTGGCCGACATCGCGCGCGCCACCGGCCTGCCGCGCGCCACCGCCCGGCGCGCGCTGATCACCCTGGAACACCTGGGCTACGCCACCGCGCAGGCCGGCGGATTCCGCCTGACCCCGCGCGTGCTGGCCCTGGGCTACCCGCCGCTCTCCCGCACCACGCTGGCCGACATCGCCGCGCCGCACCTGGGAGCCCTGGTCCAGCGCGTGCGCGACTCGGCCTCGCTGGCCGTGCTCGACGGCGACGACATCCGCTACACGGCGCGGGTGGCCACCTCCCGCGTCATGAGCGTCAACATCACACCGGGCACCCGACTGCCCGCCTACGCCACGTCCATGGGGCGCGTCCTGCTCGCCGACCTGCCGGCCGCCGACCACCCCACTCGGCTGGCCCGCGCCCGACCCCGGGCCCTGACCCCGCACACCCGCACCGACCAGGAGGACCTGGCCGCCTGCCTTGAGCGGGCGCGGCACGAGGGGTACGCCCTGGTGGACGAGGAGTTGGAGGAGGGGCTGCGCTCGCTGGCCGTGCCGGTGCGCGACCGGGCCGGGCGGGCGGTGGCCGCGGTCAACGTGGCCATGCACACCAGCAGCCGCACCCTGGCGGCCTGCCGCGCGGAGGTCCTGCCCGCGCTGCGCGAGACGGCCCGCGCGATCGAGGCCGACCTGCACGTGGCCCAGCGGTTCGTCCGCGTCCCGACCCTGTGAACCCGCCCGCCCGAACCCGACTCCCGCTCCCGCCCGAGGCGGCCGGGGCCGGGCGGGCCTCGCGAGATCCGGAGCGGGGCGCGGGGGCGACACGGCGCCCGGGGCGTGGCGCGCACGACGACCGGGCGGCCCCCCTGCCGGTGAGGAGGGCCGCCCGGTGTGGGGACGCGCGGCTCAGATCGGATAGACGGCCTCGTCGGCGCGCACGGTGATCCACCGTGTCTCGGTGAACGCCTCGATGCTGGCGGTGCCGCCGAAGCGGACGCCGGTGCCGGAGATGCCCACGCCACCCATCGGGGCGGGCGCCTCGTCGTTGATGGTCTGGTCGTTGATGTGGACCAGACCGACCGGGACGCGCTCGGCCAGCTCCAACCCCCGCATCACGTCGCGGGTCAGGACGCTCAGCGCCAGCCCGTACGGGTTGGCGGTCACCTGGGCCACCGCCTCGTCCAGGTCGGAGAACGCGCGGATCGGGGCGACCGGGCCGAAGACCTCCTCGGCGTAGGCGGGGGTGGACTCGCTGACCCCGGTGAGGACCGTGGGCCGGTAGAACAGGTCCTCGTGGGTGCCGCCGGCGGCCAGCCGGGCGCCGTCGCGCACGCTCGCGCTCACCAGCGCGTGCACCTTGTCGCGCTGGGCGGCGTCGATGATCGGCCCGAGCGCCACCTCGCCCTTGGCCGGGTCACCGACGGCCAGCGCGTCCGCCTTGGCCGCCAGGCGCTCGGCGTACTCCTCGGCGATCGACTCGTGCACCAGGTGGCGCCCGGTGGTCATGCAGATCTGCCCCTGGTGGAAGTACGAGCCCCAGGCCGCGGTGGACACCGCGCGCTCCAGGTCGGCGTCGGGCAGCACGATCATCGCGGAGTTGCCGCCGAGCTCCAGGTGCACCCGCTTGAGGTGCTCGGCCGCGCTCGCCCCGACCCTGCGGCCGGCCGCCGTGGACCCGGTGAAGGAGACGATCTGCGTGTGCGGGTCCACGACCAGCGCGTGTCCCGCCTCCGCACCGCCGGGCACCAGCGCCAGGACGCCCTCGGGCAGCCCGGCCTCCTCGAAGATCCGCATCAGCACCACGCCCCCGCACACCGCCGTACGCGGGTCGGGCTTGAGCACCACGGCGTTGCCCAGCGCCAGCGCGGGCGCCACCGAGCGCATGGACAGCACCAGCGGCGCGTTGAACGGCGCGATGACACCGACCACGCCGGCCGGGACGCGGCGCACCATGCTCAACCGGGGCTCGGCCGAGGGCAGCAGCTCGCCGAACGGGCGGGAGACCATGGCGGCTGCCTCGTAGCACTCCTGGGCCGCCAGGTTGGTCTCGAACGCGGCCTTGGCCGGCACGCAGCCCGCCTCGCGGATGAGCCAGTAGTGGATCTCCTCGATGTGCTGGTTGATCAGGTCGCCCGCCCGGCGCAGCACCGCGGCCCGCTCGGTGTAGGGCGTCGCGGCCCACCCTCGCTGTGCGGCGGCGGCCCGCTCGGAGGCGCGCGCGATGTCGGTGGGGTCCGCGGAGCCGACGTGCTCCAGGGTCTCGCCGGTGGCCGGCTCGACGACGGCGCTCCGACCGCCGGCGGCCACGGTCCAGCCGCCGATGCCGATCTTGCCGGACCAGTGGGACGGATCGAGTAGGGACATCACAACCTCCTGGGGAGACAGGTGGACAGGAATGAGGGCGCGGCCCCGGTCACGGCTGGAAGGCCGCCTCCGGCTCGACGACGACCTCAAGGACGAGCGGTTCGGTGCGCGTGGTGAACGTGTCGGCCAGCGACGTCAGCTCGCCGACCAACTCCTCGTAGCGGGTGATCCGGCGCGCCGGGCACCCCAGCGACTCGGCCAGCGAGCGCACGCTGACCTCCTCGAACGCGGGCCAGGGCGCCTTGCCCCCGTGCTTGTCGGCGAGCCGGTCCATGACCGCGTACCGGCCGTTGGCCAGCACGATGAACACGGCGCCGACCTCGTAGTGCACGGCCGTCCACAGCGCCTGGATCTGGTAAAGCGAGGAGCCGTCGCCGACGACGGCCACCACCGGGCGCCGGGGCGCGGCCATCCGGATGCCGATGGCCGCCGGCAGCGCGAAGCCCAACCCGCCCATGGCCGCGCTGACGAAGTCGAGCGGTTTCCGCGCGGGCACCAGGGCGTGCAGGTCGGGACGGCTGGACGGCGTCTCCTCGACCAGGACCGCGTCGGCGGGCAGCCGCTGGGCCAGCGCCGCCAGGACGTGCGTGGCACGCAACGCCTCGCCCGGCGACGGCGGCTTCGGCATCGCGGCCCGGGCGGGGATCACCGGCGCCCCCCCGCGCGCGGGAACCCGCGCCGCCAACGCCGCGCAGAACGCGGGCAGCGGCGCCAGCACCGCCAGATCCACCGGCGCGCGCTGGGCCTCCTCCGCGTCGTCGGTCAGCAGCGCCAGCCGAGTGGTGGCCGGGGCCAACGGGCCCTCGGCGTAACCGTACTGGCGCAGCACCGGAGCGCCCACGGCCAGCACCAGGTCGTAGGGGGCCAGGGTCGCGCGCAGCCGGGCGCGGTCCCCGGGCAGATGCCCGGCGAACAGCCGGTGGTCCTGCGGGAAGCCGGCCCGCGCGCCGAACGACTCCTGCCACACCGGGCAGTTCAGCCGCTCGGCCAGCGCCGTGAGCCCGGCCCAGCCCGCCTCGGTGTCGGCGGCGGAGCCGGCCACCAGGGCGGGGGAGTGGGCGCCGGCCAGCAGGTCGGCCAGGTGCGCGACGACCTCCGGATCGGCCCCCGTGGCCTCCCGCAGCGTGGCCGGCGCGGGCACGGGCAGATCGTCGGCCGGCTCGGCCCAGTCGTTCATCGGCACGATGACCAGCGCCGGGCCCCGCCGCAGCCGGGCGGCGTGCGCGGCCCGACCGATCGCACCGGGGACGTCCTGCGCCCGGATCGGGGTCTCCACGCGCACCGGGTAGTCGCCGCACAGCCCCTCCAACCGGCCGGCCAGGAACGGCTCCTGCGCCAGATGCCGCCGGTCCTGCTGACCGACGAGCACCACCAGCGGCGCGCGGTTGACCCGCGCGGTGGCCAGCGCCCCCACGGCGTTGCCGAGCCCGGCCGTGGTGTGCAGCAGGACCAGCGCGGGCTCCTCGCGGGTGATGGCCCACCCGGTGGCGGCGCCGACCACCGAACCCTCGTGCAGGGCCAGGACGAAGGTGAGGTCCTCGGGGAGGTCGGCGAGCAGGGCCACCTCGGTGGAGCCGGGGTTGGCGAACAGGGTCGTCATGCCGTGGTGACGCAGGACGTCGAAGGCGGCGTCGCGGACGGTGCGCATCGTGTGGTTCCTTCGTTCTGTGAGGGTGGTTCCCGGGCGTGGTCGGGGGAGATCCGGTACCCGGGCGAGCCGCCCGCCGGGGCGGGGCGGCAGGTTGGCGCGATGGGGGGCTCAGCCGGGACTCGCACGTTGGGAGCGGACGCCGGCCAGCAGACAGAAGCCGACGACGACGATCCCCGCGTCCAGCCACACGGCCGCCGACCAGCTCCCGGTGGAGTCGCGCAGCACGCCGCCGATGGCCGGCGAGAGCACGGCGCCCGTCTCGCCGATGAGGTTTTGCATGCCGAACGCGGAGCCGCGCAGTTCCGGCGGGGCCAGGTCGGCGGTGAGCGCGTGGCCCACCGGCTGCAGGGCGTTGAAGAAGAGACTGGCGGTGAACAGCAGCACACCCATCACCCACAGCGAGGGCCGCTCGACGGCGCTCAGGTACCAGGCGAATGCGACGGTGAGCACGGCCTGGATACCGGTGAAGGTGAGCATGATCGACTTCCGGCCCCAGCCGCGCCGTACGCCGTGGTCGGACAGCCAGCCGCCGGCGGGGAACCCGAGGATGCCGGCGCCCGCGTTGAAGCCGGCGGTCAGCGCGGCGCTCGCGAACGAGGAGTGCGCGGCGCCCGCGACGATCGACACCGACCAGAAGCTGAAGAACCACAGGTTCCACAGGATCGCGATGTTGGCCAGATAGATGAGGAACAGGTCCCGGTTCCTGAGCACCGGGCCGAGTTCCTCACCCTTGCGGGTCAGCGCGAACAGCACCAGCCCCGCGGCCAGCACGACCTCCAGGACGGCGATCCACAGGTCGGAGAGGCCGGCCCGGTCCCCGATCAGATAGACGGCCATGATCAGCGTCAGGGAGACCAGCGCGTACGCGCCCAGGTGCGCGGTCGCCCGGCACACGGTGCGCCAACGCAGATGCGCGCGGAAGTACCAGGTGGTGACGGAGCCGACGAGCAGGGTCGCGACGCCCAGAATCCAGAACGCCATCCGCCACGCGTCGACCTCGGGCAGGAACGCCTTGCCCACGTCGATGAAGTGCGGCGTGCCGACGATGGCGATGGTGATGCCGAAGGCGAGCCCGGTGATCACCACTCCCATGCCCAGGCTGCGGTCCCGCTCCGGGGTGGCGGCGGTGATCAGGGTGCGGTCGTTGGAGTAGAACGCGCCCTCGCCGAGCCCGGTCACCACGCGGACCACGATGAACGCGGTCAGCCCACCCAGGAACCCGGTCAGGATGGTGGCGACGCCGGCCCACAGCAGGCTCACCACGATGAGTGTGCGGTGCCCGTACCGGTCGCCGAGATAGCCGCCGGGAAACTGGGTGAGCATGTAACCCGCGAAGAACAGACCACCGATGAGCCCGCCCAGGGCGTGCGGGTTGTCGGCGTCGGCGAGGAAACCCACCCCGTTGTCGATCATCCAGGAGACCACGGGTCCGGTGACGGCACGGTCGGCGGCGCTGACCGTCCACCCCAGCAGCAACAGAAACCACAGGGTGTGCCAGGGGCGCAGCCGCCTCGGCCGCCCCTCCGCGACCGGTTCGACCCCCTGGTTCGCCACCGGGCCCGGGGCCGGCGCGTCATCCGGTACAGCCTTCATCGGATCTCCTTGCTCGGGGGCGGACCGCGGCCGGCGGCGTGCCACCGGGGAGGTGCAGGGACGTGCCGCCGCGCTGACGCGCGCGGGCGGTGCCCGCCAGGGCCGGCGAACGTGGGGCTCCGTGCCCCGCGCGCCGCTCCACACGGCGTCCGCGCACCCGCCGGCGGCGTCGACCGCTTGCGCGGGGGCCAGGAGCCTCAATCTAGGCACGTGATCTATATAGCGGAACGGCTGAAGGGTGTTGTTCTGCTATGTGGAACTCTTGCTCTCGGGAAGTGCGCCCGAGGTGCGCGTGGGCCGCTGACGCTGTGCCCCTCGCCCACCCCTGCCCCGCTCGGGCGGCGGCCGAACGTCCGCATCAAGCCCACCCACGCCCCTCGGCGGGGCGCGTGAACGCGCAGGTGAAGCGGCATGTCGCGGTGCACGCCGCCCCCGACGGCGGCCACGCGCCCGGCATCGCCATCTGCCCGACCACGGCGGTACGCGCACCGTGGGAGCCGCCGGGAGTGGCGTCGCCGGACCCCGTGCGCGCCAGCGCCGCCACCCCGGCCGGAGCGGAATGCCGCTGACCGCCGGGGCCGCCGTGTGCTGGGGCGGCCGCGCGAGGTCGGCCGCCGTGTCCGGGAACGGCACTCGATCTCCGTCCGTACTGGATATGGTGAGTATCACTGTCTATTGTGGATAGCGAAGCTAGCTATATAGCGGGTCGACGCCGCGCACCCCACCCCGGGAACGCCTTCCGACCCACAGCGGCCCGCGCGGCATGTGGGCGACAGCCGACCACCACCCCGCCGCACTCCGCACCGACGCACGCCCACCCCACCGTGCGAGCGAGCGCCCCCGCACCCTCCGCCGGCGCGGCCACCGAGGCCGTGACCCCGAGGAGATGAAGCCGATGTTCACCTGGATCGCCCGCCTCGCCCTGCGGCACGCCCGGCGCGTGCTGACCGTCGCCGCCGTGGCCGTGGCCGCCCTGGGCGTCGTCGGCGCGGGAGCCTTCGGCGCGCTGCGGGGCGGCGGCTTCGAGGACCCGGGCGCCGACTCCACCCGCGCCCAGCGCCTCGTGGACGAACGCTTCGGAGGCGACACCAACCTGGTGTTCCTCGTCCAACCGACCCACCAACCCCCGACCCACCAACCCCCGACCCACCAACCCCCGACCCACCAACCCCCGCCGGCCCAGGCGCCGCGTGACCGGGGCGACGTGGCCGAGGTCGCCGGCGCCGCGCGGGCCCGCGCCCTGGCCGACGGGCTGCGCCACGAGGCGGGCGTCACCCAGGTCCGCTCGGCCCAGGACGCCGGCGGCGCGGCGCTCACCTCCCAGGACGGACGTCGGACGCTGGTCGTCGCCCATGTGCGCGGCTCCGAGGACGAACGCGGCGACCGGGCGCGCGAACTGGTCGACACCTACGCCCGGGACGGGGGCGGCGTCACCGTCACCGCCGGCGGGGACGCCGCCGCCGGCAACGACATCACCGGACAGGTCGGCCGGGACCTCGCGCGGGCGGAGGCCATCGCCATCCCGCTGACCCTCCTGCTGCTCGTCCTCGCCTTCGGCAGCCTGGTGGCGGCGGCGCTGCCGCTCGTCGTGGGGCTGGTCGCGATCGTCGGCACCTTCGCCGCGCTCTCCGTCCTCGGTCAACTCACCGACGTGTCCGTCTTCGCCGTCAACCTGACCACCGCCCTGGGCCTGGGTCTGGGCATCGACTACGCCCTGCTCCTGGTCAGCCGGTTCCGCGCGGAACTGGCGCGCGGCGCGCCCCTCGCGCGGGCGCTGCGCGTCACGGTGCGTACGGCGGGGCGCACCATCGTCTTCTCCGCGGCCACCGTCGTCGCGGCCCTGGCGGCCCTGCTCGTCTTCCCGCCGTTCTTCCTGCGCTCCTTCGCCTACGCGGGCATCGGCGTGGTGGTCATGGCGGCGCTCAGCGCCCTCTTCGTCATCCCGCCGCTGCTGGTCGTGCTGGGCCACCGCGTGAACAGGGGCCGGGTGCCCCTCGTCTCCAGCGCGCGCGGGGCGGACGCCCCCTGGTGGGGGCGGCTGGCCGGCGCCGTCATGCGCCGCCCCGCGCTGACCGCCCTCCCCGTCCTCGCGCTCCTGTTGGGCGCGGCGAGCCCGCTGCTGGGCGTCTCGTTCGGCACCCCGGACGAGCGGGCCCTGCCGCCGAACGCGCCGAGCCGCCAGGTGGCCACCCAGGTGCAGCGCGACTTTCCGGCCGGCGACGGCGACGCCCTCCAGGTCATCGCGACCGGCCGGGCTACCGACGGCGCCGTGCGCGCGTACGCCGAACGCCTCGCCCACCTGGACGGCGTCGCCCGCGTGGACACCAGCGCCGGCCCCTTCCCCACCGGCCAGCGCCCGGACCCGGCGGCCACGGCGTCGGCCCTGGCCCGCCCGGACGCCCAGCGCCTGATCGTGCGGGGCGAGGCCGCGCCCGCCTCGCCAGCCGCGCGGGACCTGGTGCACGCCGTGCGCGCGGTGGAGCCACCACCCCACACCCGCGTGCTGGTCGGCGGCGAGGACGCGCGGTCCGTCGACACCCTGCACGCCGTCGGCTCCCGACTGCCGGTGGCGCTCGCGCTCGTCTGCGGCACGACGTTCGTGTTGTTGTTCCTGTTCACCGGCAGCGTGGTCCAGCCGCTGCGCGCCCTGGTCCTCAACGCGCTCAGCCTCTCGGCGGCGCTGGGGGCGATGGCCTGGATCTTCGCCGAGGGGCACGCGTCCGCCCTGCTGGGCTTCACCGCCCAACCGCTGGACCTGTCCATGTCCGTCCTCCTGCTGTGTGTGGCCTTCGGACTCTCCATGGACTACGAGGTCTTCGTGACGAGCCGGATGAAGGAGGCGCGCGACGCGGGGGCCACCGGGCGACGCGTGGTCACCGACGGCCTGGCCAGAACCGGGCGCATCGTGACGATGGCCGCCGGCCTCCTCTCGGTCAGCCTCTTCGCCTTCGGCACCAGCCGCATCAGCTTCCTGATGATGTTCGGCCTGGGGAGCGGCCTGGCGATCGTCATCGACGCACTGCTGGTGCGCGGCATCCTGCTGCCCGCCGCGCTGCGCGTCCTGGGCCGCACCGCGTGGTACGCGCCCGCCGCGCTGCGCCGGCTCCACACCCGCCTGGGGCTCGCCCACCCCGCCACCCGGCCCACCCCGGGCCCGCCCCAGGCCTCCCGTCCCGTCGCCGGCGCCCACCTCGCCACGGCCACGCCGCGCGACAGGGCGCGCGGCGACGGTTGAGCGGCGCGCCACGGCGCCGGAGCCGAGCGCCGTCGCCCCGCCCCGGGCGGCCCGTGACGACCACCGCGGGCGCGAGAACTTCCCCCTGGCGGAACACGAGTGAGTAGGCTTTCCGTTATGCAGAACTCGATGGAAGACGACGTCTACGGCGCGAGCTCCGTGGCCAACGCCCTGCGCACGCTGGTCTACCTCGGCGGTCGGGACGCGGTGCGGGTGACGGACGTGAGCGAACACCTCGGCGTGGCACGCTCGACCGCGCACCGTCTGCTGTCCACGCTGCGCGGCCACGGCTTCGTCGAACAGGTCCCCGACGGCCGGCAGTACCGCCTGGGGCCCGCACTGCTCGGTCTGGCCCACGGCCGGGTCGCGGTGGAGTCCCGCAGACGCATCGGCACCGGGGAACTGGTCCGCCTCGCCCGCCCGCACCTCAAGCGGCTGCGCGACACGGCAGCCGAGACCAGCAACCTGCTCCAACTCGACGGCCCCGACGCGGTGTTCCTCGACGGCGTGGAGGGCCCGCACCCGCTGCGCGTCGCCCCGCGCACCGGCGACCGGCTGCCCGCCTACACCACCGCCGGCGGCAAGGCGCAGCTCGCCGAACTGCCCTGGGAGGCGGTCCGTATGACCTACCCCCAGGGTCTGGAGCGCCTCACCCCGACGACGGTGGCCGACCTGGCGGCGCTGGAGGGGGACCTCGCCGCGTGTCGGCGCCGGGGCTACGCCCTCAACATCGACGAGAGCGTGACCGACGTGCACGGCATCGGCGTGGGCGTACGCGACCGCGAGGGAGTGTGTGTGGCCGCCGTGACGATCTCCGCCCCCAGCACCCGGCTGGGTGTCGCCCGCGCCGCCGCCATCGCCCCCCTGCTGCACACGGCCGCTGACGCGATCAGCGCCGAACTCTAGGCCCCACCCCGGCGCACCGTCACCCCCGCCCCGCGCGGGGCCCACGGATGGCGGTGCGGTCAATGCGCCGGGCCGACCCGACAGCGGCGCAGGATGGCCAGGGTGACGCGGGGCGGTGCCGCGCGGGCCGGCCGTCACGGGCCGGGCCGACCGCGTACGGCGAGGGCGACCGAGGAGAAGAGGCACGATGGGCGAGACCGGAAGCCACCCACACGAACAGGACGCCCCGGACCGGGACGGCAACAGCACGTACGGCCGCAAGCCCTTCCGGCGCTCACGCAGTCACTTCACCGACCGGGTGACCGCCGACGGCGCGGACGGCTGGCCCGTCGAGGCCGGCCGCTACCGGCTGGTCGTCAGCCGCGCCTGCCCGTGGGCCAGCCGCGCGGTGATCGCCCGCCGGCTGCTCGGCCTGGAGGACGCCCTGTCCCTGGCGATCGCCGACCCGATCCAGGACGACCGCAGTTGGCGCTTCACCCTCGACCCCGACGGGCGCGACCCCGTGCTCGGCATCCGCTTCCTGAGCCAGGCGTACGACGCGCGCGAGCGGGACTACCCGGGCGGGGTGAGCGTGCCCGCGGTGGTCGACGTGCCCAGCGGTCGCCTGGTGACCAACGACTACCAACAGCTCACCCTCGACCTGGCCACCGAGTGGCGGGCCCTGCACCGGCCCGGCGCCCCCGACCTCTACCCCCGCGCCCTGCGGGCGGAGATGGACGCGCTCATGGCCACCATCGGCCGCGACCTCAACAACGGCGTCTACCAGGCGGGCTTCGCCACCGGACAGGAGGAGTACGAACGCGCCTGCCGGGCACTGTTCGCACGCTGGCAGCACGTGTCGCGGCGGCTGACCGAGCACCGGTACCTGATGGGCGAGACCATCACCGAGGCCGACATCCGACTCTTCACCACCCTGGTGCGCTTCGACGTCGTCTACCACGGCCACTTCAAGTGCAACCGGTGGAAACTCGCCGAGGACCCGGTGCTCTGGGCGTACGCCCGCGACCTGTTCCAGACACCCGGCTTCGGCGACACCGTGGACTTCGACCACATCAAGCGCCACTACTACCAGGTACACACCGGCATCAACCCCACCCGCGTCGTCGCCCTGGGCCCCGACCTCGCCGACTGGCTGACCCCGCACCACCGCGAACGCCTGGGCGGCCGGCCCTTCGGCGACGGCACACCCCCCGGCCCGGTCCCCGAAGGTGAGGAGGTCAGCGCCCCGGGCCGCCCCTGAACACCCACCCGCGCGCCACCCACCAGACCCGTGCCACCACTCCATCCACACCACCCACACCAGCCGGGCCTCTCCGCCCAGGGCCCGACCACCTCCCCTCGGGCCAGGCCCACGGGCAGCCCCGCGCGACGGGAACCCGGGCGTGTACGAACCCGGCGCACGCCACCTCCCGCGCCCGCGTGCCACGCCGGCCAGCGGGCGCGTCGGTGGCCCGCGACACACGGGGAATCGGTCATGTTCGCCGGGCCGTCCCGGCGGCTCCACCGGCCCCGCCATGAGCGGACAGCGCGGCTCCGACGCTGGTGACGGGCGCGCCCGCGTACCCGAGGCGTCCCGCGCGGGCCCCGGCGGGGCGGGGCCGGACTCCGAGCCCGGCCGGCCGAGCGCGCGACGGCGCCGCAGACAACCGCCGGCCCGGCTGGCACGCTGACCGTGGGACCGAGGCACCGCCGGGCGCGGCCCGCGACCACCGGTTCACGCGCGACACGTCTCCTCGCCGTCGCCCCGCACGCCACCCAGGCCCCGGCCCGTTCCGCACCCGCCCCGGGCGCCCGCTCCGCCGGCGCCCCTCGCACACACCACCACCATCAGCCTCCTCGTGTTGAAGGGACCCGTGACGGCCATGGCCGACGACGCCACACCCCGGACGGACACCACCCCCGCCCCGACCCCCGCCACCCCGGCAGCGGGCCCCGGCCCGGACACACCCACCCTGGCCGAGGCCCCCGAGGCCACCCCCGCCGCGTCCGGCCCGCCCGCCCGGTCCGGCACCGGCCCATCGCCCGAGGAAGTCGGCGCGATGTACGACGAGTTCGGCGACATGCTGGCCATGACGCTCGGCGGCGCCGCCGTACACGTGGGCCTGTTCGTCCCGCACAACACACCCAACCGGGCTCCCACGCTCGTGGACGTGGCCGACCTCGCGCAGGAACGACAGACCGACTTCCTCATCGACACCCTGGACGCCCAAGGCGCCACCCGCCTGCTCGACATCGGCTGCGGCACCGGCGGGCCGGCCCTGCGCCTGGCCCAGCGCACCGGCGCGCGCGTCACCGCGGTGACCGTCAGCCGCCAACAACTCGCCCAGGCCCAGGAGCGCGCGAGCACCCAGGGCCTCGCCGAGCAGGTCACCTTCGAGCACGGCGACGCCATGAACCTCGCCTACGCGGACGCCTCCTTCGACGCCGCCTGGTCCATCGACTGCTTCGCCCACCTCACCGACCGCCCGGCCGGCCTGCGCGAGGCCCGGCGGGTCCTGCGCCCGGGCGGGCACTTCCTGCTCACCGAGTTCTCCCGCCGTGGCACACCCCCCGCCGAGGACGAGGCCGCCTTCACCCGCCTGTGGGCCAGCCCGCCCCCGACGCCGTTCGCCACCCTGCTCGCCGAGGTGGGGGAGGCCGGCTACGAGATCCTGACCGTACGGGACATGACGCCGAACATGGTGCTCGGCGGCGAGGTGATGGCCCACCTCTACCAGGACCGGCACGCCGAGATCGAGGAGCGGTACGGCAAGGAGGCGATGGCGTACACGGACGCGCTGATCGGCCCCTACCGCCGCTTCTGTCGCGACTATCTGGAGTACCACGTGCTGGTGCTGCGCGTCCCCGGGGACTGAGGCCCGGCGACGCCCGGGGCGGCGGGTCCGCGCCCGCGGGGCCCGGGCGGTGGCGGGGCCGGCGGGCGGGGACCGTGGATCACTACCCTGGGCGGGTCTACCACTGCCCACCACGGTGAATGAGGCCAGCGCTGATGGACCACCAGCTCTACGACTACCGTCCCATCGTCGAACGCGAGCCGATCCACTGGCCGGCCGGTGCCCGCATCGCCTTCTACGTCGGGCTCAACGTCGAGCACTACCCCATCGACCGCCCCGGCCTCAGCCTCGCCCACAGCACCTCCGGCCTCACTCCCGACCCGCTGAACCACGGCTGGCGCGACTACGGCCCCCGGGTGGGCATCTGGCGCATGATGGACTGCCTCGACCACCTGGGCCTGCGCGCCAGCGTGATGCTCAACTCCGACGTGTGCGCGCGGTACCCGCAGATCATCGAGGCGGGGCGGGCCCGCGACTGGACCTGGGTGGCCCACGGCAGGAACAACTCCCTCTACCAGGCCGACATGGAGCCCGCCGTGGAGCTGGCCCACACCCGCGAGATCGTCGACACCATCGAGCGGGCCACCGGCCACCGGCCGCGCGGTTGGCTGGGTCCGGCGCTGACCGAGACCTTCCACACCCCCGCCGTGCTGGCCGAGTTGGGGCTGCACTACGTACTGGACTGGGCCAATGACGACCAGCCGTACTGGCTGAACGTGCCGGGCATGATGAGCGTCCCCTACCCCATCGAGGTCAACGACATCACCCTGTTCGTCGGCAGGAACCTCAGCGGTCCGGAGTTCGTGCGGATCGTGCGGGACCAGTTGGACCAGCTCTACGCCGAGTCGGCGGACAGCGGGCGGGTGATGTCGCTGGCCCTGCACCCCTTCGTCATCAACCAACCCTTCCGACACAAGTACGTGGCCCAGGCGTTGGAGTACGTCGCCCGCCACCCGGGGGTCTGGCTCACCACCACCGACGAGATCGCCGCCCACTACGCGCGGTACCACGCACCCGACAGGCCCTGAGCCGCCCGTCGCCCGCTGGGTGCCGCGCGGGCCACGGGGCCGCGCCGGGCAGCCGACCGGCCCGGCCGCGTGGTGCGCGGCCGGGCCGGGATTCCGCTCGGGGCGGGGGCCCCCCCCGCCGGGGGGGTGGGCCCCCCGCGGGGGCCCCCCCAGCCCCGGGGCGGGGCCCGCCCCCCGGCCCGGGGGGGGGCCAAACACCCCCCCCCGGAACAACCCCCCTGTAGCAT
>NZ_JBHVJC010000050.1:5755-49540 GCF_042799315.1 Streptomyces sp. NPDC057702 | reverse complement strand
GCGCCGCCCGCCCCCGCCGCGGCCCGCGGCGGGGGGCCGCCCCCGCCCCCGCGCCCCCCGGCCCCCCCCCGCGGCCCCCCCCCCCCCTCGTCCACCACACAGGCAGAGCCCCGGTGCGGGGGGGGTGGCACCGGGGCTCTGGTATGGGGGCGGGCCGCTGGGGCCCGCTTGGTGGTGGCGAGGCGGCGGCGGGGCCACCGCCGCTGGGTCTCAGGACCCAGTCGACGTGGTCGCTAGGCCGCCGCGTCGAAGCCCGTGTCGCGGGCCATCTTCTTCAGTTCGAGCAGTGCGTGCTTCTCGATCTGCCGGATGCGTTCCCGGGTGAGGCCGTGCTGCTTGCCGACCTCGGTGAGGGTGCGCTCGCGGCCGTCCTCCATGCCGTAGCGGGCCTTGATGATCGAGGCGGTGCGCTCGTCGAGGCGGCCGATCAGGTCGTCGAGGCCCTCGCGGCGCAGCATGACCAGCACCGACTGTTCCGGGGACTCGGCCGAGGTGTCCTCCAGCAGGTCGCCGAACTGGGTCTCGCCCTCGTCGTCCACCGACATGTTGAGACTCACCGGGTCGCGGGCCCAGTCGAGCACGTCCGAGACCCGTGCCGGGGTGGAGCCGAGTTCGGCGGCGATCTCGGTGTGCTCGGGGTCGCGCCCGTTCTCGCGGTTGAACTCGCGCTGCACCCGGCGGATGCGGCCCAGTTCCTCGACCAAGTGGACGGGGAGCCGGATGGTGCGGGACTGGTCGGCGATGGATCGGGTGATGGCCTGGCGTATCCACCAGGTCGCGTACGTGGAGAACTTGAAGCCCTTGGCGTAGTCGAACTTCTCCACCGCTCGCACCAGACCGGCGTTGCCCTCCTGGATCAGGTCGAGGAGCGGCAGGCCGCTGCGGGGGTAGCGGCGGGCGACCGCGACCACCAGGCGCAGGTTGGAGCGGATGAACACGTCCTTGGCGCGGGCGCCCTCGGCGGCTATCGCCTCAAGCTCCTCGCGGCTCGCTCCGGCCGCCGCGCTCTCCTCCACCTCGCCGTCGAGGACCTGCTGGGCGTAGACGCCCGCCTCGATGGTCTGGGACAGCTCGACTTCCTTGGCCGCGTCGAGCAACGGCGTACGTGCGATCTCGTCCAGGTACATGCCGACCAGGTCGCGGTCGGCGATCTCCCCGCCTACGGCGCGAACGCTGCTTGCCCCGTCAGAGCCGGTGTTGGTGGCCTGACGACGGGCGACGGCACGAGTTGCCATGCGTGCTCCCTTGCGATGAGTCGGTCGCGGGATCGGGCTAGTCGGGATAGTGGGCCAGGCCCTGCAAGTACCCCGTCCGATGGAAACAACGAGTGGAAACCGGACAGAATTCCCAGCCAGTCCCGCAATTTTCGTGATCATGCAGTACCCTGTCCCGCCGCAAGGGAGGCCACATGCCAGTGGATCATTCGGAAGCGCAGGTCAGGCCGGGTACCGAGGGCGACACCCGCGTCCTCACGCGGGTCGGCGTGCGTCGCGCTCGTGAGACGGCTGTCACGTACGTCGTTCTGCCTCTCACCCTCGAACGACGTCGTTCGAGGCCGCGTTCCCACCCTGTAGACGGCGTACACCGGTTTCTGGTTGCTCAGCCCTCCCCCGGCCAACCCGTCGAAGCCGCAGGTCGCGGCGCCGACCCGGAGCCGAGTCCGCACGGCCCGGCCGGTCCGCGCCCCATCAGTCCGCCCAGACCCTCGGGCCCCGGCCGCGAGTCGCGGTAACCGGCCAACCACGCGACCGGGACGACGCAGGGAACGTCGCCCCGGCCTGGCCCCGTCACGACCGACGGGCCCCGCCGCGCGCCGTCGTACGCGTACCCACGCCACGTCGGCACACGCCCACCCGCCCCCGTGGCTCGCACCCCGGCGTGATCGGCGCGCGGCGACCTCGCGCGGGTGGGCCCTAGCACCGGTTCGCGCGGGGCGTGGGGCGACGCGGCCTTCCCACCATCGCCGCCGCGCCCTCATCGGGCGCTGACCAGCGTCGTCGCGCCGCCCTCGGCGACCTCGCCGCAGGGGCGTCCCCCGCGCCCACCGGCGCGCCCGTCCCCACCCCAGCCCGGCGTCCGCGTCCGCCCCGTTCACGGCCCGATCCGCTGATCGAGTTGCCGGGGGTCGCGTCCGGGTGTGCCGTGGAAGGTGCCCCGCGCATCGGTCGGGGGCGACGAGGGAGAGGGACTCGCCATGACGCACACCCATACCCACCCGCATCCGCGGCCCCAGACGCGCGGCCCCCGGCACGCCCGCCCGCGCCACCCGGGAGCGACCGCGCGGCACATGGAACGCCACGCCTCCGCCTGGTCGGTTCCGCTCGCGCTCGGCCTGGTCTTCGGCGCGTACGTCGGCTTCCTGGAGCACGACGGCGGCTCGTCCGCCGGCAAGTCCGCCATCGTCGGACTGATCGCGGCGGCCGTGTGCACGGCCGTCTGTTACGCCATCGGGCGCCGCCAGGGCTCGATGATCACCGAAGCGAAGACCCTCACGTACGCGGTGGCCTTCGGCTGCGCCTTCGGGTTCCTGTACGCGCTCAGCGGCGCGACCGTGTTCAAGTCCGCGATGATGGGCCTGCTGCTTGGCGTGATCATGGGTATCTGCGCGCTGTACGTCTTCCGCACACGAGCACGCTGACCAGCCCGTTCGCCGACACCCGGCGCCGCGCCGGCCCGCCCCGCGCCCCGCCGGCCGGCCCCGCCACGCCCCACCGGAGGCCCGGCACCCGGCACCCGACGGTCCACCGGGCATCCGACGGCCCGGCACACCCCCACACCACCCAGCCCGTAGCCCCACGGCCTGGCACCTGGCCCAACGATCTGGCCCAGCGCATCGCCCCGTATCGCACCACCCGGCGCACCACCGCGCACGCCACCCCCGCGATCCCCCCGCCGCGCCCCGCGCTCCCGCGCGTGCCCGTGCCCGTGCGGTGGCGGCCGAGGAGGCCGCCAGGTGGCCGCGCCCGCCCGCCGTAGGCCCCTGGTCGCACGCCTTGCGGACCAGGTGGGGTTGGTCCTCGCGACCGTTCCGGGTCGTGGGGCGGTTGCCTAGCGTGCGCGGCATGGACGATACGAGCGGCATCCTCGACGAGGCTCTCGAACGCCTCCACACCACCGGCCCCGAGCGCCACGGCTGGCTCTCCAATCACGCCCCCATGGCCGTGGAGGCCCTGACCAGACACGGACAGGCGGCCACCGTTCACCGCTGGATCGACTCCTACGCGGGCAAGCTGGAGGACCGGCCGCGCCCCGTCGCCCCGGTCACGGACGCCACCTGGCGCCAGGCGTTGGGCGACCCCCGCCACCTCACGGACTGGGCCGACTTCTTCGGCCGGCAGGTGGCCGAGCGGCCCTGGCGCGCGGTGTTGGCCGAGTGGTGGCCCCGCCTGCTGCCCGGAATGCTCGCCTCCGCCACGCACGGGGTGATCCGCGTCGGGCACGCGGTGCGCACCCTGCTCGATGACGAGCGGGGCGCGCACGCGCTGGCTCCCGGTTCCGCCACCGGTCTCGCGTCGAGCGGCCCCAGCGGTCCGCGCCTGACCGAGCTCGCCGAGGCCCTCGGCTACTGGGCCGCCCGCCATCAACCGCTGCCGATGGCGGTGGACGTCGCCGGGGACGCGGAGCCCGAGACGGCACTCGCGGGACTTCCCCGGCTGGCGGACCAGAGCGGCGGCATCCGCGACCGGCTGGCCCGGATTCCCTCCGTCCCCCACTGGCCGGAGGCGGCTTGCGCCCTCCACGTGCCCGATGTCGCGGATGAGGCGTACGCCCAGCTCAGGCGGCTTGTGCGAGCCGCCACCGAGCGGTACGTCACGCACGGCCACGGTGATCCGATCATGCTCGTGCACGCCGCCACCGCGCCCAACGCGGTACTGCGTACGCTGCCCGCCCTGCCGCGCGAGCTGTGGGCGCCGTCGTTGCGCGCCGTGTGGCCGTCGGTGGCCGCGATCATGACCAGCTACGGGCCCGCGACCCCGCTGACCGCGTCTGGCGCCCCCGACCCGTGGGCGGGCCGCGCGCCGTTCGTGGCGGCGAGCCCGGAACCGGAGGCGGAACGGTCGGTGGCCCGGGCCGTGGAGCGGGCTCGGGCGATGACGCCCGATGAGGTGTTCACGCGGGCCGCGTCCCACGGCGACGAGCACGTGATCAAGTTCGCCGACACCGCGCTGGACGCGGTCGTCGACGCCCCGGACGGCGACCGCCGCGCACTCGTGGCGGCGCTCCACGCCCAGTCCATGATCGACTCCCCTCGCTGACCCCGGCCCCGCACCGGCTCCCGTCGACCCCGCCCAGCCGCTCTCGCCCGCCCGTCGATCGAGGGGCCGCCCCCGCCGGGCGAATCCGACCACCGTTTCGGCTGTCCGAGAGACACCGTCAGGGATGCGATGCCTTTCGGACAGGTTCCACGGGGGTACGGGGTCCGCGCACGGTCACCGCCACGCCACCGCACCGCCCGCGAACGCTCACAAGGCGTACGCCAAACGGCAGCAACCGACAGTTCAGCGACAGGAAGGCGCACGGCGGCGACCGGTCGCCGGCACGTCATGAGGAGGGAACGAAAGATCTCGGCCATGGAATGCACCAAGAGAGCCTCTTCGCTCCGTGCGGAGATGATCAAAACCCCCTGCCCGCATCATGGGTTGGTGGACCATGCACTGAGCCGCCCCGGCGTCCGGCGCACCGCGTCAGGCGCCGGACTTCGCCCTGCGCGCGCCCCGACAGGGAGCGCCGGCGTGACCCTCCGTACAGCGACAGCGAGTGACCCGTCACGTCGGGGAAATGGCTGCAACTCGCACTTGTTTAAACTTCAAGAAGAGCTTCCCGAGTGAAACAGTGGATGTCATGACGAGTGGATCCCAGCCCGAGCCGCGCTGGCTCACCGATGAGGAGCAGCAGACCTGGCAGGCGTACATGCATGCCTCCACCCTTCTTGAGGATCATCTCGACCGCCAGTTGCAGCGCGACGCCGGCATGCCGCACACCTACTACGCGCTGCTGGTGCTGCTCGAACGCGCGCCACGGCGGCAGATGCGGATGACCGAGCTGGCACGGAGCGCGAAGATCACCCGGTCCCGCCTGTCCCACGCCGTGTCCCGCTTGGAGAAGTACGGCTGGGTACGGCGCGAGGAGTGCGCGTCGGACAAGCGCGGCCAGAACGCGGTCCTCACCGACGAGGGGTACGCGGTGCTCGGCAAGTCCGCGCCCGGGCACGTCGAGGCGGTTCGTCACGCGATGTTCGACCAGCTCTCGACCGAGCAGGTCGCCCAGCTCGGCGAGATCTGCCGCGCCATAGCCAAGGGTCTCCAGCCGGAGTGCGGCGGCGGCGACCTGCCCTGGCTGCGCTGACCCCGCCCGCCGCCCCCGCACCAGACCGGGTTGACCGGCCCGCGCACCCCGTACGACACCACCGCCGGGCCGGCACCTCGCACCCCTCACCACCGGGCCCCGCCCGCCCCTTCCGCCGCACCAGCACGGCCCACGCGGCTCGCCCCCGCCGGCCCGCCACCGCGAGCACGCCCCCGCCCACCCCGGCGCGGGCCACCGCGAACCCGACGGCCGGCACCCTCGCGTACGCCCCCGCCCCGGCCACCACACCGGCCCGGGCCCCGGCACGCGCCGCCCCCGCCGACCCCTGGCCCGCCCCATCGGCCCCGTCCCGTCCCGCCGCCACACCCGCCCGCCCACCGCGCTGGGCTCGCGGCTCCCCGCCACACCCGCATCCGCACCCGCACCCGCACCCGCACCCGCACCCGACGTCATCCCGTCCGGTCCGGGCCGTCCGGCGCGACCGACGCCCCGGTCCGATCCGTGACACGGGCCCCGTGGCGCGGGGCGCCGGATACGCCACGGGGCCCCCGCTCTCGGACACTGTCGCCAAACGTGTCCGAGGGCGGGGGCCCCGCGCCTGGCTGCCGCGCGGTTCGCGCGGCAGCCGCTGTCCGTCTCTCTCACCCCGACGCCTTGGGCGGCGCCGGTAGGGCGGTGAGCCGGGTCAGTGAGCCATCACCGGCACCGGAACCTCGTCCTCCGAGCCGTCGCCGGAGGCGGTGGCAGCCTGGCCACCCTGCGGCCCGGTGTTGACGAAGGTGAAGGCGATCGCCGAGGCGACCAGGAGGATGACCACGGCCCAGGTGATGGCGGTCGTGTAACCCTCCACCAGGGCGGTGAGCTCCAGGCCCTTCGAGGGCCCCCCGTCCCGCACGTGGTCCTTGAAGTACTCGGTGGTGGCGCTGGCCGCGATCGTGTTGAGCAGCGCGGTGCCGATGGCGCCGCCGACCTGCTGCGAGGTGTTGACCATCGCGGAGGCCACACCCGCGTCACGCGGCTGCACGCCGTGCGTCGCCAGGCTCATCGCCGGCATGAACGCGGTGCCCATGCCCAGGCCGAGCAGCAGCATCGCGGGCAGGATCAGCCCGGCGTAGGAGCTGTCGGTGTCGAGCTGGGTCAGCAGGCCCATGCCCAGGGCGGCGATCAGGAAGCCGGGGCCCATGAGCAGCCGGGGCGGGACCCGAGTCATCAGGCGGGCGCCGATCTGGGTCGAACCGGTGATCATGGTGGCGATCATCGGCAGGAACGCGAGACCCGTGGTGACCGGGCTGTAGTCCTTGACGATCTGCAGGTAGTAGGTGAGGAAGAGGAAGAGGCCGAACATGCCGATGACCGCGAGGCCCAGCGACATGTAGACACCGGCCCGGTTGCGCTCGGTGAGCACGCGCAGCGGGAGCAGCGGGTTCTTGACCCGGCCCTCGACGATGACGAAGGCGGCGAGCAGCACCACGGCGGCGATGAACAGGCCGATGGTGGCGCCGGCGGTCCAGCCGTCCTCCTCGGCACGGGTGAAGCCGTACACCAGCGAGACCAGACCGGTGGTGGCGAGCAGCACACCGGGGATGTCGAGCTTGGACGGGTTACGGCTGCCGCTGGGCTCGCTGATGACCATGATCGCGCCGGCCACGGCGACGGCCGCGAACGGGATGTTCACGTAGAACGTCCAGCGCCAGTCCATGTACTCGGTGAGGACACCGCCGAGGATCAGACCGACCGCGCCGCCACCACCGGCGATGGCGCCGAAGACGCCGAACGCCTTGGCGCGCTCCTTCGGGTCGGTGAACGTCACCGCGAGCAGCGACAGGGCGGCGGGGGCGAGCAGCGCGCCGAAGACACCCTGCAGGGCGCGGGCGCCGAGCAGCATGCCCGTGTTGACGGCGGCACCGCCGATGGCGGAGGCCGCGGCGAATCCGAGCAGACCGATGATGAACGTCTGGCGACGTCCCCACAGGTCGGCCAGGCGTCCGCCGAAGAGCAGCAGACCACCGAAGGCGAGGGCGTAGGCCGTGATGACCCACTGCTTGTTGCCCTCGGATATGTGCAGTGACTCCTGCGCCGAGGGCAGGGCTATGTTCACGATCGTCGCGTCGAGCACGACCATCAGTTGGGCGAGGGCGATGAAGATGAGCGCCTTCCAGCGCCTGGGGTCTGCTTGTTGCTTGGCCATTTCTGGCATGAGTGGGCCTACCTAGCGATGCGGGAGTGAAAGATCAGGACGTGGCGGGCCGGTGACGCGGGAGGCATGTGGGGCCCGGATGGTGGTGACAGGCGCGCCCGCGGTGACTGCCGGCGGCGCGACGCGAAGAGTGGTGCGTGAGGTCAGAGGCTCAGGTCGTGGGGCGCAGATCCTCCAGGGTCGCGGCCGTGCCGGGGAGTTCGGAGCGGGCGGGCGCGGCGAGCCCGTCCAGGAAGAGCTGAAGGTGTCGGTGGACGAACTGGTCGAAGTCGTGGCAGACGGTTCCGCAGCCGGACTCGTGTCCCCGAGGTGAGGACCCCAGGCCGGGGAGCGGTCGGGTGAGCTGGGTGACCGCGACCATGAGGTCCCCGACGGCTATGTCGGTACGCAGTTGCCCACTTTCCCGTGCGTCCCTCATCAGCGCTTCCATGGCGCTGTTGAGGCGGTATCGCGCGGCGACCAAATCAGGGTGTTCCTTGTCGGGAGAGTGCGAGATGAGCGGGCACAACGCTCCGATCCGCTCGTCAGCCGCCTTGTGTACGAAGCGTCGCAACGCCTCGAAGGCGTCCGGCTCCTGCTCCCTGGCTGCCTCCGCCTGGCACGCTATGTGGTCCGTGACGGAGAGTGCGACGTGGTGTATCAGCTCACGGCGATCCGCGAAGTGCCGGTAGAGCGTGGCATTTCCGACCCCGGCTCGTCGAGCGATTTCATCGAGGGGGACGTCCGCGCCGTTCTCGACGAACACCTCGCGCGCCGCCGCGATGATCCGCTCCCGGTTGCGCAGCGCGTCCGCGCGCAGCCGGGGCTGCGAGACCTTCGCGGAGCTGGTGGCGGTCACGACCGCTCTCCCTTCGGTGGCCGGAGGCTCATGAGCCCCCGCTCGGTACGGCTTCTCTTCCGTCGCTCTTCTGTCGTACTGCTCGTACTGCTCGGTATTGCTGTCGCGCTGCTCACACACCGCTGACGGCCGCTCGCGGACCCCGCGGCGACGCTGCCGCGGCGCTGTGAGGCTGCCGCCGACTTCCGCGGTTCTCCGGTCGTGCGGTCACGCGAAGTGGTGTCGGGCGGCGACGCGCGCCGCTCCCGGCCCCCGTGGCGCCCCGTCACTTCCCGGTCCCGGAACGGTCCTCCGGACCTAGGTCCCGAGTGCTCGTACCGGGGACCTAGTCCCCGTTTATGAAGTCACCCGGTTAAACGGGGAGGACCTCCCCGGATATTTCGCGAGCGGATGTGAACTGAGCCACAGTGCGTGTAGTCGCCCGACACGGCCGCAGGAAGCCCGGTTTCCGCAGGTCAGCGCCGCACGCACGCGACCGTACGCGCCACACCGCGCCAGCCGAGCCACCCGACGTCCGCGCCGACCCCACCAATCCGCCGCCCCCACCCCGCCGATCCGCCGCCCGCCGACCCACCCCCGCACACCGCGAGACCGACCACCTCACCCCCTTGCGTACGCCCCACGCCGAGCAGTTCGGCCAGCGCCACACCGCCCCCGTACGTCACGGAACCGGACCACGCCCTGGCACGACCCACCGCGTCACCCCATCGCCGGGCCAGCCGACGCCCACGCCCATCACCGGCCGCCACGAGCGCGGGCCCCTTCGGGCAGCACCGCCACAGCGCGCCGTACGTCCTGGTGTCAGGCATCGCCGGACTCGGGCCCCGACCTGCCGTACGCCGTGGGCCCGAGTGCACGGGCCCGACCTCAAGGCGCCCGGGCCCGGCCGCACGGCGGGTCGAGCGTCACGGGCTGGACCCCCTTGCGGGCCGGACGGCAGGCTCGTCCCCACGCCCGGCCGGGTTCACGGGCTGGACCCCGCCTCTGCCCCCGTCCCGTCAGGACGCCGTCAGTCATCGCATCGCGTGCGCATCGCGCCGCGCCGCGTGTCGAGAGGAGGCAGCCGGCGGTACACCTCGCCGTGCGCCGGGGCACCCGAGCGGCGCACGGATTCCGCGCGGTTGGCCGCACCCGGCGCGCGCCCCGCCCACGCGCTCGCGATGGTGGTCACACAGCGCAGCCACCAGCACTCGCCCGGCTGCCCCGGCCACGAAGGCGGGTACGGCATGCGGCACCACCAGCCAGGCGACAACGACCCCGACCAGACCCCCACCCCCAGCCCCCACGAGGCCCACGAGGCCCACGAACCGTCACCCCACCAAGGCCCCGAGCAGCGGCCGACCCAGGACCCGACGCGCCAGCCGAGCCAGGAACCCGCCCAGCAGTCACCCCAAGGCTCAGGCCACCCACCCGGTCAGAGCTCCAGGCAGCCGGCGAGCCAGGAATCCGGTCAGCCACCGGGCGGAGACTCAGGGCAACGACCAGGCCAAGACTTCAGACACCAGCCAAGCCAGGCACCAGGCTCAGGCTCAGGCTCAAGGCAACGGCCAAGCCAGGGCCCCAGACACCAGCCAGGCCAGGACACGAGGCACCACGCAGGTCCGAACCCCAGGCACGACCCAGGCCCGAGCCACGGACACGGTCCCGGTCCGAGTCCCGGACACAGCCCAGGCCCGGGCCTTGAGCACCAGCCGGGCCAGGACATCAGTCACCCGTCGCGCCAGGCCGCCGAAGGCCGGTCCGGCCAGCAGCCCCGGCACGCGGTCCCCCATGAGCCGGATGGGGCAGACGGCCAGCACCCGCCCCACACACCCGCCGCGTCCGATCCACCCCACGCCCCCGCCCTGCCCACTTCGCCCGCCGCGCCCCACACCCCCACCCCATCCGGCGAACCCACCGCATCCGGCGAACCCTCCACACCCGGGGCACCACACGCCACCCCTCCCCCGGTGCCCGCCGCCGCACCCCGCCCCGCCCGTCCTCCCATATCCGCCGGCCCCCCTCCCACCGGCGCTCACTCCTCTCCGCCCCGTCCAGCGCGCCACGGCGGCGCGACCGGTGCCACCGCGGGTACGGGCGTCGGTGCGGGTGTCGGCGCTCCGCTCCCGGGCGGCCCGCGGCCCGCGTCGCCCGCCTCCGCGCCTCGCGCCCCGCGCTCGCGCGCCCTCGGCGAAGGCGCCCCGAGCCGCCGCAGATCGGGCCGCGTATCCGCAGGTCACGAGCGCATACGCGCGGCCCGCGCACCCCGCGTCGCGCTGGTCGCCGCCGCCGCGTTCGTCGCCCTCATACCGGTGGCCCCCACGGCCACCGACGGCTCGCGCGTCGCGCCTCCGGACCGTCCGCCGACCCCGGCCGAGTGGGACAGCACCGCGCCGGGCCGGGTGGACGACCGCTCGCGCGAGCGCGGTGCCGGCGAGGACCCGACCGAGCACCGGCGCGAACGGGCGCCGCACCACGACGGCGCCGACCCCCACCCCGAGGCCGCGGAGGCCGCCGGGACCGGCGGAGCGGACCAACGCCCCGTGCGACCGAAGAGCAGCGCCGCCCCCCGCACCCCCACTGACCTGGCCGACCTACCCTGCGCCCTGCCGACGCACGGCGACGCCCACCTCTCCGAGGGCATCCCGACGAAGGACGGCTACAGCCGCAGCACGGGCACGGTGCACGCCCTCACCCTCATGATCGACTTTCCGGGAACGCCCGGCGAGGGCACGGCGCGGCGGCGGTTCGAGGAGTTCTTCCCGCAGACCTCGCGCTGGTTCACCCGCAGCTCGTACGGACGGCTCGACTACCGGCCCGCCACGCCGATCCGCCACTGGCTGCGGATGCCACGCCCCTTCGCCGCGTACGGCATCGACCGCGGCAGCCCGTACGAACCCGGCTACCGACTCCTGCTCGCGGACCTCGTCGCCGAGGCCGACAAGCGCGTGGACTTCAGCCGGTACGACCTGGTCAACGTCCTGGTCACGCCGAACGCCGGGCCGCCGGCCACGCGGACGGTGCTCTCGGTGACGTTCGCGGACAACGATCGCGCGCCGCGCGCCGACGGCGTGCGCCTGTCCAACGTCTCGTTCGTCTACAGCCGCCAGGACGACGGCACCGGCACCCTGCGCGAGACCGGGTACCGGGTGCTGCCGCACGAGAACAACCACTCCTTCGGCCTGCCCGACCTCTACACGGCCGCGGGCGCGGACCGGGCCGGGCACTGGGACCTGATGTCCGAGGACTGGGGAGCAGACAACGACGTACTCGGCTGGCACAAGTGGAAACTGGGTTGGCTGGGTGGGCGGCAGGTGGCATGTGCCACCGAGGGTCCCGAGATGACCGCCCGCCCCGGAACCTCCCACCACACCCTCACCCCGCTCGCCCGCCCCGGCGGCACCAAGGTGGTGTTCCTGCCCGTCTCCGCGCGCGGCGGGTACGCCATCGAGGCGCGCACCCGCGCGGGCAACGACGCCGCCGTGTGCAAGCCGGGCGTCCTCATCTACTGGGTGGACGTCCACCAGGACTCGGGGCAGGGGCCGGTGACCGTCATGGACAGCACGCGCGGCGCCGGCCCGCACCGCCCCGACCAGCGCGGCGGCCCGGCCCCTGGCGCGCCCGACGCCGCGCGGTGGCGCCCCGCCCCGCCGCCCCTCGGTCAGCACGGCGACCAGGTCGCCCCGTGGACCGCGCCGAGCGCCGGGCCACGGGGCTGCACCCGACTCCCCAACGTGCACGCGGGCCTGAGCGACGCGACGTTCACGCCGGGCCAGACCTTCACCGACAACCGACACGGCGTACGCGTCAGCATCGCGGTCACCGACCGCACCCGCGACGGCGCCTACCCCATCAGGATCACCCGTCGCGGCGCGGCGAACTGAGCCCCACCCGGTCGTGCGCCACCGCCACCGCCACCCGGCACACCACCCACCACCCGCACGCCCCGCGTACGCCGGGGGCTGGGGGCCGCGAACCCGGGGGCTGGCAACCGACGGCTGGGACAGGAGCCGGGTGGGTCACCGGTGGCGGCGGGGGTACGCGGAGCCTCCAGGGAGGGGTCGGACCCACTCGCCCGCGCGCCGGCGTAGGGGCGTGCGCCGTTACGCGTCGCGCCAGTGCTGGCGTCCCAGGCTGATGATGCGCAGTTGGCTGCGGGCGGTGGCGGCGATCCTGGCCTCGGCCTCGGCCGCCGCGCGGTCGGCCGCACCGGGGTCGCCGTGGGAGTCCGTGTCGGCGGCCGCCGTACGGTCCGGGGCCGCCTCAAGGAACGCGGCGGCGGTCATCACCATGTGGTCCACGTACAGCTCGGCCAGCATCCGAATGTCCTCGGCGCTCCACCCGTCCGCCTCCAGCTGCAGCGCGAACGCCGCGGCCACCTCGTCGACGAAGCGTCCCAACTCCGCCGCGATCGCCTCGCGTACCGGACGTACGCCGCCGTGCCGCTCGCGCGCGATGAACCGGACGTGGGCCGGGTACGCGCGCACATGGCGGGCCACCGCGTCGACGGTGCCCACGATGCGTTCCTCGTCGCCGTTCTGCTCGGCGAGTACGGCGCGGATCATGACGTGCAGGCTGCCCAACGCCTCCTCGACCAGCGCCACCCCGAGGTCGGCGATGTCGCGAAAGTGTCGGTAGAAGGCGGCCGGGGCCACACCCACCAGCCGGGTCACCTCGCGCAGGCCGAGGCTGCTCAGGCTCTGCTCGGCGAGCAACCGCAACCCCGCGTCCAGGAGCGCCTGCCGAGTCCTCTGCTTCTGGGCCTGCCTGACCCCGACCGTGTGACTCATGTCATTCAGTAAACAGCCGTTCGCTGACTTTGGCCACCGTAGACTCGACTCAGTGAACACTCGTCATCCCAAGTGTTCACTGAAATTTGGCGCGCGCTCCCCGGCCGCACCGGCCCGCGCACGCGACCACCCGGATCACCGACCGCCGACCGCCCCTCGCCGAGAAAGGCCACTCACATGCTCTTCCTCGTCGCCCTGTTCCTGCTCATGAGCGTCGTGATCGGCGCGGCAGCCCACACCTCGCTGCCGGTCTTCCTCATCGCGGCCACCGCCATCGGCTGCTGGCTCCTCGCCTTCACCGTCCGCGAACGCCGCACGCGCACCAGGTCTCACTGACCCGCCCCCGCGCACGTGCCGCCAGCCACCGGCCACGCCAGACGCCGACACTGAGGCACCCACATCCCGCCAGGGACCAAGGCAGCCACACCCCGCCCGCGCACCGGGCCCCGCCACCCCACCGCACACCGCTGGCCGACCCGACGCGGCACAGCGCCTCGCGACCGGCCCCGGCACCGCGACAGAGACGACCAACCCACCCGGCAGGCCCGGCAGGACACGCCCCCAGCGGTACGCCGGACACCACCACCCGCCTCGGCGAAAGGAGTTGCACCATGGGCACCCTCACCCGAAACCAGCCGACCCCCACCACCTCGCAGACCCCACCCACCACCCCGCACACCACATCCGACCCGGCCCCCAGCCGCGTTCCCACACCCCCACTCCGGCGCTCCGACCGCCCCCGCGACGCCGACGGCATGGCGGTGGCCTCCTTCGTACTCGGCCTCATCGGCCTCCTCGTCTTCAACCTCGTCTTCGGCCCCTGCGCCATAGCCCTGGCCATCACCGCCCTCCTCCGCGGCACCACCCGCAAGGGCCGAGCCCTCCTCGGCCTCACCCTGGGCACCGCCGACCTGGTCGTCCTCTTCACCCTCCTCGCCACCAACGACACCCTGACCTGGCAGTTCGGCGGCTGACCACACCACCCGACACCCGCCCCCAACCAGCACCCCCGACAGGGACGCACCACCCCGAGCGAGCACGCCACGCCGCATCACCCCACGCCGGACCCGGCCCGGACCACGCGGCGCCAGGAGCGAGCCGACGCGTCACCATCGCGCGGACCCGCTCGACGAGTTGGGCTCAGCCAAGGAACGCACGCCACCCCGCCAGCGACCCGAGACCGGACACGCGCGGCGACAGTCGAACCAGCGCCGAGCTCCCAGCCGCCCCGAACGCACGGAACCCACCCCACCAACGCCACTCCCACCCCCACCCAGGACACCCTCATCCGCTACCCTGTCCTGGGCCGCCCTCACCGACGGCCCGTACCGCGTGACTCCCCAGCGGCCTCCACCGGAGACCAACGGCCCACGCGAGCCCCGCCTCCGTAGCTCAGGGGATAGAGCACCGCTCTCCTAAAGCGGGTGTCGCAGGTTCGAATCCTGCCGGGGGCACCGTTTCGTTACGCCGCCGGCCTGGGGCTTCTCCCTTGGGGAGGGGCTCTGCGGGGTGCGCGGGGCTTGAAGTTCCCTGGGTCGGCTCCGGTGGGGTGGGGCCGGCGGTGTGGGGGAGCCCGGAAGCCGTGTTCGTCGGGGTGGTGTTGTCCCTCGGCGGGGTCCTGGGTGTCTGGCGGTCGGTGTCCGGCGCGCGCCGGGTGGGGTGGCCCTACTAGAGTCGGTCAGGCGCTACCAGGGATGATCAGAGATGGGAGGCCGTGTGCCAGCGGCCCAGCGGGTTTCAAGTCGGAATGCTCGTTTCCAGCAGTGGGAGTCGTTTCTCACCAACCGGAACAAGCGGACGAGGGCCAGGGAGTTCCTCGTGCAGGGCGTCCGGCCGATCTCGCTGGCGGTGGAGTACGGCTGGACGATCCGCACCCTCATCTACGACGCCGAGCGGTCGCTGTCCCGGTGGGCCGAGGAGACGCTCCGCACCACGGCGGCCGAGCGCGTGGCGATGGCTCCGGGGCTGCTGGCCGAGCTCGGGGAGAAGGTCGACGAGACACCCGAGGTCATCGCGGTCGTGGAGATGCCGCCGGACGACCTTTCCCGCATCGCGGTGGGCCCCGACTTCCTCGGCGTGGCCTTCGACCGGCCGACGAGCCCCGGCAACATCGGCAGCATCATCCGGTCGGCCGACGCGTTCGGCGCGGACGGGTTGATCGTCTCGGGGCACGCCGCGGACGTCTACGACGCGAAGTGCGTGCGGGCCAGCACCGGCTCGCTGTTCGCGTTGCCGTCGGTGCGCGTGCCCGCGCACCGGGACGTGGCCGACTGGGTCGCGGCGCGACGGGCCGGCGGCCAGCCGATCGTGATCGTCGGCACTGACGAGCACGGCGACAGTGACGTCTTCGACTTCGACTTCACGCGGCCCACGCTGCTCGTGATCGGCAACGAGACCTCGGGCCTCAGCAATGCCTGGCGCGAGACGTGCGACCACCTGGTGCGTATCCCGATGGGCGGGGCCGCGAGCTCCCTCAACGCGGCGAACGCGGCGACCGCCGTGCTGTACGAGATCTCCCGCCAGCGCATCGCCGCCGCGAAGCGGTCCACCTGACGCCGGCGGTCACCGCCGCCGACCCCCGGTCGTAGCCCGTCGACCACTGCGGGGTGACCCTCGGGCGCGGGACACGCCCCAACGCGCGTCGTAGCCAACGGAGTTGCTACCCGTGGGACACTCTTCGCTCCACGAGCCGACCCACCCCACGGGCGCCGCACGCCCGAGACAGGCTCGACGCACCCCACACCCCACACCCCACACCCCGCACCCGCACCCCGCGCCTCTCCCCGAGCACCCACCCCCAGGCCGCCAGGCCACCCCACCCCACCCCGCTGTCAGGCCGCCAGACCGTCAGTGGGGGCGTAGGCCGTCCAGGGTCAGGTCGCGGAAGCGGCGCCAGTCGCCCACCGCGTGGCGGCTGAGCATGGCCACCGCGCCGACGGCCATGTACAGGTCGGCGATGGTGACGTCGGGGCGCAGGGTGCCGTCCTCGCGGCCACGGCGGGCCAGGGTCTCGCCGAGGGTGAGCAGCGCGTCGCCGACGGCGCCTCGGGGCGCGGTGGAGCCGAAGGTCGCGTCGATCACGCCGGACAGGCCGCGCCCCCGCTCGTGCACCTCGCCCACCCGGGTCAGCAGGCAGGCCAGCCCCTGGTGGGCGGTGGGCTGGGGCAGGCAGTGCTGCTCGGCGTAGGTGAGGATCTCCTCGAACCGCCGCTCGGCGATGGCCTCGATGAGTGCCTGCCGGGTCGGGAAGTGCCGGTAGACGGTACCGACACCGACCTCGGCGGCTCGGGCCACCTCCGCCATCTGCACCGCGTCACCGCGCTCGGCGAACAGCGCCTCGGCGACCTCCAGCACCTTGAGGCGATTGCGTTCCGCGTCGGCTCGCGACGGTCTTGACATCCCGTTACTTCCTCTGCTGAGCTTTAAACGGAATCGGATTCCGAATCCGAGTCCGGTACTGAAAGGATAGGCCATGCCCGCACACCGCTTCATCCTGCTGGACGCCGGGGCCTCCCGCCCGACCCGGGTGCCGTTGCCGCCCTCGATGGCCGTCAAGGCCGGGACCGCCGACACCGAGGGGCGGTTCTCCCTCATGGAGGTCGTCGTGGCCCAGGACATACCGCGCCACGTCCACCACGTCGCCGACGAGTGCGTCTACGTGCTGGACGGCGAGCTCGCCGTGGAGTTCGACGACCGGACCCAGACGGTCACGGCGGGCCAGTTCGTCCTGTTGCCGCACGGTGTGCCGCACGCCCTGCGGCCCGCGACCACGCCACCGCCGCGCGTGTTGCAGATCTCCTCGCCCGGCGGCTGGGAGTGCTTCCTGGAGGACATGATCGAGAACCGGACGCGGATCAGCCACCAGGGCCGGCTCGATCCCGTCGCGCTCAACGCGATCGCCGCCCGCTACGAGATCACCTACGAGGAACCGGCGTAGCGCTCCACCACCACGCGGACTACGGCGGGATCACTCCGGCGGGAGCGGGACCCCTCATGCGGGAGCAGGACTCATGACGCGATGGAACGATCTTCTACGGGGCGTTGACGACACGCGGGACAGCCAGCGGGTGTGGGCGGTGGTGACGGTGGGGGCCCGGCTCGCGCTGGCGGCGGGGTTCCTGTCGGCGGTGGCGGACCGGTTCGGCCTCTGGGGCGCGGCCGGCACCGACAACGTCGCCTGGGGTGACTACGACGCCTATCTGTCCTACGTGGGCGACCTGGCGCCCTATCTGTCCGATGGGTTGGTGGACGTGGCCGGTGGGGCGGCGACCGCCGTGGAGGTGGTGCTGGGCGTCACCCTGTTGCTGGGTGTGCGGGTGCGGCTGTCAGCCTGGGCCAGCGCCGGGGTGCTGATGGGCTTCGCGCTGTCGATGTTCTTCTTCTCCGGTCCCGAGGCGCCCCTGAACAGCTCGGTCTTCAGCGCCGCCGCCGCGGCGGCGCTGCTGTCGCTGGCCCCGGCCGACGGGCTGCCCCTCGCCCTTGACCGCCTCCGCGCGCCCGCCGACCGGCGCGCCGCCACGCACGGGGCCGGTACGCGGCCGACGTGAGGGGCGCCGGCGAGGGGTCGCGGTGAGGGGTTCGCGGGGCGGCCGGCCGCGTACGGGGGCGTGGTCGGCTGCCGCGCGGGGGCGCGGTGAGCTCGCGGCGGGGGAATCCCGTGATCATCGTGGGCGTTGGGGCGCACGTCAGCAGCAGATTCACGAAAGGCCCCCCATGCGCGCCCTCCGCATCGATCGCTTCGGCACACCCGACGTCCTCGACCTGGTCGAGGTCCCCGAACCCGCGCCGGCCGCCGGGGAGGTGGTGATCCGGGCGGTGGCGACCAGCCTCAACCCCGTCGACGACAAGACGCGGGAAGGGGCGATCGGGGCGGGGGCGCCGTCGCCGCCCATGACGCTGGGCTGGGACCTGGCCGGTGTCGTGGTGGACGGCGGCGCGAGCGAGCTACGCGCCGGGGACCGCGTGATAGCGATGTCGCACCAGCTCAGCACCGGCCGAGGGACCTGGGCCGAGCTGGTGGCCCTCCCGGCGCGGGCGGTCGCCCGCGCGCCCCGGGAGGCCAGCCTCATCGAGGCGGGCACGTTGCCGCTGCCCGGCCTGACGGCCTGGCAGACGCTGGAGTGGTTGGACGTGCGCGCCGGGCAGCGGCTGTTGGTCGCCGGCGGGGCGGGGGCGGTCGGCGGGCTGGCGCTCCAGATCGCCCGCGCGCGGGGCGCGCGCGTGGATGTCCTGGTCTCCCGGGACGCGCAGGTCGCCTTCGCGCGGGAGCACGGCGCCGACCTGGCCACCACCGACCGCGCGGAGTTGCGCGCCGGCCGGTATGACGCGGTCTTCGACACCTTCGGCGCGTTCGTGACCGACGCGGTCGCCGACGGCGGTCGGTACGCGTCGATCGCGACCCAGGCCGGCCCGGTGCCGGACCTGGCGTCGCGGGGCGTACGCACCACCGTGCACCAGGTACGCGAGGACGGTGCGGGGCTGGACGCGGTGGCCGCGCTCGTCGACCAGGGCGCGCTACGGCTCCGGGTGCACGCCACCTACGCCTTCCACGAGATCCGCGCCGCGCACGCGCGCTTCCACCGGGGCGGGCTGACCGGAAAGATCGCCGTGGCCTTCTGAGCCGGGCGCCGGCCGGACCCCCGCCGGCACCCGGCCGGTCACGGAACCTCCGCCTCCCGGGCGTACGCCGTCGCGAAGTCGGTCTCGCCCAGCGTCTGGCGCACGGCCGCGGTGATGCGGCTGACGTCGCCGCTCTCGGCCGGCGGGAGGGGGGCGCCGACGGCGGCGCGGGCGCGGGCGGCGGTGCCCAGCAGGCTGGCGGCGCGTTCGGGCTGGCCGGCGAGGTGGCGTACGCCCGCCAGCCCCTCCAACGCCAGGGCCAGCGCGCGCGGGTCGCCCGTGTCGCGGGCCGCCGCCAGGCCCGCCAGGTGCAGGTCCGACGCCGCCTGGACGTCGCCCCGCAGCTCGGCGAGGAAGCCGAGTTCGGCCAGGATCAGCGCGGACCCGTTCGCCGCGGCCAACTGGCGGTTCCACTCCAGCCAGGTGCGCAGGTACGCCTCGGCCACGTCGAGCCGCCCCTGCCGGCGTGCGCCGAGCGCGAGGCCGACCTCGGCGAACTCCTGGGCGCGCCGGTCGCCGTGCGCGAGCGCCACCTGTCGGCCCCGCTCGTGGAGTGCGTCGGCCCGCGCGTCGGCCCCGACCAGCAGGGCGATACGGCCCAACTCGGACCAACGGGTGGACAGTTCGGTCCACAGGCTCAGGTCCTCGGCGATGGCCAGGGCCTCGCGGTGGCCGGCCTCGGCCGCCCGGTAGTCACCCTCGATCTCCGCCAGTCGGCCGAGTACGCCCGCGGCCTGAAGTTGCCCCCACCCGTCGCCGACGGCGCGGAACAGTTCACGGCTGGTCTCCCCGTCCGACCGGGAGGCCGCCAGTTCGCCGCGTGCGCACCGCTGGACGCCGCGTACGCTCAGCGCCGCCGCGACGCCCCAGCGGTCGCCGGCCGCGCGGAACCCCTCCAGGGCCCGCCGCACGAGTTCCTCCCCGTCGGCCATGGCGCCGAACAGGGTCGCGGTGTAGCCGAGGAACCAGCCGGCCTCGGCCCGCTCGCGCGGGTCGTGGACGGCCTCGTGCAGCCGCAGCGGGGAGGGGGTGTCCGCGTGGAGGCCGGCCCGGTCGCCGCACAGCAGCGTCATCCCGGCGTGCCAGGCGGCGACGGCCGCCCGCCCCTCGTCGGCCGGCTCACTCCCCGAGCGGGCGGCGGGGTCGGCGCCGGCGCGCACCCCGTGGTGGGAGTCGGGCGCGGGGGCGTCCGGCACGGCCAGGGCCTCGGCCATCGAACGCCGCGCCTCGCTGAACCGGCCGCGGAGGAACCAGTACCAGGCCAGGGCGCGGACCAGCCGCCGGGCCAGCCGGCCGTCGCCGGTGACCCGCGCGGTCTCCAGGGCGGCGCGGACGTTGCCCGCCTCCGCGTCCAGCCGGCGCAGCCAGTGCTGTTGGTCGCCGCCGCGCAGCGGCCCGTTCGCCCGCTCGGCCAGGCGGGTGTAGTAGCGGGCGTGCGCGACGCGCGCCTGTTCGTACTCGGAGGCGGCGGGCACGGCGTGCGGGGCGGACGCGGGGTGCGGGGTGGCGGGCGCCGGGCCGTCGGGGGTCGGGGTGACGCCCCGGGTCGGGGTGGTGGGCGCGGTGGCGCGCATGCGCTCGTGACCGTAGGCCGCCACGGATTCGAGCAGCCGGTAGCGGGGGCCGTCGGGGGTGTCCACGACGACCACCAGCGAGCGGTCCACGAGCCGGGCCAACAGGCCCACGACCTCGGCGGACTTGACGCCACCGCCGGGGCACAGCGCCTCGGCGGCGTCCAGGGCACAGCCGTCGGAGTGGATCGCGAGCCGACGCAGCACCGTCTGTTCGGCCGAGGTCAACAGCTCCCAGCTCCAGTCGATCACCGCCCGCAGCGTCCGCTGGCGCGCCGGGGCGTCCCGCCGGCCGCCGGTCAGGAGCCCGAACCGGTCGTCGAGGCGCTCGGCGAGCCGGGCCGCGCCCAGCACCCTGACCCGCGTCGAGGCCAGCTCAAGGGCGAGCGGAATCCCGTCCACGCGACGGCAGATGGTGGCCACGGCCGCCGCGTCGCGCTCGGTCACGACGTACCCGGGCGCCGCCGCGGCGGCCCGCGCGGCGAAGAGTCGGACCGCGCTGGAGCGCAGCACCTCGGCCGGTGTGGCGCCGGGCGCCGGCACGGTGAGCGGGGGCACCTGCCACAGGTGCTCGCCCGCCACGCCCAGCGGTTCCCTGCTGGTGGCCAGCACGCGCACCCCCGGCGCCGCCCGCAGCAGCGACTGGGCCAGGCGTGCCACGGCGTCGATGACGTGCTCGCAGTTGTCGAGCACCAGGAGCAGGTGCCGCCCGCGCAGGGCCTCGGCCAGCTTCTCGGCCAGCGACCCGGCGCCCGGCTCGGACCACGGGCCGGGCCAGGCGTCGTCCCGAACGCCCAGACTCGCCGCCACCAACTGGGCCGGCCCGTCCGCCGCCCAGGTCTCCGCCGGGGCCCAGTGCGTCCGCGCCCCGGGCCACGCGGGGTCCGCCGTGTCCGCCGTGTCCGCCGTGTCCGCGAGCCGGTTCGGCCCGGCCGCCCGGGTCGAGCCCGGCACACCCGGCCAGGCCGGCGCGCCGACGAGTCCGGGCCCGGCCGGTTCCCCACCCGCCGCTCGCGGGCGGGGCGCGGGCACCAGCCCGGACAGCTCGACCAGACACGCGCCGTCGCCGAAGGACTCGCCCAACTCGCGTGCCACCTCCCACGCCAACCGCGTCTTGCCCACCCCGCCCGGACCGGTCAGGGTCACCAGCCGGGCCCGGTCGAACAACGCGCTCACCTCGGTCACGGACCGCTCCCGCCCGATCAGTTCGGTCGCGGGAACGGGCAGCGGGGCGCGACGCCAGGACCCTTCCCGGTGCGCGTCGCGGGACGCGCTCAGGTACGCGGCGGAGGGCGCGGTGTGGGGAGTGGGGTGCTCCGCGTTCGGGGCGGGGCGGGGCACGGGCGGGCTGGTGCCCTCCACGTGGGAGGCGGGGTCCGCCGCGCGCGGGGCCGGGTGCGGTGCGGGTGGCTCCGGGGTCGTCGCGTACGGGCCGGGTGGGCCGGTGGTCGGGGCGGTGACGTCGGTGACGCGGGCGGGTACGCCGGCGGGCGGGGTGCGGCTGACGAGGGGCGGCGAGCCGGGGGTGGGCGGCTCGGTGGTGGGCGGGGTCGCCTCGCTGCCGGGCCGGGTGGGCCGTGGTGTCGGGGGGACCGTGGCGGGCTGTGGGGCGCGGGCGGCGGTGGGGCTGTGGCGGAGGATGTCGCGGTGCAGCGCGACGAGGGCGGGGCCCGGTTCGAGGCCGAGTTCCTCGGTCAACCGGCGGCGCACGTCCTGGTAGACGTCCAACGCCTCGGTCGGCCGCCCGGCGCCGTACAGGGCGCGCATCTGGGCCTCCCGTAGCCGCTCGCGCAGGGGGTGGCGCTCTACGAGTTCGCGCAGGTCGCCGGCGAGTGGGCCGTGGTCACCCAACTCCAGCCGGGCGGCGGCGAACTCCTCCCAGGCCAGCAGTCGCCGCTCGGCCAGGCGGTCCGCCGCCGCGCGGGCGAACGGCTCGTCCGCGAAGTCGGCGAAGGCCGGCCCGCGCCACTGGGCCAGCGCCTCGGCCAGCCGGGCGGCCCGCTCCCGGGGGTCCGTGGTGCGGCGGGCCCGGCCCGCCAGGTAGGTGAACCGCTCGGCGTCCACCGCGTCGCGGCCCGCGCGCAGGAGGTAGCCCGGCGCACGGCGCACCACCAGATCGCGCCCACCGGCCACCGCGAGGGCCTTGCGCAGCCGCGAGACGAGTGTGTGCAGCGCGTTGCCGGGGCGGGCCGGCTGCCCCTGCCCCCACAGGTCCTCGGCCAGCCGGTCCGTGGACACCACGCGTCCCGGCTCCACCAACAGGTCGGCCAGCAGGAGCCGGACCTTCGCGTCGGGCACCGCCACGGCATCGCCGTCCGCACTCCACACGGCCAGGGGGCCCAGCACTCCAAAACGCATCGGCCCAGCCTAGGCCGGCCGAGCCCCGCGACGGGTTACGCCCCCGCACACCACCGGACACGAGCGGACACGGGCAGAGACGGGCAACCACCCACCGCCAGGCGCGGGCAGGGACAGCCAGGCGCCTACCGCCAGCCGCGCCCGCGCCTACCGCCAGACGCCTCAGGGACAGCCAGACAGCCAGACACCGCCAGGCAGGCACCGCCAGGCAGGCACCGCCAGGCAGCTACCGGCAGGCAGCTACCACCAGGGAACCCACCTGCCCGGACGCGATCAGCCACCCCCGCCCGCCCGGGACCAGGCACAGGCACAGGCCCAGGCACAGGCAACCACCGCACCCGACCAGGCGCGGGCCACCCCCGTCACGAACCGAAAGCCACCGACAGCCGGCCGAAGGGCAACCGAAAGCGGCGGCCCGCACCGTACTCCTCGTGACACCGCGCAGCGCACAGCCCCCGCCCGCGACACACGGCACCACACCGCACGGCACGGGCGAATCGCGGCACAGCCCCACCCAGCCAGGCGCCACCCACGCACAACACACCGCTCCCGAACACGAACCAACGGACGCGTCACCCCGGGCGCCAGCCAACACCCAGCACGCACCGCCAACACCCAACACCCAGAGGCAGGCGCGGACGCGGACACGGAAACAGCCACAACGCGCAGGCACCCCACACCCACCCACCCACCACAGACCGGCACACCGCGCACGGAATCACCCGCAGCGCGACACACCCCCCGCTGCGCCCGACGCAGCGCGCCCCGCCCCCACCACCCGGCGCCCCGAACCACCCGACGCAGCGCGCAGCGCACCACCCGGCGCCACACACCACGCCTCACCCGGCACGCCAGGAACCACCCAGCACCGCACAGCGCGTAGCGCACCCGTACGGCGACACCACACAGACAGATCCACAGACAGATCCGACGAACTACCCACGAGGAGAGTCACCATGAGCAGGTTCACCGGTAAGAAGGCCGTCGTGACGGGCGGGACGCACGGGATGGGGTTGGCGATCGTCGAGGCGCTGCTCGCCGAGGGGGCCGAGGTGGTGCTGACGGGGCGTAACGAGCGGACGCTTGAGGAGGCGCGGAGCACACTGCGGGGGCGGGCGGCGCACGTCGTGCGGTCCGACGCCGCGAGCATGGCCGACATCGCGGGGCTCGCCGACATCGCGCAGCGTGAGCTCGGCCGTGTGGACCATCTGTTCGTCAACCACGGCATCGCGGAGTTCGCCGAGCTCGCGGAGGTCACCGAGGAGTCCTGGGACCGGCATTTCGCCGTCAACACCAAGGGGGCGTTCTTCACCGTGCAGGCGCTCGCCCCGTTGCTTCGGGAGGGCGGCTCGCTGGTGTTCACCACGGTCGGCAACGACGTCGTCTTCCCCGGCCTGAGTGCCTACTCCGCCTCGAAGGAGGCCATGCGCGCGTTCGCGCACGTCCTGGCGGCCGAGTTCCTGCCGCGCGGGATCCGGGTGAACTCCGTGGCGCCGGGGTTCATCAAGACGCCGACGATGGGCGTGGCCGGGCTGACCGAGGAACAGCGCCGGGAGTTCGAGCGGCAGGGCGACGAGTCGACCCCGCTGGGGCGCAACGGGACGGTCGAGGAGGTGGCCTCGGCCGCGCTGTTCCTGGCAGCCGACGCGACTTTCACCACGAACGTCGAACTCGCCGTCGACGGAGGCTTCGCCCAGGGCCTGGTCAGCGCCCACTGACCCACCCGGCCACCCAGGCACCCGGCCACCCGGCCACCCCTTCCATCCGGCCAACCCCTCACCGCAGCCCCCACCACCCACCTGGCGGCCAAGCCCCCCCGCCCCCCCCGGGCCCAACCACCGAAGTCCCCCGCCCCGGGCCTGACGGCCGCAGGCTCCCCCGGGCCCAACCACCGAAGCCACCCACCCCGGGCCTGACGGCCGCAGGCTCCCCCGGGCCCAACCACCACGGCCCAGCGCTGCCCCACCGCGCGCCGCCGAGCTCCCACCGCCCTCCGGCCCTCGGTCACGCGCCCCGCGTCGCCGGGGGCCGGAGCTCATCCCCCCACCACAGGACCCACCACACGGCTCACCACAAAGCCCACCCCACCCACGGCGGGCCCCGTGGAGAGGACCGACCCGAAGGAGAGGGACCCGCCATGTCAGCCCGCGACGCCCACGACCCGCCCAGGACCCCGCCGCCCGAGGCGCCCGGGGAGGTGGTCGACAGCCCCGACCCCTCGGTCGCCGAGCACGTCCGCCGCTACCTGGCCACCGACGGCGCCAGCGGCTACCACGAGGGGGGCGCGACGAACCTGGTCCTGACCTACCGGGGCCGGCGGAGCGGCGCGTACTACCGCACGGGCCTGTTCTTCGGCCGGGACGCGGACCGTTACGTCCTCGTCGCCTCCGGCTCGGCCGTCACCCACACCCACCCCCAGTGGTACCTGAACGTGGCGGCCCACCCGGAGGTGTGGGCGCAGATCCGTGGCGAGCGGTTCGCGGCCCGGGCCCGCACCGCCACGGGCCCCGAGCGCGCGCGGCTGTGGGCCCTGATGACCGAACTGGCCCCCGTCTACCGTGCGTACGCGGCGCGCAGCCACCGCATCATCCCGGTCGTGATCCTCGAACGCCTCGCGCCACCGGCACCCGCGCGCTGACCGGCCACGCCGCACGGGGGAACGGGCCGCCGGGTGCCGCGCCGGCGCCGCGCCCGTGCTCAGACGCACGCGCCAGCCGTCGCCGCTCCCCACCGCCCACCTGTCGCGGTGCGCGCGTCGGCCGCGCGCCGGAGCGTCACCGCCCCTTCCGCCTCCTTGCGCCCCCCTGCGCCGTCCCGTCGCCCCGGCCTCGACGGGGCGGCGCGACCGGCGCGTTTCGGCGCGCCAACTCCCTTGCCTCTGACGCGCGTTGAGCCCCAGACTCCTCGACACGAGCCGGCTCCCCCGCCGGCGCACACGCTGGTTCACCCACCGGTCGGGCGCCCGACGGGCGGGGCTGGCTGGTTGTCCACCTTGCCCGGGGACCGGGGCGCGTTCTCCCTAGGCAGGCTTATTCGATAACTGTCAACATAGACGCGCGTCGCCTCGGGGGTGCAGTGGCGCGCCCCCTGACGCGTACGGAGCGTGGAGAACCCGTCACACACGGATCGCGAAGGACCGTCCACCAGGCAGGGGCTGCTGCCGCGTTCGAGGAGAGCCATGTCGACCACCACGGCCGCGTACGTCCAGGACAGCGACGACACAACCCCGCCGCCCACCACGGGCGTTCCCCCCTCACCCCGGTGCGCGACGCCGCCGCCCGCGCATCTGGCGGCGGCCCTGGGGCGGGTGCACGAGGAGGTGGTGAACCGGTTCCACGGGCGCGGCGCCCCGATCCCACCGGCCCTCGCGGGCGCCACGGTGCTGGGGCTGGGGTGTGGCAGCGGGCGCGACTGCTACGCCCTGAGCCAGCTCACCGGCCCCACCGGGCGGGTGATCGGGGTGGACGTGGCCCAGACCCAGCTGGAGGTGGCCCGCCGGCACCTGGGCTTCCACGCCGAGCGCTTCGGCTACGCCAACGTGGACTTCCGCAACGGCTACCTGGAGGACCTGAGCACGGCCGGCATCGCCGACGGCTCGGTGGACCTGGTCGTCGCCAACCGCGTGGTCAACCCCTCCCCGTGCAAGCCCCGGATGTTCCGGGAGATCCTCCGGGTGCTCAGGCCGGGCGGCGAGCTGTACTTCTCGGAGCTCTTCGCCGACCGCCGCATCCCGCCCGCCCTCATGGAGGACCCGGTGCTGCTGGGCGAGTGTCTGAGCGGCGCGCTGTACGAGCGGGACTTCCGGCAGCTGATGGCCGGCGCGGGCTGTGCCGACGTGCGCGTGGTCGAGCGGGTCCCGGTGCCCGTCTCGCGCCCGGAGCTGGCGCGCAAGATCGGGTACGTGAACTTCTCGTCGCTGACGGTGCGGGCGTTCAAGCTGCCGCTGGAGGACACGTACGAGGACTACGGCCAGACGGCCACCTATCACGGCACCCTGGAAGGCCACCCGCACGCGTTCGACCTGGACGACCGGCACCGCTTCCGCACCGACCGCCCCACCCCGGTCTGCGGGAACACCGCGGACATGCTCGGCCGGACCCGCTACGCGGCACACTTCGCCGTCACCGGTGACAAGTCCACCCACCGCGGGCCCTTCCGCGCCCCCGCCACCCCAGCCGGCCCGCCACCGACGACGCCTCCCACCACCGCCCCGCGCCGGCCGACGGGGGAGAGCGCCGGCGCGCGGGGGGCGAGGCCCCGACACCCCTGACCCCGGACGGCATCGCCGCCGGCCTCCCCCGCGATCGGGCCCCGGGTCGGGTCAGCCACGGGCGATGGTGACCCGCGCGTCCGGGGCGAACCGGGCGCGCCAGGCGAGGGAGGCGTGGACGAAAGCGCGTTTCGTACGCCTCCCGTCCCGCCCGCCGCTCACCCAGGCGGCGGGTGAGAGATCCGGCCAGCGGCGGGACACCGAGGAAGACCAGGACGTTCAGGGCGCCGCGCGTCGTCGAGATGTCGAGGTACTCGCCGTCGCCCAGCCCCAGGTCGCCGGCGGGCGCGGGCGGGCGGGCCCGGTGACTCAGGCGTCCGAACGGGCGGCGGCCAGCAGCTCGGTGGCGAAGTCCTCGGCCGTACGCGGCGGGCGCCCCAGGACGCGCTGGACGCCGTCACCGAGACCGGCCACCCCCTCGTGGCGGTAGTTCGCGTACAGGCCGTGCAGGCCCTCGATGACGTACGGCGTGACGCCCCGGTCCACCAGGGACGCGCGCCACGCGTCGTCCAGCGGGATATCGACGTACGTCACCGGCCGGCCCAGCGCGGCGGCGAACTGGTCGGCGAGATCACGCAGGGACAGCGCGCGCGGGCCGCTGATGTCGATCTCGCCGCCGACGGGGCGCTCGGCCAGCAGCTCGGCGACCGCGATATCCGCGATGTCGCGCACGTCCACGTAGCCACGGGCGCCGGGGCCGGCCGGGTCGGCCAGGGTGCCTTGGGCGATGGCCGCCGCCAGGGGGAGGAAGTTCTGGAGGAACCGGTCGGGCCGCAGCAGCGTGAACTCCGGTACCCCGGCCTCCCGCAGGCGCTCGGTGACCACGTCGTGGGCCCCGGTGACGGTGTCCGCGACGTACCCCTCGCCGACGAAGGCGCGGGCCCCGAGCTTGACGACCCGACGGACGCCGGCCTCGATCGCGGCGTCGGCGACGGTCGTCTCGGCCGCCACCTGGTCGTCGGCGAAGGGGTGCGCCAGAAAGAGGCGGTCCGCTCCGGCGACGGCGGCCCGGGCGGCGGCCGGATCGTCCGCCGAACCACGGACGATCTCGCCGGCCACCGGGCCCAGCGCGTCGACGCTCGCCTGCGAGCGGACGAAGAAGCGCACGTCGGTCCGGTCGCGCAGGGCGCTCGTCACATACCGGCCCACCGCGCCGTTCGGTGTCGTGACCACGATGGTCATCGGTCCCCCTCACAGAGATGATCACGTTTCGCGCACTCCAACGCGCCCCCCGCGTCAGGGATTCCCGCACTCCGCCCCGCTCCCCCGGGACCGCTTCCCCGGGGTGACGCCTCGGGGTCGCCCGCGCCCATGTCTCCCGGGGCGGACGGACCCGGCCAGGTCACCCGGGGCGAGCCGCGCCCCCGGCCCGGGTACGTGCCGAGCCGGGGTACGCACCGGGGCGGGCCGGCCGGGGGCGCGTACGGGCAGCCGCCGGGGTAGTCGGTCAGCGGAGCGAACTGGCCCGATGGCACCATGGCCGCCGCCTGTCAGCCGCTGCCACGATGGGCTCTTCGGCACGCACCACGTGGGAGGACTTCATGCAGGTTGGGCAGCCCAGTCTCACCGCCCGGGGCGCTGCGGCCTTGCGAGCGGCACACCAGGAGCTGGACGGCGGGCAGGTCTTCGCCGACCCGTACGCGGCGGCGATCCTGGGCGACCACGCCGACGACCCGGTGTGCGCCGCCGCGTTCGAACCGGGTCGCGAGCCACTGCGGGTCAGCGTCGCCGCGCGCTCGCGCTGTGCCGAGGACGCGCTGGCCGAGGCGGTGCGCGAGCGCGGGGTGCGGCAGGCCGTCGTCCTGGGCGCCGGGCTCGACACCTTCGCCTACCGCAACCCGCACGCGGCGGCGGGGCTGCGGGTCTTCGAGGTCGACCACCCCGCCACCCACCAGTGGAAGCGGCGGCGACTGCTGGACGCGGGCATCGAGGTGCCCGCGTCACTGACGTTCGCGACGGTCGACTTCGAGCGCTCCGACCTGGCCACGGGCCTGGCGGCGGCCGGGTTCGACACCGGGCGGCCCGCGTTCCTGATGTGCCTTGGCGTCGTGCCGTATCTGACGGCCGAGGCCCTGGCCAGCGCGTTCGGCTTCGTCGCCACCCTGCCGCCCGGCTCCGAGGTCGTCTTCGACTACTACGAGCCGGCCAGCGCGCTACCGCCCGAGCAGCGCGCCGCGCACGAGCGGCGAAAGCGGTGGGCGGCGGAGCGGGGCGAGCCCCTGCACAGCTTCTTCACCCCCGCCGAGATCGCCGCCCGGCTCACCTCCTGGGGCTTCACCCGGACCACGGACGCGCCCTTCAGCGACCTCGCCCGGCGCTACGCCCACGGCAGCTCGGTGGCCGAGGCGCTACGGGACTCGGGAGGCCACGTGATGCGGGCCGTGATCTGACGACGCGCCCCCGCCCGCATCGCACGCCCGCCCGCGCACACCGGACGCGAGGCCGGCGCGCGGTGCGGGTGACGCGCCAGTGGGCAGGTATGGGCGGACGGGGCACGCCGGGCGAGGGGACGGGGGCGGGGGCATGCGATCCGTAGGGGCCGCGCTGGCGGTGGTGGCGACGGCGTCCGCGCTGCTGCTCGGCGCCTGCGTCGTCGGCGGCGAGGACGTGGTGAGCGCGCCACCGGGCGCGCCCCGGCTCACCGCCACGCCCTCCGACGGCGGCGACGCGACGCGCCCCGGCGGCGGGCCCTCCGGCGGCTCGCACGGGGGCGCGTTCGCCGACCCCGGGGACCGGGACCTGTGGCGACCCGACCGGATGGCGCGGGCGCGGCAGCCTCCGCAGGCCGACACGGGCGACGGACGGGGGCCGGGCGGCACCGACCGGGTCCCGAAGCCCGTGCCCGCGCGCCAGGTGCCGCGCCCCTACCACCGGAACATGGCACCGGTCGGCAAGGTCTTCTTCGACCGCCCGGACGGCCCCACGGTCTGCTCGGGAACCGTGGTGCGGGACCCGGCCCACCCCGGCCGGTCCAACCTGGTGTGGACCGCCGGCCACTGCGTGCACGCCGGGGCGCGCGGCGGCTGGATGCGCAACATCGTGTTCGTGCCCTCGTACAACGACCGGGGCCACCCCGCCCCCCGGGTGGCCGGGGCCGCGCCCCGGGAGGTGAGCCCGTACGGCGTGTGGTGGGCGGACTGGTCGCAGACCTCGGACGGCTGGCTGCGGTACGGCGGCACGCGGGACGAGCGGGGCTCGGCGTACGACTTCGCCGTGCTGCACGTGCGGCCCGAGCACGGCGCGGCCTCGCTGGAGGAGACGGTGGGCGCGGCGGTCCCGGTGTGGTTCGGGGCGCCGCCCGCCGGGCGGATCAGCGGGATCAGCGTGTACGGCTACCCGGCGGCCCCGCCCTACGACGGGGCGCGCATGTTCCGCTGCGCCGGCCCGCCCGGCCGGCTCGCCGCCGGGCGCGGCGCGCCCGCCCTGTACCGGGTGGGCTGCACGATGACCGGCGGCGCGTCCGGCGGCGGCTGGTTCGTCAGCCGCGACGGGGTGACCGTGCTCGTGTCCAACAGCGCGATCGGCTCGACCGCCCACACCTGGCTCGCCGGCCCCCACCTCGGCCGTGCGGCCCGCGAGGTCCACGCGGCGGTCAGCCGCCGCTTCGCCACCGACTGACGGGAGCGGGGCGGGGGCGCCCCGGGCCGGGCCGGGAGGGGCCGGGGTGCTCGGGCCGGGGCCGGCTGGTCGAGCCGGCCCGGGCCGGGGGCCGGGGCCGGCCGGGCTGGAGGTGGCGTCCGGCCGGGGTGGGTCAGCGCCGGGTCGGGCCGCCCCTCGGCCGACCCGGCCCGTCGGTCGGCGTGCCGGCCCCGGCGGGCCGGTGACGGGACGGCCCGGAGTGCGACGAGGGGCGCGCACGGGCATGACGTACGACACGGTGTACGCCCCGCGCACCGGCCCGGGGCCGTCGGCACCCACCGGCGAACCGGGCCCGGCGCCGCCCCGTACCAGCTCGGCGCCCCGGCCCCGACGGGCGCGCGTGATCGTCGGGCCGGCCGGACGATCTCCCGTCGCGGGAACGGCCCGTGGTACCCGCCGCGCCCCCCATAGAATTGCCGAATGACTCCCCCTCCCCTCGATCACGACCTCGACGACGCCGCCACGCCGTCCGGGGCCTTCGACGCGTCCGAGGCCCCCGGAGCGCGGGCGGACAGAGCCGGAGCGGCGGACGCCGGAGACGGCTCGGCGGCCGGTCGCGTGCTGAGCCGGGTCTTCGGCTACGACGCCTTCCGGGGCGAGCAGGAGGAGATCATCGAGCACGTCGTCGACGGCGGCGACGCGCTCGTACTGATGCCGACCGGCGGCGGCAAGTCGCTGTGCTACCAGATTCCCGCGCTCGTACGCGGCGGCGTCGGCGTCGTCATCTCGCCCCTGATCGCCCTCATGCAGGACCAGGTCGACGCCCTGCGGGCGCTGGGCGTGCGCGCCGGCTTCCTCAACTCCACGCAGGACTTCGAGGAGCGGCAGGTGGTCGAGGCGTCGTTCCTCGCCGGCGAGATCGACCTGCTCTACCTGGCGCCCGAGCGGCTGCGCACGGAGTCCACGCTGCGCCTGCTCGACCGTGGCCAGATCTCGCTGTTCGCGATCGACGAGGCGCACTGCGTCGCCCAGTGGGGCCACGACTTCCGCCCCGACTACCTGGCGCTGTCCGCCCTGCACGAGCGCTGGCCCACCGTGCCCCGGATCGCGCTCACCGCGACGGCCACCGAGGCCACCCACGAGGAGATCGCCGTACGGCTGAACCTCAAGGACGCCCGGCACTTCGTCGCCAGCTTCGACCGGCCCAACATCCAGTACCGCATCGCGCCCAAGAACGAGCCGAAGAAGCAGCTTTTGGCCCTGCTGCGGCAGGAGCACCCGGGCGAGGCGGGCATCGTCTACTGCCTCTCGCGCGGCTCCGTCGAGAAGACCGCCGAGTTCCTGGTCCGCAGCGGCGTCGACGCGCTGCCCTACCACGCCGGCCTCGACGCGCGGGTGCGCGCCGCGAACCAGTCCAGGTTCCTGCGGGAGGACGGCGTGGTCATGGTCGCCACCATCGCGTTCGGCATGGGCATCGACAAGCCCGACGTACGGTTCGTGGCCCACCTGGACCTGCCCAAGTCCGTCGAGGGCTACTACCAGGAGACCGGCCGTGCCGGGCGTGACGGCCTGCCGTCCACGGCCTGGCTCGCCTACGGCTACCAGGACGTCGTCCAACAGCGGAAGATGATCGAGGGCTCCGAGGGTGACGACGCGCACCGCCGCCGGCTCGGCAGCCACCTGGACGCGATGCTCGCGCTGTGCGAGACGGTCGAGTGCCGCCGGGTACGCCTGCTGGCCTACTTCGGCCAGGAGTCCACGCCGTGTGGCAACTGCGACACCTGTCTGACCCCGCCCGACTCCTGGGACGGCACGGTCGCCGCCCAGAAGTTCCTGTCCACGATCGTGCGGTTGCAGCGGGAACGGCGACAGAAGTTCGGCGTCGGGCAGATCGTGGACATCCTGCTCGGCAAGAAGACCGCCAAGGTGATCCAGCACGACCACGACGGGCTGTCGGTCTTCGGCATCGGCGCCGACCTGCGCGAGGCCGAATGGCGGGGCGTGGCACGGCAGTTGCTGGCCCAGCGGCTGCTCGCGGTCGAGGGCGAGTACGGCACGCTGGTGCTCACCGACACCAGCGGCGAGGTCCTCGGCGGCCAGCGCAAGGTGCCGCTGCGGCGCGACCCGGAGCCGGCCAAGCGCGCCACCAGGTCCGAGTCCCGGAGCGGCGGGAGCGGCGGGGCACGGCGGGCCGCCGTAGTCGACCTGCCGGACGCCCTGGTTCCGGTCTTCGAGAGGCTGCGGGCCTGGCGGGCCGCGACCGCCAAGGAGCAGGGCGTACCGGCGTACGTCATCTTCCACGACGCGACGCTGCGTGAGATCACGGCGCTCTCCCCGAGCACCCTCGACGAACTGGGCACGGTCTCCGGCGTCGGCGAGAGCAAGCTGGCCAAGTACGGTCAGCCGATCCTCGACGCCCTGGCCGAACTGCGCGCCGACGGCACCCTGCCCAGCGGCGCGGACACCGGGAGCGGACCCGGGGCCGACGCGGGCACGGGCGGTGCGGATGGTGCGGGCGGTGCGGGGTCGGCCGGGGCCGCGCGTGGTGGCGGCGGGTCGGCGGCTGCCGGTTCGCGGGGCCAGGGCGGCGCGCGGGGCGGCGTGGCGGGTGCCGGTGGTGGCACGGCGGACGGCCCGGCGGGCTCGGGCGCGGCCGGCGGCGGCGCGGGCCGGGGCGGGGCGGGGCCTCGCCCGGCGGCCGGGTCGCTGTACGACTGGTCGGACGCGGACGAGGAGCCCGAGCCGGAGCCGCCGTTCTGGGACGAGGGCGCGTAAGCGGCCCACGACGCGCCCCGGCCCGAACCTGACACCGCCCCCGCGGGGCGGCGGCCGGGTCCGGGCCGGGTCGCGTCAGGCGAGGCGCCCACCGGGTGGGCGCGTCGCGACCGGGGCCGGCGGGCCCCACGGCGGGCGTCAGGCCAGCAGCTCGGCCTGGAGCGTGATGTTCTTGACGCCGGCCAGGGCCTGGCTGACCGGGCAGTTCGCCTTGGCGTCGGCCGCCGCCGCCTGGAAGTCCTCCTCGGACAGGCCGGGCACGCGGGCCTTGACGGTCAGCACGATGCCCGTGATGCCCTCGCCCGGCTGGAAGGTGACGTCGGCCTGGGTGTCCACCGACTCGACGGTGAAGCCCTTGCCCGCGAGGCCGTGCGAGAAGGCCATGGAGTAACAGGAGGAGTGCGCCGCCGCGATGAGCTCCTCGGGGCTGGTCTTGCCGCCCGGCTCCGCCGAACGGGCCGGCCAGCTCACGTCGTACGTACCGATCTTGGACGAGTCCAGGGCGACGGTGCCCTTGCCCTCCAGCAGATTGCCTTCCCAGTGCGTGTGGGCGGTGCGCGTCGTTGCCATGCGGGTGCTCCCGGTTCCTCAGCGTAAAAGCGGTGTGCGCCGCCTAGCTTAGGCACGCCGCGCGACCGGAGGCGGGCGGTTGTCCGGCGATCGGGCAACGCCTGGCGTACGGGACCCCCGCGCTGGCGTAACGCGCAGGTGCTCCGCACGGGCCTCACGAGCGAGCGGGAACACGGGAGCGGACTCCCCGGGGCGTACGGGGCACGGGGGGCGCGGGGGCGGGCGCGCGGGGCGGGCGGAACCTGGCGTGCCGCCGGCGGACAGCGGTTCCGGCGGGCACCTGTTGACCCTTACGTCGCGTCAGGCCGCAGGCTTTTCCCGAACGGGAGGACACTTTCCATGAGCTATTCCGTCGGGCAGGTCGCCGGCTTCGCGGGCGTGACGGTGCGCACCCTGCACCACTACGACAAGGCCGGGCTGCTGACCCCGAGCGAGCGCAGCCCGGCCGGGTACCGGCTCTACAGCGACGCCGACCTGGCCAGACTGCAACAGATCCTCTTCTACCGGGAGCTCGGCTTCTCCCTCGACGAGATCGGCGCCATCCTCCAGGACCCGACGGCCCACGCCCTGGACGCGCTCCGTCAGCGGCACCGCGAACTGACCGAGCAGATCGCCGGGTTGCGGCGGCTGGTGGAGGTCGCCGAGCAGGCCATGGCGGTGCGCGACACGGGGATAGAGCTCTCTCCGCGCGAGCGCTTCGAGGTGTTCGGAGAGGTCGCCTTCGACCTGAGCTACGCCACCGACGCGCACCTGAAGTGGAGCGAGAGCAAGGGCTACCAACGGTCGATGGCCCGCGCCGCCGAGCACACCAAGGAGGACTGGCGGCACCTCATGGCGGAGGCGGGCGCGTGGCGCGAGCGGCTGCTGGCCGCGTTCGACGCCGGTACGCCGGCCGACGGCGAGGTGCCCCGCGAGCTGGCGGAGGAGCATCGCCAGCACATCGGCCAGTGGTTCGTGCCCTGCTCGCCCGAGATGCACTGCCGCATCGCGGACGACTACGTGGCCGACGCGCGCGCGTTCGCCCTGGTCGTGCCCCCGGCCGAGCAGCGCCCCGGCCTCGCCGACTTCCTGCACGCGGCGGTCTACGCCAACGCCCGGCACCGGCGCAGGTGAGGCGGCGATGAGGATTCTCGTCATGGCGGCGGGCTCGCGCGGCGACGTCGTGCCCTACGTCGGCGTCGGCGCCCGGCTGCGCGCGGCAGGCCACGAGGTCGCGCTGGCCACGCACGCGCCGTACGCGGGAGCGGCGACCGCCGCCGGCCTGGCCTTCCGCCCTCTCCCCGCCGACCCCCGGGCAGCCAGCGGGGCCACCCCGCGCGGCACGGCTGGGCGGGAGGAGGCCACGCGGGGGGCGGGCGGGGAGGGTGGCGTGCCGAGCCGGGGGCGGGCCGGGCTGTTGCGGGCCGCGTCGGCGTTCGTGGGGCGACTCGGGCCGGGCATGGTCGAGGCGGCCCGCCCCGGCGCCGATCTGCTGCTGCTCTCCACGACCACCGCCCCGCTCGGCTGGCACCTCGCCGAGGCCCTGGACGTCGACAGCATGGGCCTCTACCTCCAGCCGGTGGCGCCCACCGGGGCCTTTCCGCCGGTCGTCGGCGGCACCCGGTCGCTGGGTCGGTGGGGCAACCAGGCCGCCGGGCGGCTCGCGCTGCGCGTCGTGGACCGTGTCCACGCGGACGCCGCCCGCGCGCTGCGGCACCGCCTCGGGCTGCCCCCGGCCGGCAGCCGCGCGGCGCGCCGGGCCCGGGAGGCGGCCGGCTGGCCCGTGTTGCACGGGTTCAGTCCGGCGCTGGTGCCCCGCCCGGCGGACTGGCGGCCCGGCCTGCAGGTCACGGGCAACTGGTGGCCGCACCTGCCGGCCGACGCCGCGCTCCCGGCCGAGTTGGCGGACTTCCTCCAGGCCGGCCCGCCACCGGTGTTCGTCGGCTTCGGCAGCATGGGCGGCGGTCACGGGGAGCGGCTCGGCGAACTGGTCGCGCGGGCGCTGCGCGCCGCGCGCGTGCGGGGCGTGGTGCAGTCGGGCTGGGCGGGACTCGCCGCGCACGGCGACGACGTCCTGACCATCGGCGAGGTGCCGCACGCGCTGCTCTTCCCACACCTGGCGGCCGTGGTGCAGCACGCGGGGGCGGGCACGGCGGCGGCGGCCGTCCGCGCGGGGGTGCCCAGCGTGCCGGTGCCGGTCCTGGCCGACCAGCCGTTCTGGGCCCGCCGGCTGGCCGCCAGCGGCGCGGCCACGCCACCGATCCCCTTCGCGGCCCTGACCGCCGACCGTCTCGCCGCCTCGATCACGCGGGCCGTCGGCGAACCGGAGCTGGGTGTCGGAGCCCGGCGGCTGGCCCGCCGGCTCGCCACGGAGGACGGCGCGGGGGCGGTGGTGCGCGCCGTCGCGGCCCTCCCGGTGGCGGGCGGGTGAGCGGGGTGGGCGGGCACCGGCCGTCGCGGAGCGGGGGCGGGCCTTCGCGCGGGGGCCCCGGGCGAAGGCTCGGGCCGCTATTCCATGTGGTCGGGGCAGGGCGTGCCGCGGGGCAACTGGTACGGCGCGGCGATGTGGTAGGTGCCCGCGTACGGCGCGTGCAGCACCGTCCACTCGTCCTCGGGCTGCCCGTCCTTGGCCTCCACGACCCGCTTGGTCAGGCAGCCGTTGAGGTTGACCGGCACGCCGCCCTCGATGTCGGACTTGGGCGGCTTGATGCTCTTGCCCTTGTCGTCCACGAGGCCCAGCCACGGCGAGTACGGGACGCGGATCAGGACCGGGCCCGCCTCGTCGACGGTGAGCGTGAGCTGGTCGGGCTCGGCGATGACCAGCTTGCCGGGCGGCTCGGCGACCGGCGTCGGGTTCTCCACCGCGTACAGCTTCCAGCTCGCGTTCGACCACATCTCGCGCAGGTACGGCAGGCCCTCGGTGATCAGCTCCGCCTCCTGCTCGCCCGCGTTGTCCACCTTGCCCGCCGGCAGCACGACGTAGTGCACGGCCCAGCGGTTGAGCCAGGCGCGGTAGCTGTGCGGGGTGAGCGAGTCGTCGTAGAAGATCGGGTTGCGCTCCAGGTCGGCCTGGCGGTTCCAGCCCCGGGCCAGGTTGACGTAACGCAGCAGGGCGGACGACTCGCGGTGACTCTTGGCCGGTACGACCTCGACCCGGCCCCGCTGCTTGGCGTTGATCTGCTCGAACTGGTCGAGAAGCGGTGCCAGCTCGCGGGCCCAGGCGGCGGAGGGCGTGGTGTTGATGATGTCGTCCGCCGACTTGAAGCCCTGCCACACGGTGACCGCTACGAGCGCGCTGGCCAACGCCACCCACTGGCGGCCGGTGCGCAGCAGCGCCGCGCGGCTGGGCCGAGGGAACTCGGGCAGCGCGGCGATGAGCACGACGCCGCCGAAGAGCATGCCCAGCCGGGTGATGTTGCTGCCGATCTGCGAGGGGATCAGCCAGGCCAGCAGCACGGCCAGCGCGTACAGGCCACCGACGAAGCGCACCGTGCGCCAGCGCGGCGGGCTGAAGACCAGGGCGCCGACGCCACACAGGAAGGGCAGGACCGCCGACCAGAAGCTCATCGGCTGCTCGCCGGAGAAGGGGAACAGCCACCAGGACAGGGCCACCACGATGGTGGGCGTGATACCGAGCGCGTACGCGGCCCAGCGCCGCTTGGTCAGCCACAGGGCCGCCGCCACGACGCCCACGAACAGGCCGGCCACCGGGCTGCCCATCGTCGCCAGGGCGGCCAGCAGCGCCGCGAGCAGCCAACGCAGCACCTTGTGCAGGGCCCGCGTGGACCGCCACCGCGTCGGCCAGGCGAAGATCACGGCGAGCGCGGCGAGCCCGAACATCGTGCCGAGGCCGAACGTGACCCGCCCCGAGATCGCGTTGCAGACCAGCGCGAAGGCGGCGTACAGCGCGGGCCACAGCGGCTTGCGCACCGAGCGGCTGCGCACCAGCAGCAGTGCCACCAGGCCGGCCGAGAGCGTGCCCGCTATGACCATCGTGGTGCGCACGCCGAGCACGGCCATGAGGTAGGGCGAGATGACGCTGTACGAGACGGGGTGCATGCCCCCGTACCAGGCGAGGTTGTACGCCGAGCCGGGGTGCTGGAGCGCGAACTCCGCCCAGGCGTCCTGTGCGGCCATGTCGCCGCCGCTGTTGGCGACCACCAGCACCCACACCAGGTGCAGCAGGCCGGCGAAGACCAGTGCGGCGGGGACGGGGTGACACAGCGCCCGGGTGATTCGGCGAAGCATGCCTGGCCGCTCCCGGGTGTCAGCCGAGCCGCCGTCGTCCTCCTTTGACCGTCGTGGTGCGGGTACGCGTATGAGTCCCGCGGCGCTTTCCTGGTCCTGTTCGGCCCGCGCCGGATCAACGGTGGTCACTGCGGCTCTCCCCGTCTTCCCCGAGGGTCATCCCCCATCTTCAACGCTGCCCGGGCGGGTCTGCCACCCGGTGGTCTCGCGCTGGGTCGCGATGGGGCGCGTAGGACGGCGGCCCGATCGGGACCCCGCGACGCTAGCACGGCCGGGCGTCGTGCCAGAGCTGAGGCGAGCTCGTGACCTCGGCATTCGCCAACTCTTCACTGGTCAGCCGGGCGCGGGGGCACGGGGTTCACGGAGCCTACGCACCTCGCGTCGGGCGCCGCCTGCCCGGCCGGCCCATCAGGTGGCCCACCGGGTGGTGCCCGCGCGGGCGGCGGGCGGACGCGGGAGTGCCCCCGGCTCGGTCGCCGGGGGCACTTACGCCCGCCCCGTGTCGTGGGGCCGCGCGGACCGGTGGGCGCGCACCGCGCGACGCGGGTCGGGTGATCCGGGTCGGGCGGTGCGCGCCGGTGGGCGGGTCAGGTGACGCGCACCAGCTTCGTGCCGAAGGACGGCTCGGACAGGTCGTCGGCCAGCGCCACCGGGACCTTGACCTGGCCGGGGCCCTCACCCACGGTCAGGGTGCCGATCTCGGTGCCCGCCGCCGCCTCGTGCGGCAGCTTCTTCCCGCCGTCCGTCAGTTCCAGGTCCACCGTCAGGCCGGGCCAGCCCACCGCCGTGACGTCCTTGACCGCGACGACCGGGGTCTTCCCGCCGAGACCGTCGTCCACCTCGCCGACCACGTCGCCCTTCTTGACGACCTTGCGGGCCTGGAGCAGGTCCTGCGTCGTGAGGATCAGCTTCTTGCTCGCGTCCAGGGCGCCGGTCAGGATCGAGTTGTCCCGCTTGGCCGGGGGCTGCGAGATCACCGCGCCGATGATCAGCTGCGTGGTGCCGCCGATCTCCTTCTCGGCCGCGAACACCAGGTTGCCGCCCGCCTTGGTGGTGGTGCCGGTCTTGATGCCCACCACGTTGTCGAAGGGCACCAGGTGGTTCCAGTTGCCGTGCTCCTCGCCCCGGCTGTCCTTGTACTTGGGCATCTTCACGACCTCCCGGAAGACCGGGTTGTCCATCGCCTTCTTGGCCAGCTTGACCTGGTCGGCGGCGGTGCTGACGGTGGTCGCGTTCAGGCCGCTGGGGTCGGTGTAGGTGGTGTTCCGCATCCCCAGGTCCTTGGCGGCCTCGTTCATCTTCTTGACGAACTCGGCCTCGGTCCCGGAGTCCCAGCGCGCCAACAGCCGCGCGATGTTGTTCGCGGAAGCGATCATGATGCTCTCGATCGCCTCCCGCTGGGTGATCTGCGCCCCCTCGTCCACCTTGACGACGGACTCGCCGTCGGCGTCCTTGCCGGCGTCGGCCGCCGCCTTGGGGTCGATCCTGATCTTGGGCCCGTCACTGCCCGCCTTCATCGGGTGATCCCGCATGATCACGTACGCGGTCATCACCTTGGCCACACTGGCGATCGGCGCGGGCTTCTCCTCCCCGTACGCCCCCAGGCTGCCCAGCCCCTCGACCTCCACGACCGCCTGCCCCGACGCGGGCCACGGCATGGCGGGCTTGGCGCCGTCGAAGGTGAACGTCTCGCTCGCGGTCAGCTCCAGCGTGGGCGTCGGCAGCGGGCGCACCGACTGCGCGACCCCGAACAGGATCGCCACGAGCAGCACCAGCGGCGTCCAGATCTTGACCCGGCGCACGACGGTGCGGGTCAGCGTCTGCGGAGGCGGCGGCGTGTTCGTGAGCTGCGCCAACAGGTCGAGCGGCGCCTGCGGACCAACGGCCTGCGAAGCATCGGGGGCCGCCGTGGCGCCCCTGGCCGCGACGGCCTCGGGGTCCAGCACCGGCTGCCGCGCGGTGCGCTCGGCCTCCGGCACCGCGCCCGTGGTCGCGGACGCGGCGGCGCCCCGCGTGCCCGTGGTCGGCTTCGCCGGCCGCTCGTCGGCGGACTTCAGCGGGACGAACTGGCTGGTCCGCTCGGCGCCGGACTCGGCCCGCGAGGCCGCCTGGCCGCGCTCGGCCCCGCCGGCGCCCCGGCCCCGCTGGGTGCCACGGTCGGTAGCCGCGCCGGTGGTGCCGGCGCTCGGCGTGTCCGACGGGCGCAACGCCTTGAAGGCGGTCGTCGGGCGGTCGACGGTGCCGTCCTCCGCGTCCGCGTCGGCACGCCCGCCCGCACCGGCCGCCCGGGAGCGGCCCGCGTCCCGGTCGGAGGTGGCGGACCCGCCGACGTCCTTGCCCTTGCCCGGAGCCTGGTCCGCGCCCCGGCCCGCCTCCTTGTCCCGGTCCGTGGCGGCGGCGGTGTCGCGCTCGCCGGAGGGGTCGTCGGCGGCGTCCCTCCGCTGCGGGCGCAACGTGCCGAACACGGAGGTGGGGGTGTCACCCGAGGTGGTGCGCGCCGGCCGGGCCGGATCGCCGCCGCCCCGCTCGCCGCGTACGCCCGTGGCGCCGCCGTCCTTGCCGGTCCGGCCGGCGTCCTTGCCCGCCTGGCCGCCGCCGGTACCGGTGCCGCCGTCGCTCCCGCCGGCCCGGCGGTCGCTCCCGCCGGCACCGTCGCTCGCCCCACGGCCCTGGTCGCGGGCACCGTCACGGTCACCGGCGCCGGTGCTCCCGCCGTCGCGGGCGCCGTCGGTCACGCGCCGCGCGGCCTCGTCGCGCGCCACGCGCTTTCCGGCCGCCGCACCGTGTACCGCGCCGAACACGGCCGTCGCCCGGTCGGCGGGCGTGCCCGCGACCCCACTCGCTCCCGAAGCGGAACCGGATACGGAATCACCGTCGGCCGATTCGTCCAGCGAATCCGCCGCCCCGTCGCTCGGGGTCCGCGCCGCCGCGCCGTCGGTCGTACCGTCCCCGGAGCCGCCCGCGTCGGCCGTACGAGAGGTCCCGCCCGCCGTGGATGTCGGAGCCGCGCCGGGCTGTCGTGGCGCGTCGCCACCGGCGGCGGGCCGGTCGCGGCTCGCTTCGTCGTCCCGGTCGTCGGGGCCCGCCTTGGCCACCCACGCGGCCACCGCGGCCCGCAACCTGGCGTCGCGGGCCGGTGTGCTCCGGTCGGCGTGGTCGCCGCCGGCCGCTATGCCCCGTTCGCCGTCGGCCGACCCGGCCTCGGCGTCCGCCGAGGAGTCAGCCGGCGCGTCGGCGGCCCGGGACTTCGCGCCGGACCCGGAACCCGAGCCCGAACCGGAACCCGTACCGGAGCCTCCGCTTGTCGGTGCTGCCACGCCGTCCGCGTCGGCGTCGGCGCCCGTGTCAGGGCCCGAGCCCGAGGCGGCGTCCGCGCCGCGCCGCGTCGGCAGCGCACCGGCGCGCAGGACCGCGGTCGCCCGGTCCTGGCCCTCGGGGTCCGCTCCCGCCGCGTCCGCGTCGACCGTGCCACCGCGTGCGGCCTCGCCCCGCCGCTCGCCCGCGCTCGGCTCGTCGTCCGCGTCGTCCGCGCCGGTCCGGCCGCCCTCGCCCCGCCCGTCGCCTTCGCCCGACCCACCGGCACCAGCCCGGCCGGCCGTGCCCTGGGGCTGGCCCGTACCCGCGGCCTCGCTCCCGTCCTGGGGCCCGCCGGCGTTCCCGTCCCCGCTCGCACCCTTGGCGCCAGCGGCGCCCTTGGACGCGTCCGCGTCCCTGGACCCGCCCGCCGAACCGGTGCCACCACGGCCGGTCGCGGTAGCGCCCGCGCCGGTGCGGCCCCGACGCGATTCGCTGGCGCGAACCCTCGCGCCGTCAGCGTCGCCGCCCGCCGTCCGCGCGCGGTCGGCGGGCTCGTCGGCGGTGTCGGCCGCGCCGGCCGCCTCGCGGGGGCCACGGCTGGCGCCGGGCGCGTCCGCCGCCGCGTCGGAGCCGGCGCGCCGAGACGTGGTGAAGACCGCCGTCGCCTGGTCGTCGGACCGTTCCCGGCCCACGGGCTCACGCTGATCGGATTCCGGTTCCGCTTCCGTCCGCGTCCGGGCCGCGCCCGAACCGCGCCCCGGCACGCCGGACGCGCCGTTCTCGGATCCGCCCTCCTCGGGTCGACGCCCGGCCCCGCTCGCGCGTCCAGCGGCGCCCGAGGAGGGCTTGGAGGCGCCGCCAGACGCCGCGGCGCGGCCTCGCGCGCCCGGCGTGCCGGCGGCCGTCCGTGCGGCGCCCTCACGCGCCGGGGCGGAGCGCGAGGTCTCCTCCGCTTCGCCCCGGTCGGTGAGCCGCGGGTCACGTTCGCCCCTGTTGGTCTCCCCCGATGACTTTCGCTGCACTGACCTGTCGGGGGACTCGCCCGCCACCGATGCCTCCTCGAAATACGTCGCGCGGGACGCGCCACTGCCCATGGCCTCGCGTCCCGCCGCCCAACCGTCTGTCCAGTGTCCTGTGTCGCCACGGCGCGCCCGCACGGCCGCTCCGCCAAGGGGCGTCGCCCACCTGCTAGACGAGAACGACATACCTACCGGTTCCCGCTCGAAGTGCCCACGCGCTCTCGACAGACCAATGTGAGAGGGGTCACCCTGTCATTCATCCACGCGGGGAGGCATGGATGGGCAGGAGCCGCAGAACAATTCCGGAGGAGCTTCTGCTGCTCGCTTTGGACCCGGCCACGGGAACCACGGCGCAGCCGCAGTCGCTTGACCTCGGCCTTGCCGGGGCCCAGCTAGTAGAGCTGGCTCTGGCAGGACGGATAGCCCCAGATGGGGATCGTATCGCCGTGGTGCTACCACGGCCGACCGGAGATCCGACATTGGACTCCGCGCTCGAACTGCTGCGCCGACGCGGCAGTCCGGTGCGGGCCGTCCACTGGATCGGCGGGCCCCGACTGGGGCTGCGCCAGACGTATCTCACGCACCTGGAGCGGTGCGGCATGGTGCATGCCGTGGCGGGCCAGATGTGCGGGGTGCTGCCGACGACGCGCTACCAAGCGACGGAGACGGCCATCAGCCGGGAGATCAGGGCCCGGCTCGATAACGCGATCCGTACCGGCATACCGCCGGACCCGCGGACCGCGGCGCTTGCCGCCCTGGCCCACGCGGTCGGGCTCGGCAAGCACCTCTACCCGGGCAACGAGGGGCGTTCGTCGCGCTCCAGGCTCCGGGACCTGATCAGGCACGACCCGATGGGCGGGCTCGTGGCGCACGCCGTGATGGACGTACAGAACGGTGTCGCCGCTCAGCCGAGGCGAGCTCCGGCCACCGGCCGGCAGGCCGCCGGGGCTCGGCCCGTGGCGGACACCGCGACGAGCGTTCCGGCGCCGTCGGCGTCCGCCAGCGGGAACATGGCACGCGTCGGCGCTCGCTGACGAGGGCCTGGCGTCGAACGCGACGAAAAACCGTTTCGTCGACGGGTGACCGAACAGGACGCTGTCCGGTCGACCCGTCGCAGCCGACGCTCTGCCGGCCGACCCGGCGCCCTCGCGGCGCCCCTCGGCCGGCACGACGCCACCGCACCACGGGCTCGTCCCGGCACCACCAGCTTCACCCACGCACCACCAGCACCATCAGAACAACCAGCACCACGCCGACCACGGCGCCATCGAGCAGGACGCAGGACCCGCGGGGGCCCGCCCCCCGCGGCCCCCCGCGCCCCCAAAGGACAAAAACAACAACCAGCCCCCCCGCGGGGGGGCCGGCATACCGCCAGGGGCGGCACCCCCC
>NZ_JBHVJC010000050.1:0-5745 GCF_042799315.1 Streptomyces sp. NPDC057702 | reverse complement strand
CTGGTCCCGCCACCACCCGCTCCCCCCCCCCACCCCCCCAACCAACCCAACCACCCCCACCCCCCCCACCCCGGCCCAACCGCGCTGGACGCTGCCCCGGGGGTGCCGCCCCACGCTCGGCACCGCTCGCACCATCTGCACCACATCTCCACCGTGCCGCGCGGCGTGGGCGCCGTCATCCGGCGTCGTCGGACACCGCGCGGCACTCCAGCACCACCGGCACCACACCAGCACCGCTCAGCCGGCGTGCCGCGCACGTTCGGTCCGAGCTCACCGCACCGCCGTCACCGACCGGTTCGGGAGCCGCTGAGGCGCGGGGTGGCGGACGACCACCGGAACACACGGCCGTCCGCCACCCCGCGCGCGTGTCCGCGCGCCACCAACCGCCCGCCGATCGCCGAACGTGGCCGCATCAAGACCCTCTGTGCGCATTTTCCAGCGCCGCCCCGATCAGTGATGGCAGGCTGCTGAACGGCAGTGGTCCCCGGTGGACGGGGGCGGTCCCAGCAACGGGCAGCGGAATCAACCCGGAGGTGCACTTCCCGTGACATCCAGTGTGGGCCCCACGGTCAGGCGACGCAGATTGGGTCAGGAACTGCGCAGGCTCCGCCAGGAGAAGGGGATGACGGCGGAGGAGGTGGCCGAGGAGCTGATGGTCTCCCAGTCGAAGATCAGCCGGCTGGAGAACGGCCGCCGCAGCATCAGCCAGCGCGACGTACGCGACCTGTGCCGCGCCTACCGCGTCGAGGACAAGCGGCTGGTCGAGTCGCTGATGCAAATGGCCAAGGACTCGCGCCAGCAGGGCTGGTGGAACGCCTTCGGCGACGTCCCGTACAGCGTCTACATCGGTTTCGAGAACGACGCCGCCTCGCTGCGCGTCTTCGAGTCCCAGGTGATTCCGGGGCTGTTGCAGACGCCGGAGTACGCCGAGGCCGTCATCGGCGGCGCGATTCCGGAGGGCACGGCCGAACAGCTGGCGCAGCGCGTACAGGTGCGCATGCGACGACAGGAGCGGATCACGGACCCGCTCAGCCCGCTGCGGCTGTGGGCCGTGGTGGACGAGTCGGCGCTGCGTCGGCTCGTGGGCAGTTCGCGCGTCATGGCGGAACAGTTGGAGTACCTGATCCGCATGAGCCACGAGCCGCATGTGACGGTGCAGGCCTTACCGTTCGACCTGGGCTCACATCCCGGCATGAGCGGCCAGTTCGCCATTCTGGAATTCTCCGACGAATCCGACACGAGCGTGGTCTACCTGGAAGGCGTTACCAGCGATCTTTATCTGGAGAAGCTTTCCGACGTGCAGAGCTACAGCATGATGTACGAGCACCTGCGGGCCCAGGCACTCAATGTGGAGCAGACCCGCGAGTTCATCGCTGAGGTCGCCCGCGACCATGCGCGAAAGCACGAATCGACGAAGTGAACCCGCCGTGTCACAGCGCCATTCCGGCGCGGTGTGCACGGCATTTCCGGCGGCCCGCCACCCGGCCGTCCAGGACCGGGAACGGCCCACGATCCAGCCGCCCACGCCGTCCCGGTGTGTCCGAACTCGCCGCGAAAAAAGCCGTGTTGAGTCACCCGAGGGGCGACATTCGACAAGCGGGGCGGGAGGTTACACCGTGGCGACCCGCGTATGGAAGGGCGCCTACGAATGTGCCATCCGGTCGAGTGAACGCCCCATTCTCCGAGCAATAAGAACGAGTAGCGTCGAGCGTGTCGCCCGAATGGTGACGAGCACCATCCGGCAAACACATCGGAGTAAACATGGCTATTCGACGCGGAGAAACCCACGCCTGGCGGAAGTCCACACACTCCGGAGGCAACGGCGCGTGTGTGGAGGTGGCGTCCCCGGTGACCGAGGTTATCGCGGTACGTGACTCGAAGGACCCGAGCGGCCCCTCCCTCGCCTTCTCTCCGGAGTCGTGGAACAGCTTTATCGCGGGTGTCAACGAGGGTGTTTTCAAGGGCGCCTGATTCGCCGCCCACCTGCTGAGAACCGAGAAATTCCCGGCAGTGCCGTCCCGGCCGCGAGCAGCGGTCACGACGCGCTGGCCGCCGAGGGAGCCCCGCCGGTCCACAACGCGGTAGCCGCGACCGAGCCGGCCCCCCGCAGATCCCGCGAGCCGCCACGAGACCGTGTGAGCCACGGCTCGCCGCCGGGGTCTTCGCTCCAACCCGGGGTCCACGCCTGTGACCTCGGAGCTCTCCCGTACGACAGCGACGTGTCGGCCTGGCCGACGCGTCGGTGACACGAGCCCTCTCGACCGGCTGCCGTCCCCGCCGAGGGGGCTCGCCGCTGCTCCACTCCCCACCCGCCCGCGCGAGGTGGGACGAGTCCGACTCGTCCCACCTCGCGCGGGCGTCGCGCCGCCGACCCCACGCCGCTCGCCCCCGCGCCTCCCCCACGCCCGGGCTCGACCGCTCCCGCGCCCCGGCACCGACCAGCCGCGTCCGGTCGCCGCCACCGCCACCGCGCCGCCGGTCAGGGCTGGTTGACGCCGCGTCCACCGATGGTTGAAGTGGCCATGTACTCCGTAGACTGCGCCCGGGAGACAAGGAGCAGTCCATGCGCGCCAACACCCCCAGCCTCGCCACCCGCGTCGGTTCGGTCGCCGGTTCACCAGTGCGGGAGATCCTGCGGCTGACCGCCCGGCCCGAGGTCATCTCGTTCGCGGGCGGCCTGCCCGCACCGGAGCTCTTCGACACCGAGGGCATCGCCGCCGCCTTCCACCACGTACTCGACGAGGAGCCGCGACGCGCCCTCCAGTACTCCACCACCGAGGGTGATCCCGCGCTGCGCGCGGCGGCTGCCGCGCGGCTCACCGCGCGCGGCCTACCGACCGAGGCGGCCGACCTGTTGGTCACCACCGGCTCCCAGCAGGCGCTGACCCTGGTCGCCAGCGCGCTGCTCGACCCCGGTGACGTGGTGCTGGTGGAGGAGCCGTGCTATCTCGCCGCGCTCCAGTGCTTCGGCCTCGCGGGGGCGCGGATCGTCTCGGTCCCCGGCGACGACGAGGGCCTGGACCCGGCGGCGTTGGAGGCGGCCGTCGAACGGGAGCGGCCCAAGCTGCTCTACGTCGTGCCCACCTTCCAGAACCCCACCGGCCGCACCCTGTCCGCCGAGCGGCGCCGGGCGGTCGCCGAGGTCGCGGCGCGGCGCGGACTGTGGGTGGTCGAGGACGACCCGTACGGCGAGCTGCGCTTCGAGGGTGAGCCCGTGCCGTGGATCGCCGCGTTCGCCGCCGAGGCGGGAGCCGCCGACCGTACGGCGCTGATCAGCAGCTACTCCAAGATCATGGCGCCCGGGCTGCGCCTCGGTTGGCTGCGCGCGCCCACGCCGCTGCTGCGCGCCTGCAACGTGGCCAAGCAGGCGGCGGACCTGCACACACCGACCGTCAACCAGCTCGCCGCCGCGCGCTACCTCGCCGACAACGACCTGGACGCCCACCTCGCTCGGGTGCGCGACGCCTACCGTGAGCGTCGGGACGCGCTCGTGGCCGGGCTGCCCGACGCGCTGCCGTCGGGCTCGCGGTGGAACCGGCCGCAGGGCGGCATGTTCGTCTGGGCGAGCCTGCCGGCGGGGTGGGATGCCGCGAAGTCACTGCGCGAGGTGGTCACACACGACGTGGCGTACGTGCCGGGCGCGCCGTTCTACTCGGGCCGGCCCGACCCGACCACGCTGCGGCTCTCGTTCGTGACGCACACGCCACAGGAGATAGCCGTCGGCCTGGAACGGCTGGCCAGGGGGCTCGGCTAGACGCGCGGACCAGCGTGTGGCGCGGGGCGGGCGGGTCTGAGGTGCGCGGGGCTGGTCCGCGCGGGACGTTCGGCGGGTGACGCCATACCGCCGGGGTAGTGGCGGCGCGGGTCTGCCGCGCGTGGCGTACGCGGCCCGGGCATGTGCCGGCCTCGTGGGTGAGGCGGTGGGCGCGGGCGTGCGCGGGGCGTGCGACGTCGGGAGGGAGCGGCCGGGTCGGGGGGGATGGCCGGGGCAGGTGCTCGGCCGGGGCGGAGGGGACGACCAGGTCGGGTGGGGCGAGGCGGGGCGTCGGGAACCGTCAGCCTCGGGGGTAGCGGGCCAGCCAGGCGGGGGCCGACTTGGCCGGGCTGTGCAGGGCGGGGCCCTGGGTCATCTCCATGGCGAAGTCGTCGGCGAGCTCCAGGACGGTGCCGCGCCCCTCCAGTTCGGCCAGCCAGGCGGGCGGCAGCGCGGTCTCGCCGTGCAGGGCCCCGAGCAGGTTGCCGCAGATGGAGCCGGTGGAGTCGCTGTCACCGCCGTGGTTGACGGCGAGCAGCAGACCGTGCCGTACGTCCTCGGCGACCAGCGCGCAGTACACACCCATCGCCAGCGCCTCCTCGCCGGTCCACCCCTCGCCCAGGGACTCGACCCGCTCCGCCGTCGGCAGCCCCTGCCGGACCGCGCCCAGGGCGTGTTTGAGCGCGTCGGTGGTCTCCTCGTGGCCGGGCCGGGTGGCGAGCATGGCCAGCGCGCGCTGCACGGCGCCGTCCAGCGCCTCGCCGCGCGCCAACCCGTGCACGATCAGCGCGAACGCGCCGGCCGAGAGGTACCCGGTGGGGTGGCCGTGGCTCTGCGCCGCGCACTCGATGGCGAGTTGGAAGACGAGTTGCGGCTCCCAGCCGACGAGCAGTCCGAAGGGCGCGGAGCGCATCACCGCGCCGCACCCCTTGGAGTCGGGGTTCCTCGGCGCGTCCAGGGTGCCCATCGGGCCGTCGGCGAGGCCGGACAGACAGGCTCTGCCGGGCGCGCGCTGGGCGTAGAGCCACTCCTCGCGGGCCAGCCAACCGTCGTTCTGGTTGCGTTCGTCGGGGCCCCAGTCGTGCTGGGTGGCGTACCAGCGGCGGTGCGCGGCGTAGACGTCGGTGGGTGGGTGCCAGGCGCCCGTGTCCCGTCTGACCTGGGCGCGGATCAGCCCGTCCACGGTGAACAGCGTCATCTGCGTGTCGTCGGTGACGCTGCCGCGCCGCCCGTAGGCGGGGACGTAGTCGGTGACGCCGTCGGGCCCGTGCGCTTCGCGGATGGCGGCGAGCGAGTCGAACTCGATGCCGGCACCGAGGGCGTCGCCGATCGCGCCCCCCAGCAGGCATCCGCGCACGCGGCCACGGAAGTCCTGTTGCTCGGCTCGGCCCCACATCGCAGACCCCGCACGGGCAGATGCGGTCACGACCTCGCCCCTTTCAGTAAGTTTCTATAGGTCTTTGCGCAGCACCCAAACTGGTTCAGCACTGTAATGGACCATGAATGATCGCTTCCGGCCCGTCGCCGAATGTGAACCACATCATCGCGACGCACCGCGCGGAGCACCACACCCCCTCACCACCGCCACAGCCCACCCGGTGGCCCCGCCCGCGCCCCTTACCCCCTTCGACGCTCCCGCCCCTCGGTCCACGGGCGCCGGCTCCCGGCCCGTCCGTAACCGGTCGTCACCTCGTCGGTTTGGGTGTCGCGGCCGCACGCCCCGGGCATTGTGCCGCGACCGATCGACCGCGCTCGCCCGCCCGGCGCGCGACGGGTGCGCGGCGAACCACCGCGCCGGGCGGCGCGCGCCGGCACGCGGACCGGCGGGTGCCCGAAGCCAGCGACCGGCCCCCGGGCCCACCCCCTGCCCCGCCTCCGGACGGGTGTGTCGCGGCCCCGAGGCACGCGGGCGGCGGACGTACGCGCGGGGGCGCGGTGTACACGAGGGGGCGCGGTGTACGCGCGGGGCGTACGCGTGCGGCGCGGCGTAG
>NZ_JBHVJC010000049.1:0-50721 GCF_042799315.1 Streptomyces sp. NPDC057702 | reverse complement strand
GCTCTAGGCGGCGCGGCGGCGGCCGCGGCGATGGCCGCCAGCGGCGGCGCGGGCGCGTCCGGCGCGGCCGCGTCCGGCGGTGGTGCGTCCGGCGGTGGTGCGTCCGCTGGTGGTGCCGGCGGACCCGCCGGACCGTCCGGCGGCAAGGCCGCGGGCGGCAAGGGGGGCGCCGGCCCAAGTGGTGCGGGCGGCGGCGCGGGCGGCGACGAGCCGCCCACCGGCACCGGCGGCAGCCCCGCGGACGGCTGGCCCGAGCGCCCCGAGGGAGCCGGCAAGAAGGGGAAGAAGGGCAAGAAGCAGCGCCCCAAGCGCACCGGCCTGCGCCGCCTGGTCCCCACCTGGCGCATGGTGCTCGGCGCGTTCCTGCTGCTGCTCGTCCTGATCGGCGGCACGCTGGTCACCGGCTACCTGCTGGTGGACATCCCGGCCGCCAACAAGGCCGCGCTCGCGCAGAGCAACGTCTACCTGTACTCCGACGGCTCACAACTCGCCCGCGAGGGCACCGTCAACCGCGAGAACGTGCCGCTGAGCAGCGTGCCCAAGCACACCCAGAACGCCGTACTGGCCGCCGAGGACCGCAACTTCCACTCGGAGTCGGCGGTCAACCCCGCCGCGATGGTCCGCGCCGCCTGGAACACCGTGACCGGCAAGGGCAAGCAGTCCGGCTCCACCATCACCCAGCAGTACGTGAAGAACTACTACCTGGACCAGGAACAGACCGTCACCCGTAAGGCCAAGGAGTTCTTCATCGCGATCAAACTCGATCGCGAGGTGAGCAAGAACGACATCCTGGAGGGCTACCTCAACACCAGCTACTTCGGGCGCAACGCGTACGGCATCCAGTCCGCCGCGCAGGCGTACTACGGCAAGGACTCCGACGAGCTGAACACCGGCGAGAGCGCCTACCTGGCCACCCTGCTCAACGCGCCCAGCGCGTACGACGTGGTCGTGCACCCCGACAACAAGGGGCGCGCGCTGGCCCGTTGGAACTACGTGCTCGACGGCATGGTGGAGAAGGGCTGGCTCGACAAGTCCGAGCGCGCGGGCATGAAGTTCCCCATGCCCGACCCCGCCAAGCCCACGTCCAGCATGTCCGGGCAGCGCGGCTACCTCGTCGAGGCCGTCAAGAACTACATCACCGACAACGACATCATCGACGAGAAGGACCTGGCGGCCGGCGGCTACCGCATCACCACCACCATCGACCGCAAGAAGCAGGACGCCTTCGTCGAGTCGGTCGACGAACGCCTGATGAGCAAGCTCAGCAAGGCGAACAAGGTGGACAAGTACGTCCGCGCCGGCGGCGCCTCCATCGACCCGTCCAACGGCCGGGTGGTCGCCCTCTACGGTGGCATCGACTACACCAAGCAGTACGTCAACAACGCCACCCGCCGCGACTACCAGGTGGGTTCCACGTTCAAGCCGTTCGTCTTCACCTCGGCCGTCGAGAACGACTCGGTCACCCAGAGCGGCCAGCGCATCACCCCCGACACCGTCTACGACGGCAGCAACAAGCGCGAGGTCATGAGCGCCGACGGCGGCACCAACTACTCGCCGGCCAACGAGGACGACGTCGACTACGGCCAGATCAACGTCACCGGAGCCACCGACAAGTCCGTCAACTCCGTCTACGCGCAGATGGCCCAGGACGTCGGCCCGGACAAGGTCAAGGACACCGCCGTCAAGCTCGGCGTCCCCGAGAAGACCCCGGACCTGACCGCGAGCCCCTCCATCGCGCTCGGCCCCGCCACCGCCAGCGTGCTCGACATGACGGGGGCGTACGCCACGCTCGCCAACCACGGCAAGCACGCCCCGTACAGCCTCGTCGTGGAGATCACCAAGGACGGCGGCAAGGTCAACCTGCCGGACAGCACGCCCGAGCAGGCCGTCGCGCGCGACGCCGCCGACACCACGACCTCCATCCTGCGCAGCGTGGTCGAGGGCGGCACCGGTACCAAGGCGCTGGCCGCGGGCCGCCCGGCGGCCGGCAAGACCGGCACCGCCGAGGAGGACAAGGCCGCCTGGTTCGCCGGCTTCACCCCCGACCTCGCCACCGTCGTCGCGGTGATGGGCCAGGACTCCAACACCGGCGCCCAGAAGCCGCTGTACGGCGCGACCGGGCTGCCCCGCATCAACGGCGGCGGCTACCCCGCCGAGATCTGGGCCGACTACACGCGCAAGGCGCTGAAGGGCAAGAAGCCGGCCGAGTTCGACCTGAAGCTGGAAGAGGGCGCCGACACCCCGACGCTGCCCTCGGACAACCCCGAGGAGACCCCGAGCGACACCACCACCACCCCGGAGGAGGAGACCACTCCCTCGGAGTCGGAGGAGCCCACCACGCCGACCGACACCCCGTCCGAGGACGTGCCTCCCACGACGCCCGACATCACCCTGCCGACCGACAAGCCGACCGACTTCCCGTCCGGCGGCGCCACCGGGGACCCGGGCGGCCCGATAGGCGGGCCGGGCGGCGCCGGCGGCGGACCCGGGAGCGGCACCCCGGGCGGCGCGAACGGCGAACCCGGCGGCACCGGCGACCCGGGCGGAACAGGTGACCCGGGCGGCACGGGTGACCCCGGCGGCACACCCGGCGGAACCCCGGGCGACACCACGCCCGACCTCGGCACCACCCCGGGCGGCGGCGCCTGACCCCGCCCCGTACGGCCGACAGCGGCGCACCACACGACAGCCGCCCCCGCGAACCGGGGGCGGCTGTGTCGCGTCCAGGCACCGCGCCGGAGACCGGACGGCTCGGGCGGACGGGGACGGCTCGGGCGGACGGGGACGGGGCTGGCGGAACTGGACGGGGACGGGACTGACGGAGCGCGCGGTCAGTGACCCGAGGTGGCCTTGAGGCCGACGACCGCCACCAGCAACAGCACCACGAAGAAGATCCGGGCGGCGGTGGCGGGCTCGTTCAGCACCACCATGCCCAACACCGCGGCGCCGGCCGCACCGATGCCGACCCACACCCCGTACGCCGTACCGATCGGCAGCGTCTTGGCGGCCTGCGCCAGCAACACCATGCTCGTGACGATCCCGACCCCGGTGAACACGCTCGGCCACAGCCGCGTGAACCCCTCGGTGTACTTCATCCCGATCGACCAGCCGACCTCCAACAGGCCGGCGACTATCAACAGCACCCACGCCATGACGGCACCTCCGTGAACACGTGCTTCAACAGGGGGTGCGTCGTCTTTGCTTAACCCGGTACGGCGCGTCTCGTCGGGATGCCTCCGACCCTAGCAAGCCGGCCCGCGCCGAGCCGTGACGCGGACCACCACACCGCCCGGGCGGCCGGCACCGCACACGGCCCGGGACGAAGGACCCGGGCCCAAGGACCCGGTGACGCGAGGCCCCGGACGCGGCGCGCGACCCACACCACGCGCGTCGGCCAGACGAGGGGGCCAGGACCGTGGTCGCCGCACCGCGCGCACCCGGGTCCGGCACGCGGACGGAAAACACCACGCCGGCCACAGGGTGCCTCGCGCCCAGCGGAACGAGGCACCCCGTGGCCGGCGCGCCTGTCGCTACAGGTACAGACCTGTGGAGTCCTCCGAGCCCTCCAGCCGCTCGGCGGCCACCGCGTGCAGATCGCGCTCGCGCATCAGGACGTACGCGACGCCGCGCACCTCCACCTCGGCCCGGTCCTCCGGGTCGTACAGCACCCGGTCACCGGGCTCCACGGTCCGCACGTTCTGACCGACCGCGACCACCTCGGCCCAGGCCAGGCGCCGGCCGACGGCCGCGGTGGCCGGAATGACGATGCCGCCGCTGGAGCGGCGCTCGCCCTCCGGGATGTCGGTACGCACCAGCACCCGGTCATGCAACATCCGGATGGGCAGCTTGTCGTGGGACGTCTTGGCACTCACGCCATGAAGGTACCTGCCCCGGACGCCCTCGCACGCCGACGGGTCGGCCGTACGTCACCGGCGTGACAGCCGCGCGCCACGCGCCGGACCCCGCCGGCCGGAGCGGGGCACACCGGGGGTGGGGTCAGTCCCGGTCGCGCCGCGAGACGGTCAGCAGACCGACCACGGCCACCGCCACCAGCGCGACCGGCACGATCCGCTCCATCCGGGGCGCCCCGTCCTCGGACACGAACTGGGCCCGCAGGTCGGAGACCGCGCGGTTGGCCGCCACGTACGCCTGCCCGGCCGTACGGTCCACGGCTCCCGCCACCTTCGCCTTGGCATCGCCGATGATCGTCTTCGGGTGCACCCGGATGCCGATCTCATCGAGCGTCACAGCGAGCGCTTGCCGCCTGCGAGCAATATCAGCCTCGATCTGCGCAGGGGTCCTGGCTTCCGACACCTCGCTGCCTCCGTCAATTCTCGATGGTCGTGGTGGACAGTCTGTCAGGTCGGCCGGATTCATGCCCCACGGAATCCCCCATCGTGGATCTGGCTAGGGTCGGGGGCAGCGGAACCACCTCTTAAGGAGAGCAATGAGCGAGCGACTGCGACCCGGCGACCCCGCCCCGGCCTTCACCCTCCCCGACGCGGACGGCAAGCAGGTGTCACTCGCCGACCACGCGGGCCGCAAGGTCATCGTCTACTTCTACCCCGCCGCCCTCACCCCCGGCTGCACCAAGCAGGCGTGCGACTTCACCGACAACCTCGACCTCCTGGCCGGCCACGGCTACGACGTCATCGGCGTCTCCCCCGACAAGCCGGAGAAGCTGGCCAAGTTCCGCGACAAGGAAGAACTGAAGGTCACGCTCGTCGGCGACCCGGACAAGACCGTCCTGGAGGCATACGGCGCGTACGGCGAGAAGAAGCTCTACGGCAAGACCGTCACCGGCGTCATCCGCTCCACGGTCATCGTCGACGAACAGGGCAACGTCGAGCGCGCGCTCTACAACGTGAAGGCCACCGGCCACGTGGCCAAGCTCATCCGGGACCTGGACCTCTGACCCCCGCGCCGCCGCCCGCCCCCACCCGGGAGCCGGGCGGCGGCCCGGCGTCACACGGCACACGCCGCCCACATCCGGCCACCGCACGCGAGGCCGACACCCCGAACCACGCGGCGCGTCCGGCGTAACCCACCCCCCACCCACTCGTTAACCAGTTCGAGGCCGCGACACGTGGCCGTACCCCTGGCACGGCGAGCCGCGACGCCCCGGGAGTACCCCACACCACCGGCCGTCCCGCCCGCCACGCCAGGACCAACGGGACGAGCGCAGCGAAGGGGTCGCACGATGGGGGCTCGGTACGGGGAGGGGGCGTCGGCGAGGTCGGACGGCGCGGTGGGGATCGAGGCGCTGGCCGCCGCCGTGGCGGGCGGCGCCTCGTGGGCCGATGTGATGCGACGGCTGGGCGTAAGGCCCAGTGGCGGGCGGCGTCGATCCCTGCAACGACAGGTCGCCGCGCACGGCATCGACGCCCGCCATCTCACCGCCCCTCGGGCCCGGCACACCTACTCCGACGAGGCGATCACCCAGGCCGTCGCCTCGTCCACGGCGTTGCACGAGGTGGCCTGCGAGCTGGGGGCGCGCCCGGCGCCAGGCACCCTGTCCCATCTGCGGAGACGTATCGACGCAGCCGGCATCGACATCAGCCACTTCCCGGCCATGGCCCGTCACGGGCCCGACCTGCCGTGTGACCGGGCCTCACTCGCCCGGGCGGCGACCGGTGTCAGCAGTGTGCGCGCACTGGCGCGGGCGCTCGGCTGGCCCGACGACGGACGGTCCCGCGCCGCCCTCCGCCGCCTTCTGGTCCGCTGGGACATCGACGTGGCGCATTTCCGCCCCACGCGGATGCCCCGACCCGACCAACGGCTCACCGAGGCGGTGGCCCACTCGACGAGCTACGCCGCCGTCGTACGGGCCCTCGGCCTGGCCCCGAACGACGCCAGCACCCGCCGCGTACAGCGCTGGTCGGCCCAACTCGGTCTGGACACCTCACACTTCACCCGTGCCTCCCGCCGCGCGGGCACGCGGCCCCGCCCGACCGCCGGGGCCACCGACGTACTCCGGGTGCGGCCGGCCGACGCGCCCCGCGTCAACCGGGCACGACTGCATCGGGCCCTGGAAGCCCTGGGGGTCCCGGCACGGTGCGCCTTCTGCGGCAACGAGGGCGAGTGGCGCGGCGCATCCATCACCCTGCACATCGACCACGTCAGCGGCGACTGGCGCGACAACCGCCCGGAGAACCTGCGCTACCTCTGCCCGAACTGCCACGCCACCACCGACACCTGGTGTCGCAACCGACGGGGTGCCCCGGACGCCGCAGACGCACGCTGACCAGCCGCGTCATACCCGCCTGCCTATCCAGCCGCCAGCCCGCTACCATGGCTGGCGGCTAGCGGCCGTGGCGGAATTGGCCTACGCGCAGCACTTAGGATGCTGTGGGAGAAATCCCTTGAGGGTTCGAGTCCCTCCGGCCGCACAGCTTCGATTCGAAGGGCCGACCCGTCATCGTGACGGGCCGGCCCTTCGGCGTTCCCCGAGCCGCGTGCCCTCTCGGGCCGCGGCCTCCTCACCTCACCCCACCAGCTCCCGCACCACCGGCGCCAGCTCGCGGAACGCCTTGCCTCGGTGGCTGATGGCGTTCTTCTCCTGGGGGGTCAGTTCCGCGCAGGTGCGGGTCTCGCCGAGGGGCTGGAGGATCGGGTCGTAGCCGAAGCCGCCGGTGCCCGCGGGCTCGTGACGCAGGGTGCCCTCCAGGCGGCCCTCGACGACGCGTTCCGTGCCGTCGGGGAGGGCGAGGGCCGCCGCGCAGGCGAAGTGGGCGGCCCGGTGGGGGGCGTCGATGTCGCCCAGCTGGGCCAGCAGCAGGTCCAGGTTGGCCTGGTCGTCGCCGTGTCGGCCGGCCCAGCGGGCGGAGAAGATACCCGGCGCGCCGCCGAGGACGTCCACGCACAGCCCGGAGTCGTCGGCCACGGCCGGCAGCCCGGTCGCCTTGGCCAGGGTGTGCGCCTTGAGCAGCGCGTTCTCGGCGAAGGTGACGCCGGTCTCCTTGACGTCGGGGATCTCGGGGTAGGCGTCGGCGCCGACGAGTTCGACGTCGAGGCCGGCGGCGGTCAGGATCGCGTGCAGCTCGGCGACCTTGTGGGCGTTGCGGGTGGCGAGGATCAGGCGGTTCATGGGCCCGATTATCCGGTCTGTCCCACGAGACCTGCGCACCGCCTCTGCCGGCCCCTCCCCCGCGCACGCGGCAGACCCGCACGCGGCAGACCCGTCCCGTCCCGGCCTCGCGGCACCCGACCGGGCGGCGTCCCACCGCCGGGCGGCACCCGACCGCGCGGCACCCGCTCGCACCGCATCCGGACGGACGGCATCCGGACGGACGGCATCCCACAGAGGCCCCCAGGCCCCAGGCCCTGGGCCGGACGTCCGCCCCCAGGACCCGCGTTCCGCAGTCCACGCCCCGGGGCAGGCCCACAAGGCGTGCCCCGGGGCGGCGCGAGCCCGCAGGCCACGACCCGAAGCACTCCGAAGCAGCGCGAGCCGCGCCCCGACGCGCCCCGAGCCCGCCAGCCGATACGCCGCAAGCCCAGAAGCCCGGCAAGGCGCCCCGACGTGCCGCGAGCCCGCGAGCCGATACGCCGCGAGCCCAGGACCCCGCGAGGCACCCTGAAGAGCGGCACGAGCGAGCGACCCGGTGCGCCACAAGCTCGCGAGCGGCAACCCGAAGCACCGCGAACCCACGAGCACGCGAGCCGCGAGCCGCGCCCCGGGGGGCTCGACCTCACGCCCCGCCCCCGGCTCGCGAGCCGCGAGCCCCGCCCCGCCCCGCCCCGCCCCGTGAAGCAGTCCCCCGGCGCGACCGCGCCGTTCACGCCAGCCGCGCCGTGTCCCCGCCTCAGCCCGGCTTGCAGGCGTTGGTGAGTTCCTTGCCCGCGTCACCCACGGGGGACAGGTCGACCTTCTCGTCGTTCTTGACGGCCGTGGAAACGTTGTCCACGGCCTTCTCCAGGTGGTCGAGCGCCTTCTCGATGTCCGCGTTGTCGGTCTTCTTGTCGAGGTCGTCGACGTTCTTGTGGATCTCGTCGAGAGCCTCGTCGGACTTCTTCTCGTTGCCCGAGCCCTCCATGACGGCGCGCTTGAGCACGGCCTGCTGGAGGTCGTCGATGGACTCGGAGATGTCGACCGCGAGCTCCGCGCAGTCCCACGCCTTGTCGACGTCGTCCTTGTCGCAGCTCACGGTCAGCGGCACGATGAGCGCGACGGCCGCCACTGCGGTGGCGGCGGTGGTGATACGGCGGTGTCTCGCCATGGAACGGGTCCCTCTCCAGCGCGTACGCACGAGCCCGGGAGTCCGGGTCCCGCACCTGACACCTGACTAAACGCCACGGGGGATGATGACGGTTGCTCAGCGGGCCGATCTCCGGCCCGAGCCGGCGGGGGCCGGCCGGTCGGAGCGGGCGGGGGACCGCCGCTCGCCCCGACCCGGGAGGGCGTACGGGAGCGGCTACTCGGTCGCCGCAGCGAGCGCCGCACGCTGGATGGTGGCCAGCTCGGCGCAGCCGCCGGAGGCGAGGTCGAGGAGGCCGTTGAGCTCGGCGCGGGCGAAGGGCTCGCCTTCGGCGGTGCCCTGGACCTCGACGAAGCGGCCGTCACCGGTGCAGACCACGTTCATGTCGGTCTCGGCGCGCACGTCCTCCTCGTAGGCGAGGTCGAGCAGCGGGACGCCGTCCACGATGCCGACGCTGACGGCGGCGACGGTGCCGGTCAGGGGCTGGCGGCTGGGGCGGACGAGCTTCTTGGCCTGGGCCCAGGCGATGGCGTCGGCGAGGGCGACGTAGGCGCCGGTGATGGCGGCGGTGCGGGTGCCACCGTCGGCCTGGAGGACGTCGCAGTCCAGGACGATGGTGTTCTCGCCGAGCGCCTTGTAGTCGATGACGGCGCGCAGCGAGCGGCCGATGAGGCGGGAGATCTCGTGGGTGCGTCCGCCGATCTTGCCTCGGACGGACTCGCGGTCGCCGCGGGTGTTGGTGGCGCGCGGCAGCATCGCGTACTCGGCGGTGACCCAGCCTTCGCCGCTGCCCTTGCGCCAGCGCGGCACGCCCTCGGTGAAGCTGGCGGTGCACAGCACGCGGGTGTCTCCGAAGGAGACGAGGACCGAGCCCTCGGCGTGCTTGCTCCAGGAGCGTTCGATGGTCACGGGGCGGAGCTGTTCGGGGGTTCGGCCGTCGATGCGAGACATGGTGCGACCTTATCGGCAATGCGACGGACCTCGTTCCGTGTGCCGCTCCCGGCGTGGGGTGCGGTGCGGTACGAGGCCCGTCGTGGGTGCCCGGGTGTGCTGGTGGTCCATGTCGCCCTGGTGGCCGGCGAGTTGGCGTCGACAGGTGGGTGCTGTCGGGCGGCCGGTCGGTCGGCTCCGCCGGGCGGGGGCCGGCGGGGCCGGGTGCCGGGCCGGTGTCGGGGCGCGGGTGGGGTCAGCGGTCGCGGGGCGGGGTGTGGGGTACGCCGGTGGGGGCGTAGCTCACATCATGTCCTCGATCTCGGCGGCGATCGGGTCGGCGTCGGTGCCGATGACGACCTGGATCGCGGTGCCCATCTTGACGACGCCGTGGGCTCCGGCGGCCTTGAGGGCGGCCTCGTCGACCAGGGAAGCGTCGCTGACCTCGGTGCGGAGGCGGGTGATGCAGCCCTCCACCTCTTCGATGTTGTCGAGGCCGCCGAGCCCGGCGACGATCTTCTCAGCCTTGCTGGCCATGTCCACTCCTGTTTTCTCGGCCCTTCGGCGGTCTCGCCCGAGCGTTTTTCATACCGTAACGCACGTATAGACCAACTTCGCGGGCGTATGTCCGCTATGTAGCGAAGGATGGCGATCATCGCCGCGGTGCGGGCTGACCCCGTCGCGACGACATGTGGTCTACACCAGTATGCGGCAAAGGTGAGCGCCAACTGCCGCCGGGAGGACGGTCATGAGCGTGAGCGGCGCGGCGGTGGCGCGGAAGTCCTGGACGTCGTCCTTCTTCCAGGGGCTACAGAAGCTCGGTCGCAGCCTTCAGCTGCCCATCGCCGTGCTCCCCGCGGCGGGCATCCTGAACCGGCTGGGACAGAAGGACGTCTTCGGCTCGGAGGGTCTGGGCTGGGAGGACGTGGCCAAGGTCTTCGCGGGCGCGGGCGGCGCGCTGCTCGATCCGGTGCTGGGGCTGCCCCTGTTGTTCTGTGTGGGTGTGGCGATCGGCATGGCCAAGAAGGCGGACGGCTCGACCGCGCTCGCCGCGGTCGCCGGCTTCCTCGTCTACCACAACGTGCTGGCCCAGTTCCCCGACGACGGCGAGCCGCAGAACCCGGGGGTCTTCGGCGGTATCGTGCTCGGCCTGCTCAGCGCGCGGGTCTGGCAGCGCTTCCACCGCACGAAGCTGGTCGACTGGCTCGGCTTCTTCAACGGCCGACGGCTCGTACCGATCATGATGGCGTTCGGCGGGCTGCTCTTCGCGGTCCTGTGCCTGTGGATCTGGCCGCCGGTCGGGGACGCGCTGGTCAACTTCAGCGACTGGCTGACCGGCCTCGGCTCGTGGGGCTCGGGCCTGTTCGGCGTGGCCAACCGGGCGCTGCTGACGGTGGGGCTGCACCAGTTCCTGAACACGTTCGTCTGGTTCCAGTACGGGGACTACACGGCGCCCGACGGCAAGACCTACCAGGGCGACATCAACCGCTTCCTCAACGGTGACCCCAGCGCGGGCATCTTCACCTCCGGCTTCTTCCCGATCATGATGTTCGCGCTGCCCGCCGCCGCGCTGGCCATCGCGCACTGCGCCCGGCCCGACCGCCGCAAGGAGGTCAGCGGCATGATGCTGTCGGTCGGCCTGACCTCGCTGGTGACCGGCATCACGGAGCCGATCGAGTACTCCTTCCTCTTCGTGGCGCCGGCGCTGTACGCGGTGCACGCGCTGCTCACCGGCGTGTCGATGGCGGTGACCTGGGCCCTCGGCGTACACGACGGGTTCAGCTTCTCGGCCGGCCTGATCGACTACCTCATCAACTGGGGCCTGGCCACCAAACCGTGGCTGATCATCCCGATCGGGCTGTGCTTCGCGGTGGTGTACTACGCCCTCTTCCGCTTCCTGATCATCCGGTTCGACCTGCCCACGCCGGGCCGCGAGGCGGACGCGGAGGAGTTGGAGAGGGAGAACGTGAAGTAGGGGTCGACCCCGCCCCCACCGGCCCCGGCCCGCCCCCACGGCTCCGACCCCGCCCCCACCGGCCCGGCCCGACCCCACGGGTCCAGCCCCGACCCCACCGGTCCGGCCCGACCCCGCCCCGCGCGGCGAGCCCGGCCGCGCCCGCCGGCCGGGCCCCGGCCCGGCCTGCCCGCGCGCCCCGTCCCGGTGCCCCGCCGCACCGCCTCGGTGCCCGGGCGGACCGTCCCGACGGGCCCTCCCCCGTCAGATGACCGGTCACCGTCGCACCCCCATCGACCGGAGCCGGGTGCGTCCCGTACGCTCACCCCCGCAACGGTCGCGCACCGCGTCTCCCGCACGTCCCGCACACCCCGTACGTCGTACGCTCCGCGCGGCGGCGGAGCTCTCGCGGCCCGCGCCTCGCATCGCATCACGCTCGCGTTCTCGCACGTCAGCACGCTCGCATCGGCCGTCCGTCCCGGGTGGTCGAGCGCCACTTCGGGCGGGCCTCGCCCTGGTTGACCAAAGCACCTTCGCATCGGACGGAAACCTGTCACTCTGGGTGGTCCAGTCCACTGAAAACTGGTGATTCCGTTCCAGGTAAGCCCGTGCTAAAAATGGTCTAAACCACTGAGGTGGATAAGCCAGGAAGCGGGCATTCCCCCTGAGAGCCCGCCTCACCAGGAGGAATCCCATGAGTACGGCCACCGCCAAGGCGGCCCCCGCGAAAAAGCGGGGCGCAGGCGCCATCCAGGGCATGCAGAAGATCGGCCGCAGCCTTCAGCTTCCGGTGGCCGCCCTGCCCGCCGCCGGCATCCTGAACCGGCTCGGTCAGGACGACGTCTTCGGCAAGGACGGCCTCGGCTGGAACAAGCTCGCCGAGATCTTCGCCCACGCCGGCAACTCGCTCTTCGACAACCTCGCCCTGCTCTTCTGTGTGGGTGTCGCGATCGGCTTCGCGAAGAAGGCCGACGGTACGACGGCGTTCGCCGCCCTCGTCGGCTTCCTCGTCTACAAGAACGTGCTGACCGGCTTCGTCAGTGACGTCACCGGCAAGCCGCAGGACCCGGGTGTCCTCGGCGGCATCGTCGTCGGCATCACCGCCGCCGTGCTGTGGGAGAAGTACCACCGCACCCGGCTCCCCGACTGGCTGGGCTTCTTCAGCGGTCGCCGCTTCATCCCGATCCTGATGTCCTTCGCGGGCCTGCTCTACGGTGTGGCGTTCGGCTACGCGTGGGCCCCGATCGGCGACGGTCTGAACAACTTCGCCGAGTGGCTCTCGGGCAACGGCTCGATCGGCTCCGGCATCTTCGGCCTGGTCAACCGACTGCTCATCCCGGTCGGCATGCACATGCTGCTGAACTCGTTCGCCTGGTTCCAGTTCGGTGACTACACCGCCTCCGACGGCACCACGTACAACGGCGACATCGCGCGTTACTTCCACGACGACCCGTCGGCCGGAATGTTCATGACCGGCTTCTTCCCGATCATGATGTTCGCCCTGCCGGCCGCCGGTCTGGCCATCGCGCACTGCGCCCGCCCCGAGCGCCGCAAGGCCGTGATGGGCATGATGATCTCGATCTCGCTGACCGCGTTCGTCACCGGTGTCACCGAGCCGCTCGAGTTCTCCTTCATGTTCCTGGCCCCGGTCCTGTACGGCATCCACGCCGTCCTCACCGGTGTCTCCATGGCGCTGACCTGGGCGCTCGGCATCCGCAGCGGCTTCACCTTCTCCGGTGGCCTCTTCGACTACCTGCTCGGCTACTCGCACAGCGAGAAGGCGTGGTTGATCATCCCGATCGGCCTGGTGTTCGCGGCCATCTACTACACGGTCTTCCGCTTCGCGATCCTCAAGTTCAACATCCCCACCCCGGGACGCGAGCCGGAGGACAGCCTGGACGACGCCGCCGCCGAGGCCGCCGCGGCGGAGCGCAAGCAGGCGCGGAAGGCGGCCAAGGCCGCCGAGGGCGCGGCGAAGGTGCCGGCCCAGTCGGCCGACGAACCGTCGGCCAGCGAACCCGAGGGCAAGAGCACCACGTAAGGCCCGCGCCATACCGGCACAGCACGAAGGTCCCCGAACCGTCCTCGGTTCGGGGACCTTCCGCGTGTCCGGCCCGCGCCACCACCCGCTCCGGCCCCATGCCGCGTACCCACACCCCGTGCGTCACGCCCCGTACGTCACAGCCCCTCGTACGCCGCCCTCGCCCGCCCCCCGCGGCGTCCGGCGCGGGGCGCACGGGGCACGGCCCCCGTGGACGCCCGGGGGTCACACCTCGTACGTCGCGCCCGCCTTGGCGAGTTCCGCCGGGCCCTCGAACACGGCCTGCGCGTCGCGCAGGTTGACCTGCGGGTCGGTCCACGGCGGGATGTGGGTGAGCAGCAGCCGGCCCACACCGGCCCGCTCCGCGTGCTCGCCGGCCTGGCGGCCGTTGAGGTGCAGTTCGGGGATGTCCTCCTTGCCGTGCGTGAACGCCGCCTCGCACAGGAAGAGGTCGCAGCCGTCGGCCAGGTCGTGCAGCGCCTCGCAGGGGCCGGTGTCGCCGGAGTAGACCAGTGACCGGCCGCCGTACTCGACGCGGAAGCCGTACGCCTCGACCGGGTGACAGACCCGCGCGGTGCGCACGGTGAAGGGGCCCACGGTGAAGGTGCCGGGCGTCAGCGTGTGGAAGTCGAAGACCTCGCCCATGCACTTCTCGTGCGGCACGTCGCCGTACGCGGTGACCAGTCGCTCTTCCGTGCCCTCGGGTCCGTAGACGGGGATCGCGCCGGCCCGCCCGCCGTCGTACCGGTAGTAGCGCGCCACGAAGTAGCCGCACATGTCGACACAGTGGTCGGTGTGCAGGTGCGAGAGCAGCACGGTGTCCAGGTCGTACAGCCCGCAGTGGCGCTGCAGCTCGCCCAGGGCACCGTTGCCCATGTCGAGCAGCAGCCGGTAGCCGTCGGCCTCGACGAGGTAACTCGAGCAGGCCGATTCCGCGGAGGGGAACGAACCCGAGCATCCGACGACGGTGAGCTTCATGAAGCAGGAACCTCCTTGGGGGTACGCCGTGCCGGAGTTCCCAGCCCTCGGCATGGGACCCCAGGGGGCGGAGACCGGGGGGTCATGCGGTGCCCCCGAGCGTAAGGCGCGAAAGGGCTGGTCGCTCCCCGGCCAACGCGCGTTGTGGGCGATGTCACCGGTAAGGGGGCGCGGGCGTTCGAAGGGCGGTGCGGGCCGGTGCGGCGCCGGTCCGTACGGCTCCCGAACCGGCCGCGCCACCGGGGCCCGTGGGGCCTGGCCGAGGCGGGCGGGAGGCCGTTCGCGGCCGGCCGACGTCCGGCCCCGGCGGCGGGCGGGCGGCTCCGCCGCCGCCGGGCGTACGTTCGAGGACGTGGGCCGCGTGTCCGCCCGGCGGCGCCCACGGGGCGTCGGTCAGCGGCCCCCGGCCTCGCCCGCCCAGATCGCGGGGGTGCGGTCCGCCCACGGGCTCGCCTGTTCGAGCTGGCCGGCGAGGCGGAAGAGGAGGTCCTCGCGCCCGTAGCCGGCGGCGAACTGCATGCCGACCGGCAGGCCCGTCGCCGCGTCGGTCACCACCGGCACGGACATGGCGGGCGTGCCGGCCACGTTGAACGGCGCGCTGAACGGCGCGAGGTCGAACAGCCGGCGCAGCCAGCCCAGGCCGTCCAGCGACTCCGCGCCCGCCGCGTGGGTGCCCAGCGGCGGGGGCAGCGCCGGCAGGGTCGGGGTGAGCAGGACGTCGTAGGCGTCGAAGAACGTGGCCAGGGCGCGCGCGACCTGGTTGCGGAGCGCGAGGGCGGCGACGAACTCGGTGCCGCTGACCCGCCGTCCGTAGTGGTAGCTGGCCAGGACGGGCGGCTCCAGGGTCGAGGCGTCGACGGGGCGGCCGAGGGCGGCGGCCAGCCCGTCGATCGAGGCCGCCAGGTCCGCCGTCCACTGGCGGGCGCTGGCCAGCAGGAACTCCTCCCAGTCGACGCCCAGATCGACGCTGACCCCGCTCACCCGGTGGTCGAGGTGTTCCAGCAGGCGCACGGTGCGCGCGAGCGCGTCGGCCACCGGCGCGGTGGTGCGGTGCCCGCCCCAGGCGTGGGTCAGGACGCCGATCCGCAGCGGGCCCGGCGGGCGGCCGACCTCCTCGGCGTACGGGCGGTCGGGCTCCCGCGCGAAGTAGGGGTCGCCCGGTTCGGGGCCGCCGACCTGGTCGAGCAGGGTGGCGCTGTCGCGTACGGAACGGCTGACGGCGCCCTGGACGGCCAGGCCGCCCACGACCTCGTCGGCGGCGGGCCCCCAAGAGATCCGGCCCCGGGTGGGCTTGAGCCCGAAGAGGCCGTTGTGGGCGGCGGGGACGCGGAGCGAGCCGGCGGCGTCGGTGGCGTGGGCGAGCGGGACGATCCCGGCGGCGACGGCGGCGCCCGCGCCGCCGCTGGAGCCGCCCGCGCCGCGCGTCGGGTCCCACGGGTTGCGGGTCGCGCCGTACAGCACGGGTTCGGTGGTGTTGCTGTAGGCCAGCTCCGGGGTGGTGGTGCGGCCGAAGGTGACGAGGCCGGCGCGGCGGAAGCGGCGCATCAGGGCGGAGTCGGCGGAGGCGGTGTGGCCGGCGGCGAGCCGGCTGCCCAGTTCGGTGCGCCGGCCGGCCATCGTCACCCCGATGTCCTTGATCAGAAAGGGCACTCCGGCCAGCGGCGAGCCGCCGGGGGTGGGCCTGTCGTCGGTGGGCCAGGTCTCGGCGACGGCGTTGACCCGGGGGTTGACCGCCTCGGCGGCCTCGCGGGCGGCGGCCTCCAGTTCGGCGGGGGTCACCTCGCGCCGGGCGACCAGTTCCGCGAGCCCGACCGCGTCGTAGCGCACGTACTCGGCACTTCTCACTGTCCCTCCCAGGGATGAACGATACCGTTGAGTCTCGAACGATACCCAACGGTATCGTCCGGGACGGACTGGTACCGTGCGGAGGGCGTGGGGCCACCACGGACCGGACGTCACGGAGTAGGCATGACTGCGACCACCAGAAGGCCGGACAGGGTGGCGAAACTGCCACCCCGCGAGCGCGTCCTCGACGCGGCGGAAGAGCTCTTCCAGAGCGAGGGAATCCGGCGGGTGGGTGTCCAGGCGATCGCCGAGCGGGCCCAGACCACCAAGATGGCGATCTATCGGCACTTCGCGACCAAGGACGCGCTGGTCGCGGAGTGGCTGCGGATCGTCGCCGCCGACTACCAGGCGGCCTTCGACCGGATGGAGACCGCGCACCCGGACCGGCCCCGGGAGCAGATCCTGGGCCTGGCCCGCTTCATCGCCGACGGGCTGCCGGCCGTCTCGCACCGGGGCTGCCCGTTCATCAACTCCCTCGCCGAGCTGCCCGACCGCGCGCACCCCGCGCGGCGGGTGATCGAGGAACACAAGGCCCGCCAGACCAGGCGACTGGTCGCCCTGTGCGCCGCCGCCGGGATGGCCGACCCCGAGCAGGTCGCGGCCGAGATCACCTTCGTCCTCGAAGGAGCGCAGGTCAGCACGCAGAACGGCAGCATCGACCGGACCGGGGAGCGACTGCTGCGGATCGTCGAGGGCATCGTGGAGCGCAACGCCCCGCCGTCGGAGGGCGACACGGCGGGCACCGACTGAGCGGTACGACCAGGGGCGCCCCGGGGCGGTGGGGCGGCGCCGGAGGGAGGCGACGTGGGGTCCTCGTGGTGGCCCGCGGTGGCTGTGGTGCTGGCGCTCGCGCTGGTCGCCGCGGTCAGCGACGGCCTGGGGCGGGTGTGGGTGCGCCGACGGCCCGGCGGCCGGGACCGGCCACAACGCGAGCGGCCCGGCCGACCGAAGTCGACCGGGCGCGAGGGCGATGACGGAGCGGCGGCCGATGACGCGTAGGCCGCGCGCGGGGCCGTGGGGAGACGGCCGGACGGCGGCGGCCGGGGCGTCCCGCCGACCACCGCCGTTCCGCTACGCCCAGAGCTGGCCGTGCAGGGTGGCGATGGCCTCCTCGGTGGTGGCCGCCGTGTAGACACCGGTGGACAGGTACTTCCAGCCACCGTCGGCGACGACGAACGCGACGTCGGCGCTCTCGCCCGCCTGCTCGGCCTTGCGGGCGACGCCGAGAGCGGCGTGCAGGGCGGCGCCGGTGGAGACGCCCGCAAAGATGCCCTCCTCGGCCAGGAGTTCCCGCGTACGCCGCACGGCGTCCTCGCTGCCCACCGAGAACCGGGTGGTCAGCACGGACTCGTCGTACAGCTCGGGCACGAAGCCCTCGTCCAGGTTGCGCAGCCCGTAGACCAGGTCGTCGTAGCGCGGCTCGGCGGCCACGACCTGGACGCCCGGGGCGTGCTCGCGCAGGTAGCGGCCGACGCCCATCAGGGTGCCGGTGGTACCCAGCCCCGCGACGAAGTGCGTGATCGAGGGGAGGTCGGCGAGGATCTCGGGGCCCGTGGTCGCGTAGTGGGCGCCCGCGTTGTCCGGGTTGCCGTACTGGTAGAGCATCACCCAGTCCGGATGCTCGGCGGACAGCTCCTTGGCGACCCGTACGGCCGTGTTCGACCCGCCCGCGGCCGGCGAGGAGATGATCTCCGCGCCCCACATGGCCAGCAGCTGGCGACGCTCGTCGCTGGTGTTCTCCGGCATGACGCACACGATGCGGTAGCCCTTGAGCCTGGCCGCCATGGCGAGCGAGATGCCGGTGTTGCCCGAGGTGGGCTCCAGGATGGTGCAGCCCGGGGTCAACCGGCCGCTCTTCTCGGCCTGTTCGATCATGTGGAGCGCGGGGCGGTCCTTGATCGAACCCGTCGGGTTACGGTCCTCCAGCTTGGCCCAGACCCGCACCTCGGCGGAGGGCGAGAGGCGGGCCAGCCGCACCAGCGGCGTGTTGCCGACGGCGTCGAGCGGGCTGTCGTAGCGCATCAGACCGCTGCGTTCCCGCTGGGGGCGCCACCGGCGACGGCGGGCAGGATGGTGATGCTGTCACCGTCCTTGAGCGGCGTGCTGATGCCGCCCAGGAAACGCACGTCCTCGTCGTTCAGGTAGACGTTGACGAAGCGGCGCAGCTCGCCGGTGGTCTCCACCAGGCGCTCACGGATGCCGGGGTGGCGCGCCTCAAGGTCGGTGAAGAGCGCCTCGATGGTGTCTCCGCTGCCTTCGACCTTCTTCTGGTCGTCGGTGTAGCTGCGGAGGATGGTCGGGATGCGGACCTCGATGGCCATGGCTGGGTGCTCCTGTCGGAGTGCGGGGTACGGAATGTCGACTGAACGGCACGCGGCTGCGCGTGGATGTGCGGCGCGGTGTGCGGGCGAGCGTGGCCGCGAGGGTCAGGCGGCGGCGCGCCGCGGACAGATGGCGCTGGCGAGGCGACACAGATCGACGTGCAGCCGCGCGACGAGCAGCGCGCCCGGCGTCGCGCCGGGGCGCGTGCGGGTCACTCCCCGGCGGGTCGCGGCGTTCACGTCATGGACAACCATGCGGTCATCGTATCGATTCCCCCTCGCGCCCCGGATAGCCCGTCTTGAATGACGGACTCCCTCGTCGCGGTATGTGAGACCCCAGACCGCCGGTGGGACCGCCGGCACCGGCCGGGCGGCCCCGTGGCGCCCCCGCGCGGGGACCTCAGTACGCGGCGACGACCCGCACGTCTTCCTCCGTGACCACGCCGTCCACGATGCGGAAGGAGCGGAACTGGAAGGGGCCGGCGTCGTCGGTGTCGGCGGTGGAGACGAGCACGTAGTGGGCGCCGGGTTCGTTCGCGTACGTGATGTCCGTACGGGAGGGGTACGCCTCGGTCGCGGTGTGCGAGTGGTAGATGATCACCGGCACCTCGTCGCGGTCGTCGAGGTCACGGTAGAGGCGCAGCAGGTCGCCGGAGTCGAACTCGTAGAACGTGGGCGAGCGCGCCGCGTTGAGCATCGGCACGAACCGCTCGGGCCGGTCGGAGCCTTCCGGGCCCGCGACCACGCCGCACGCCTCGTCGGGGTGGTCGGCCCGGGCGTGGGCGACGATCTGGTCGTGCAGGGCCTGGGTGATGGTCAGCATGGCGACAGCATAAGGAGGCCCTCGGGGCGGGTCGGGGCGGGGCGGCGGCCCTCGCGGGGCGGTCCCGGTGGAGCGGTCGGTGGGGGCCGGGGCTCCCGGGTGGACCCCGCGGGGGTGCGGCCCGGGGCGGGCGGGGGCCAGCGTGGCGTCGAGCGGGTAGGGGTGCCCGGCCGGTCAAGGGCGTCCGGGACGGGCCGGGGCGCCCGGGTGCTCGGGGTCGCGCCGGGGCGGCATGACGGCGGGCCCGGTCCGTATCCGCTCGCGCGGGTACGGACCGGGCCCGGGTCGCGGCGGGGCCGCGGGGGTGCGTCGCGGGGCGGGGGCGCCTCAGTCCTTGGCGTCGCCCTTCGCGTCGCCGTCCTTCGTGGCGTCGCTCCGCGCGTCGTCGCCCTCGGCCGGCGCCGGCTCGGCGGTGGCCGCAGGGGCGTCGCCGGTGGCCCTGGCCTGTCGCACGGCCAGCGGCGGCTCGCTGTCGCCCCAGTCGGCGTTGGCCGCGGCCATCGAGTAGTCCTTGCGGGCGAACGCCTGCGGGTTGCGGGCCTTTATGACGAAGTAGCCGATGGTCAGCAGCACGGCCCAGATCGGCGCCGCGTACAGCGAGACCCGGGAGTCCTTGTCGAAGCCCATCAGCACGATGACCATGCCGATGAAGCACAGCGCGAAGATGCTGGTGTACGGGGCGCCGGGGGCCCGGAAGGTGGACTGGGGCAGTTCGCCACGGTCGGCCTTGGCCCGGTAGCGCAGCTGTGAGAGCAGGATCATGATCCAGGCCCACATGCCGGAGATGGTCGCGAAGGAGACGACGTAGTCGAACGCCTTCGAGGGCCATTCGTAGTTGATCCAGACGCCGACCATCATGAGCGCGGCCGAGACGCTGGTACCCAGGAGCGGCAGGCCGTTCTTGGTGAGCTTGGTGAAGAACTTCGGGCCCTGGCCGTTGAGCGCGAGGTCGCGCAGCATGCGGCCGGTGGAGTACATCCCGGAGTTACACGAGGACAGTGCCGCGGTGAGCACCACGAAGTTCACGATGCCCGCGCCGGCCGGGAGGCCGATCTTGGCGAAGGCGGCCACGAACGGGCTGGTGTCCGGGACGAACTCGGTCCAGCTCACCACCGACAGGATGATGATGAGGGCGCCGAGGTAGAAGACGGCGATGCGCCACGGCACGGTGTTGATGGCCTTGGGCAGGGTCTTCTTCGGGTTGACCGACTCGCCCGCCGTGACGCCGACGAGTTCGACGGCGAGGAAGGCGAACATCACGATCTGGAGGGTCATCAACGTGCCGTCGAGGCCCTTGGGGAAGAAGCCGCCGTCCGACCACAGGTGGCTGAAGGAGGCCGTGTCGCCGGCGTCCGAGAAACCGAGGGTGATCACGCCGAGGCCGATCAGGATCATGCCGAGAATGGCGGTCACCTTGACCATGGAGAACCAGAACTCAAGCTCGCCGAAGACCTTCACCGAGATGAGGTTGGCGCCGAAGAGCAGGACCGTGAAGGCCAGTGCGGACACCCACTGGGGAATGTCGTCCCGCCAGTACTGGACGTATTTCGCGGCGGCGGTCACTTCCGTAATGCCGGTGACGACCCAGAAGAGCCAGTAGGTCCAGCCGGTGACAAAGCCGAAGAAGGGGCCCAGGAACTCCCGGGCGTATTCCGAGAAACTGCCGGACACGGGGCGGTACATCAGCAACTCGCCCAGCGCCCGCATGATGAAGAAGATGACCAGACCGGCGACGGCGTAGGCGAGGATGAGGCTGGGGCCAGCCTTGGTGATCGCCTTTCCGGCGCCGAGGAAGAGCCCCGTGCCAATCGCGCCACCGATGGCGATCATCTGAATCTGACGGGCTCCCAGACCTCGCTGGTAGCCCTCGTCGGTCGCGACCCCTGTGGCCTCGCTGCCGTCGTCGTTCTGCGTGTCGACCTGCGCTGAGGTCATAAGTGGTGCGCCTTTCTCCATACCGACCCGGATTGTCCGGATCGGGTCCCGATCCCCCCGGATGGAGTCCTGCACGCCGACGATCGGTCGGCACAGCGCTCCCGCCGTGACAGGGGTGGCGTCACGGACGGCAGGTCGTGAAGATTTACCACGAGCCGACGCGAGATCAGTAGAGACGAGAGCGACGTACGTCACGAGAAAAGTAGGACAAACTACGGGTCAGTGTTCGATACCCACCGGCGCGGTAATGGGATCGTTATGCGGATTTGAGCCTCCGTTGAGCGAAGCACAAGTCGCGATCTGTCCCGATATGGTGACCGCTCCGCCGTCCCGGCCCCGCACCCGTTCGAGGGTGGGTCGCCACCCGGACAGCCGGGACTGTTCGAGACCCACCGGGCGGAGGCACAGCCTCCGCCGACCGGAGGGATCACCTCCGTCACATCGGGGCCCCACCTTCTCCACACGGAGGTCGCGCCGAACGGCCCCGCCCCCGCCGACCGGAAGTTCGGCGTCCACCGACCGGAGGCTCGACGTCCGCTGAGCGGAGGGTCGGCGTCCACTGACTGGAGGCTCCACTTCCACTGACCGGAGGATCCACCTCCGCTGAACGGAGGTCGCACGTCCCCTGAGCGGAGAGGCCGGCGCGGGCGCCGGCCGCGACGCGTCGCGGCCGGGCGTTCGGGCCCGCGCGTCGGCTACGGCATCAGCGTCTCGATGAGGCTCTCCTGCATGCCGCCCAGCCACAGGTACGCCATGACCATCGGCTTGCGCGGGTCGGAGTCCGGCAGGGTGTAGAGCTCGCCGGCGTCGTCCTCGTCGTCGGAGACCTCAAGGCGCGCCCCGATGGCCAGCCGCAGGTCGTTGAGCGCGCCGAGCCACTGCCGGGAGGTCTCCGGGGTCAGTTCGAGCACCGCGCCGCCCTCGCCCAGCGCGTCCAGGCTGCGCACCATGGCCAGCACGTCGTCCCGCTTGCGGGCCCGCAGGTCGTTCTCCGTGAAGCGGCGGAACTCGGCCGACGCCGCCCGCGTGCGCTCGTCCTCGCTCGCCCCGGGCCCGCCGTACGCGTCGGGGAAGAGGCGGGCCAGCGCCGGGTCGGTGGGCGGGCTGCTCGGGCCCTCGGCGAAGAGCGCGGCCAGCGGGTCGTCGTCGGTCGCCTCGTCGCCCGGGCCGATCAGCTCCAGGAGCTGGACGGCCAGGCTGCGCAGGATGGAGATCTCCACCTCGTCCAGCGCCACGGCCGCACCGCCGCCGGGCAGCGCCTCGAAGTGCCCGGCCATCAGCGGTCCTGCTGGAGGGTCGCCCACAGGCCGTACCCGTGCATGGCCTGCACGTCGCGCTCCATCTCCTCGCGGCTCCCACTGGAGACGATCGCGCGCCCCTTGTGGTGGACGTCCATCATCAGCCGGTGCGCCTTGTCCTTGGGGTAGCCGAAATAGCTCTGGAAGACGTAGGTCACGTAACTCATGAGGTTCACCGGGTCGTTGTGGACCACGGTCACCCAGGGCACGTCCGGCTCCGGCACCTCGACGGGGGCCTCGCTCGCGTCGGGCCGCTCGATCTCGGTGGGGGCGACGCTGAGCACCGGGTACGACACGGCGCGCACGGCGGTGGCTGGACAGGGATGGGCGCTCACCTGCCCCATGCTGCCACCCGACGTGGCCTGGCGCACAAACGGCCCCAGAAATCGTCACTCTGACGAATAACGGGGGTAGCATCCCCACCAACCGCTCCACCCGAGCCGCGGGGCCCACCCCGCCGTGAATCCTGGGAACGCCATGAACGCCAAGCACACCCCGACCGCCGCGCGCCCCGCGGGCGACGGGAACGCGATGAACACCGCGGACCTTGGGCTGCCGGTCGACGTGCCCTCCACCGCGCTCTTCACCGATCGGTACGAGTTCACCATGGTGCAGGCCGCGCTGCGGGGCGGCACCGCCGGGCGCCGCTCGGTCTTCGAGGTCTTCACCCGCCGGCTGCCCGAGGGCCGCCGGTACGGGGTGCTCGCGGGCACCGGGCGCGTGCTGGACGCCGTCGAGAACTTCCGCTTCGACAGCGGCGTCCTCGGCTTCCTCTCCGACCAGCGGATCGTGGACGAGGCCACTTTGGACTACCTGGCCGACTACCGCTTCTCCGGCGACATCCACGGCTACCCCGAGGGAGAGGTGTACTTCCCCGGCTCGCCGCTGATGCGCGTCGAGGGGACCTTCGCCGAGGCCGTGCTCCTGGAGACGGTCATCCTGTCCATCCTCAACCACGACTCGGCCGTCGCCGCCGCCGCGTCCCGGATGGCGGTCGCCGCCGGTGGCCGGCGGCTGATCGAGATGGGCGCCCGCCGCACCCACGAGCTGGGCGCCGTCGCCGCCGCGCGGGCGGCCTACGTCGGCGGCTTCGCGACCACCTCCGACCTGGCGGCCGGCTTCCGCTACAACATCCCCACCGTGGGCACCAGCGCGCACGCCTTCACCCTGCTGCACGACAGCGAGCGGGACGCCTTCACCGCGCAGGTCACCGCGCTGGGCAGCGGCACCACCCTGCTGGTGGACACCTACGACGTGGCCGAGGCCGTGCGGACCGCCGTCGAGATCGCCGGCCCCGACCTGGGCGCCGTACGCATCGACTCCGGTGACCTGTTGCTGCTGGCCCACCGGGTGCGCCAGCAGCTCGACGACCTGGGGGCCGAACGCACCAGGATCGTGGTGACCAGCGACCTGGACGAGTACGCGATCGCCTCGCTGGCCGCGGCCCCGGTGGACGCGTACGGGGTCGGCACCCAGCTGGTCACCGGCAGCGGTCACCCGACGTGCTCGATGGTCTACAAGCTGGTGGCGCGCGCCGCCTCCGACGACCCGGCGGCGCCGCTGGTGCCGGTGGCGAAGAAGTCCATGGGCGGCAAGACCTCGATCGGCGGGCGCAAGTGGGCCGCGCGCCGGCTGGACGCGGACGGTGTCGCCGAGGCGGAGCTGGTGGGCTCGGGCCCGGTGCCGGCGGAGCTGGCCGAGCGGCAGCTCCAGGTGGAGCTGGTGCGCGGCGGCGAGGTCGTCGCCCGCGAGCCGCTCGACGCGGCCCGCGACCGGCACCTGGCGGCCCGCGCCGGCCTGCCGCTGTCGGCGACGCAGCTCTCGCGCGGCGAGCCGGTGCTGCCGACCGAGTACGTGTAGCCGCCGCGCGCCCGCCCGGCGCGCGGCCGGTCGCCACACGGACGCGGAGGGCGGGGTCGCGCGGCAGGGGCGGGCCGCGCGTCGCGCGCGCGGGACTGGTCGCTCGTCGCGGGGGTGAGCGGCGCTCACACGTGTGACGAGCGGTGCGCCCGGGAAGACCAGGCTCGCGCCCGCCGCCCCGCGGCACACGTACTCCCGTGCGACCCGTTCGGTGTCTACCCTCGGTTACACCGGATCGGGCGCACACCGATCCCTCCTCGTCCCCATCCGGAAGGCACGCGCCATGTACCGGGCACTGATCGTCATCGACGTGCAGAACGACTTCTGCGAGGGCGGCAGCCTCGCCGTCCAGGGCGGTTCCGACGTCGCCGCCGCCATCACGGACCTGATCGGTCAGGCCGCCCCCGGCTACCGGCACATCGTCGCCACCCGCGACTACCACATAGACCCCGGTGACCACTTCTCGGAGCGGCCCGACTACGAGCACTCCTGGCCGGTGCACTGCCTGGCGGGCACCGAGGGCAGCGGGTTCCACCCCAACTTCGCGCCGGCCGTCGCCGCCGGGTCGCTGGACACGGTCTTCGACAAGGGCGCCTACTCCGCCGCGTACAGCGGCTTCGAGGGCGCCGACGAGAACGGCACGCCGCTGGAGCGCTGGCTGCGCGAGCGCGAGGTCGACGAGGTGGACGTGGTCGGCATCGCGACCGACCACTGCGTACGGGCCACGGCCCTGGACGCGCGCCGCGCGGGCTTCGAGACGCACGTCCTGCTGGACCTGACGGCGGGCGTGGCCGAGCACACCACGGAGCGGGCGCTGAAGGAGATGCGCGCGGCCTCCGTGCGGCTGTCCGGCGCCCCGGTGCTCCGCACGGCCTGACCGCTCGCCGGGCCCGCCGTCGGCCCGTTCCGATCCGCCGATCCGCCCGGGCCGCCGCCGCCGGCCCGCCGGAGCGCGTCGGCCTGCCTCGGAGGCACGTCCGCGACGTGTCCGCCCCGCCCGCTCGCGCCCGTCGCCGGCGGCTGGCGCGGCTCGCCCGGGACCGCCCGACCCGCGTCGCCTGGCCGCCGCCCGTGGCGTCCCGCCGCCCGTCGCCCTGGTCGTCCACTCCCCCGCCAGGCCCCGCCTCGGGGTCGCCCTGCCGTCGTTCGCGCTGGTCAGAGTCGTTGTGGCGTGGTCAGGCGGGGGCCGCCGGGGAGCGGCGGGTGGAGCGGAGCAGGGCGCGGATGGGGTGCCAGGACTCGGTGTCGTCATCCGGGGCGGCGCGCCAGACCAGCCCGTCCGGGTGGTGCAGGACGGCCGTGACCTCGTCCGGAGTCGGGGGTTCCGCGTTGCCGCGCAGGTACACCGCGCGCAGTCCCAGGTTGCGCAGCCGGGTCAGGGCGCGCTGGCGGTTCGCGGCGTGCACCAGGATGCGGACGCGCGGCCCCATGGCGGTGGCGTCGCTGAGCGCTCCCGTGCGCATGAACGCGCTTTCTGTACCTGGCGCCACAGCGACCCCAGAGGCCCCGCTGATCCCACCAGGACCACCACCCCCAGCCGTGTTCGCGCCGTGACCCAGCGTTCCGCCGGGGGTCGCGCCGCCGACCTGGGCGAACGGGCTGGGCAGCGAGACCGCCACCACCACATCGCCGCCCGGAAGCTTGGTGAATCCACCGCCAGCCATCTTCCCGATCGCCCCCTGAGACGTCGCGTCAACAAGAATCTCGTAGGGGCATCTAAACGCGAATCGGCCGCCGCCCGCTAGGGGCGACGGCCGATACCGCTCTGACCTGCGACTATGTCACTTCCTGCCAGAAGGGCCGACGCGGAGGGTCATGGTGGACCCGTCCCAGGCCTCCTGAAGGATCTTGATCTGGGTGTTGGTGTCAGGAACCTTAACGCCACCGGTCGGGTTGGTGTCGTGCCAGTAGGTGCCCTTGCGGTCGTCGAAGACGGACACGCCGGGCTTCGACTTCACCTTCGCGGCCTTGCCGTCCTTGTGGAGGGTGTAGCCGTCGGTGCGGTAGTGGCTGAAGGTCGAGTCGTACGCCTGGAAGCGGTTGCGCATCAGGGTGCCGTCCGACCACTTCTCGGGCTTGGCGTGCGCGTCGATCGGCAGGATCTGACCCGAGCCCGGGTGCACGCTCACGTTGTTGTCGGGCGCCGCGGTGTCCCACAGCCAGATCAACAGGCCGTTCTGGTACGGGTAGTGCTCGACCCAGCCCGGCCGGGTGCTGGCCCAACCGAAGTTGTACGGGCCGACCTTGAGGGTCTTGTCGTAGCTCACGTACTGGCGGTTCTCCGCGATGTAGTACTGCGGGTAGTCCTTGGTGAAGGACTCGCCGATGCGCGAGAAGCCCTTGCTGGTCCAGCCGTTGTCGTCACCCTCGGCGCCGTCCTGGAAGAGCGGCTGGCCGTCGGCGACCACGGTGATCTCGTCGGCCGTGAAGCCGTTCTGCGCGGCGCCGCCGTCGGTCTGGTAGCGGAAGCGCACGTCGATCTTCTTGCCGGCGTAGGCGTCCAGCGGGAAGGACAGCTTCTGGTAGCTGCCCGAAACCCCGGTCAGCGCGGGCTTGTCGCCGCCGTCGCGCGGGATCTGCTTGCCGCCCGCGGTGCCGTCGACGGGCGTCCAGCTCGTGCCGCCGTCGGTGGAGACCTCCGCGTAGAGGTAGTCGTAGTTCTCCTCGATGTCCCACCAGCCCTGGAGGTCGAGGGACGCCTTGGCCTTGCCGGTCAGGTCGACCGGGCGGGCCAGGGTGTTCTTGAGGTCGTTGCCCATGCCGCTCCACCACTGCTTGCTGCCGGCGGCGGGCTTGACGACCTTGGTGGTGCTGGTCTTGGAGGGCAGCTCGACCAACAGCGCCTGCTTGTTACGGGTGTTGTACTCGGCCACGCCCAGCTTGTGGGTGGACCTGGTCGCCGCCTTGGCCTGGTCGTAGTTGAGCCAGCCCAGCTGCAGCTTGTCCCAGGCGTTCATGTCACCGGGCAGGTCGCCGATGCTGTCCTTGCCCGTGCCGAGCCAGGAGCCGGCGGACATCAGCGACCAGAAGGCGACGGAGGACTCGCCCTGGTTCGTGGTGTCGTACTCGTCCGGCAGGCCGAGGTCGTGCCCGTACTCGTGGGCGAAGACGCCGAGTCCGCCGTTCTCCGGCTGCATCGTGTAGTCGCCGACCCAGATGCCCGTGTCACCGATCTGGGCGCCGCCGGCCTGGTTGCCGTTCGGGCCCGTCTTGCCGGCGTCGGTGCCGTACGCGTACCAGCGGTGCGCCCACAGCGCGTCCGTGCCCTGGACGCCGCCACCGGCCGACTCGTCCTCGCCGGCGTGCACGATCTGGAAGTGGTCGATATAGCCGTCGGGCTCGTTGAAGTCGCCGTCACCGTCGAAGTCGTAGCGGTCCCACTGGTCGTACTTGGCCAGGTCCGCCTTGATCTGGGCGTCGGTGCGGCCGGCCGCCTTCTGGCCCTTGGCCCACTGGGTGACGCCGTCGCGGATCAGGTCCCAGGCGTTGGCGCAGTTGGAGCTGCCGCAGTAGTTGGAACCGTAACGGGCCTCGTTGTAGTCGACCTTGACCCAGTCGGAGACCTCGCCCTCGACCGAGTAGCGGCCCGAGGACTGCTTCTCGTAGTACTTCTTGAGCGATTCCTTGTTCTTCGCCTTCGAGAAGTACAGGTCCTCGAAGTGCTTGCGGTTGTAGTCAGCCTGCCAGGCCGTGCTGTTGTCGTTGGCACGGTCCGGCTTGGCTATCTCGTTGTGCGCCGGGCCGGGGTCGCCGCCGTACTTCTTGACTGGGGGCTTGGGACCGTCCGGGCCGTCCGGGTCGTACGTGCTGTCGTTGTCGACCTTGTCGCCGAACTCGACCAGGATCGTAAAGATCTTGTCGGTCTTCTCGCGGCCCAGCTCGACGTACTTGTTCCGGTCGAGCTTGACCACCTTGGACGCGCCACGGCGTTCGGCCTTGGCGTCGCCGGAGATGACCTGGCGCAGCGCGTCCTCGCGCTGCGCCTGCTGCCGCTCGCTGAACGGCCCGGCCAGGTCGTGCTCGACCTGCTTGGGCGCGGTGGCGGGATCGTGGCTCGCCGCCTCCGTGGTGGCCGCCGGGACGCCGTTACGGTCGTCGGCCTGGGCTACTCCCACCGTGAGCGCGCCCGCGCCGAGCGCGGCGATCACCGTGGCGATGGCGATGGGTCTCATCGCCCTCCGTTGAGTCTTCACCTGAGTTTTGCCTCCCCAGTCAAGATGAGTGTCGCTATTTGACCGGAGTTAATGCAGAAAAGACAGACCTTGACTTGGACACGCCAGCCCAGTACGTTTTCTGCTTTTCTCTTTCCGCATAGCGAACGTGTGGGCGCCCCACCTCGGCGAGTTGTCCGACGAGGACCGCCAGTGGGACATCAACTCCCTTGCACACCAGGCACGTTGAGCCCCAGCGGTCACCGCCCGACCCGGGTGCGGGAGCGCGGCCGAAAGCCGCGCTGTGGGGGCGCGCTCCCACGGCGTACCGTGGCCCCTCGTCGTACGCCCACCACGCGCGGGCCAATCTGTCAACGGGCGCGTCGCGATGGGGCGTTGTGTGGCTGGATGATTCCGTGCGCCCCTTGCGCACCGGCACCGTGGGTTGGGTCACGCTTACTGGAAGTCCCTCCGGGGCATCCAGCACCGTAGAGTTTTTGCTGACACCCCCCGCGTGAGGCACTCCCCCCAAGTTCCCCCATATCGTCTTCTTGAGGACGGATATCGCCATGCCGCGTCCGACCCCAGCACAGCTTGTCTACGGTTCGACGACCGTTGTCCTATCGACCCTCGCCATGCTGCTTCTGACCGAGGTGCGTTCGGGGGCAGGAGTGGCCGTCGTCGCGGTGGCCGGCCTCGCCCTCGGGCTTCTTGTCGCCGTGACCGTCTCCATCCCCCGCTCCGCGCCGGCGCCGGACCCGGCCGCCGCCCCCTCCTCACCGCTGACCCGCCTTCCGCTGCACCGGTCCGAGCCCCGGCCCACCGAGCACACCCTGCGCAGCTGACCCTCACCGCCCGAACCAGCGCCCCCGAACCGGCCGGCGCCGACGTCCGGGCGTCGCCGCCAGGACGTCACCACACAGCGAAGCCGGCCCGGAGTTCCGGGCCGGCTTCGCTGTGGTGCGTGTGGGGCGACAGGTGCGGGGCGCGGGTCAGTGCGCCTCGACCACCACCGTCTTGGCCACCTTGTCGTGCAGGCTCTGCTGGAGGGGCTTGTCCCACAGCTGCCACAGCGAGTTCAGCAGCCAGAACAGCGAGCCCAGCAGGATGGGTTGGGCGATGCCGGGCAGCGCGTACACCGCGGCCCGCGTCCAGCCCTTGCCGCGCGGGATGTCGCCGTCGGCCAGCATCGCCACCCGGATGCGGGCCGCCTTCTTGCCGAGCGTCTGGCCGTCCCGGGCGAGCATGAAGCCCTCGTAGCCGAAGTAGACGACGAACGTGATGACCGCGGCGAGCGCGGTCTTGCCGATGTCCGGGTCGTTCGGGTCGTCCATCGCGGACTGCAGCGCGCCCGTCGAGGCCAGCGCCAGCAGCCAGATGGTGCCGAGGATCAGCGTGTCGAGCAACCTGGCCAGGAACCGCTGGCCCGACGTGGCCAGGGGGGCCATGCCGGCGGGAATGCCGGGGGGCTGCGTCAGGTGGTACGCGGCGTGCGGTGGCCCGTACGGGGGCGGCGGCTGGTTGTCGCTCATGCCCCGATTAGATCAGCGCGCGCCGCGCGAGCCCAGGTCGGGCCCGGGAATACCCCCCGGGTCGTTACCCATCGGCAACCTGGGCGGCCCGGCGCGGGCCGCGCACCGGCGCGGGCGGGGCTACTCGGTCGAGACCACGACCGTCTTGGCCACCTTGTCGTGCAGGCACTGTCGGTACGGCCGGTCCCAGGTACACCACAGGATGTTGACCAGCCAGAAGACGAAGCCACAGCACGGGACGATCTGTGGCAGCGCGTAGGTGCCCGCCCGGTACCACCCGGGTTGACCCGTCGGATTCGCGCCATTGTCGAGCATCGCCACCCGCAGCTTCATCAGCTTCTTGCCGATGGTCTGCCCCCGGGAGGTGAGCATCAGCCCCTCGTAGACGAAGTACACGAGCGCGAAGACGATCTGCGTCGCGGAGGACTTGCCCGTGTCGTCGGGGTCGGTCGGGTCGTAGCCGCCGAGTGAGAGCAGCATGATCACGCTGACCGGGATGGCGACGATGAGCCCGTCGACGATACGCGCGACCAGTCGCCGTCCCAGGCCGCCGAGCGGCGGCATGCCGGCCAGCGGGTCGGGGTCACCGCCGTAGGGGTCACCGCCGTAGGGATCGCTGCCGTACGGCGGGACGCCACCGGGCTGGTCGCCGTACGGGCCGCCGTAGGGCCCGCCGTACGGGGAGCCGCCGCCCGGCGATCCGTTGTACGGCCCGCCCGCGCCGGGCTGGCCCGCGCCGGCCCCGGGGTGCGCCGCGCCGAACGGGCCGCCGGCGCCTGGCTGGCCTCCCCCGGGCTGACCCGCGCCGGGGGCGCCCGCGCCGGGTTGGCCCGTGGGGTGGTGGGGGCCGTCCGGGGCGGGGTGGGCCGGATCGTCGCTCCCGAAGGGCGGGCGCCCCGCCGGCGAAGGGGGGCGCGGCCCCGTGTGCGGCGGCTCGTCCCGGGGCGGCTCGCCGGAGCCGGGCTGGTCGGTGCTCATGGCCCGAGTCGAACCCGCCGCCCGGCCCGGCGCATCCGGCGCGGGCCGTTCGGGCGACCCCGCTGGCCCGTCCGGGCGGGCCGGGCCGCCCGGCTACTCCCGGTCCGAGGCCACGAACGTACGCGCCGCCTTGTCGTGCAGACACTGCCGCCACGGCCGGTCGAACAGGCACCACACCACGTTCACCAGGCCCACCACCAGCACCCCGAGCACCCCGTACAGCAGCCACCGGCGCAGCGCGGCGCCGAACAGCGGGGTCTCGTGGTCCTCGATGTCCAGTACCCGCACCCCGCACAGCCGCTTGCCCAGCGTCCGCCCCCACCGGGCGGTGGGCAGCGCCTCGTAGACCACGCCGAGCACCAGCAGGGCCCCGAGCGCGAGCGCCAGATAACCGCCGGTGGTGCCGTCGAGGAGGTAGACCGTGACGGTCTCGCCGCTCTGCCTGGCCTCCTCGACCTTGGCGTCGATGTGGTCCTTCGCCTTGACCCACAGGGGGAACGCGGCGGCGGCCCCGAGCGCGCCGAGCACCAGGGTGTCGATCAGCCGGGCGGCCAGCCGGCGGCCGAGTCCGGCCGGTCGGCCCTGTGCCTGGGCCGCGCGCAGGAACGGGTTGTCGACCGGGGGCTTCCACGGGATGAGGTCGTCGAGCGAGCCCGGCGGCGCCTGGCCGGGGCCGGCCGGCTGCGCCAGGTCGTGCACCCGCCGCGCCCAGTCGGCCTGGCCGACGGCGACGCCGGGCCCCGCCGGCGCGGGAGCGGGCTGGGCGACCGCGGGCCCCGACGGGGCCGGCACGGGTACGGGTTGCGCGGGGGCGGGGGCCTGCGGTGCGGGCACGGGTTGCGCGGGGAGCGGGGCCTGTGGTGCCGGGGCGGGGGCCTGGCGCGCGGGCTCGTGCGGCGGGGCGCCCTGGGCCGGGACCTGGGTGCCCGGCGCCGGCCGGGGGTGCGCGGCCTCGGCCGGTGTCCCGGCGGCGGGCCCGACCGAGGCGGGCGGGGCGGTGGCGGGCTGCGGGGCGGTGGCCGCCGGCGCGGGACCGGCGTCGGCTGCGGGCGGGGCCTCGGGGGCCGGGGCCTGGCGGCCGAGTGCGCGGATGGTCAGGGTGCCGTCCCGGCCGCCCCGCTGGCCGGCCGGGGCCGTCGCGCCGTCCTGCCGCCCCGGCTCGCCCGCCTCGGGGTCCTGGTCGCCGCGCCGTACCGCGCGGATCGTCAGCGTGCCGTCCCGGCCGGCTCGCGGCGCGGACGCCGCGTCCGTACCGGCCTCGGCCGGGCCCTGGCCTCGCGCGGGGACGGCGTCGGCCGGGCGCTCCTGCCCGGCCGTGGGCCCCGGTTCCACGGGCGCGCCACCCTGCTGGGGCACGGCCGGGCCCTGGCCCGCCGGGAGGGCCGCCCGGGGCGCGGCGCCCGGGTCCAGCTCGCGGCCCCGCGCACGGTCGGCGGGCGGCGCGACGTCGGCGGAGGCGGCGGGCGCGGCGGTGCCGGGCGCGGCGGCGGGCGGCGGGGCGATGCCGGTCGGGGGGACCAGGCGCGGGTCGGACGGGCCGTCACCCCAGGCCGGGGCGGAGTCCGGGCGGCCGTACGCGGGGTCCTCGGCGCCCCAGGACACCCGCTGGTCCGCCTCGCCGCCGAACCCCGCCTGGCGCGCGGTGTCGGCGTACCAACCGCCGCCCGGGGCGGGCCGAGCGCCGGGTGGTGACTGCGGGTCGTGCCAGGGGGCGGCGTCGGCGGGCCGGGTGGGGTCGGTGGGGCGCAGGCCCACCTCGCCGCGCGGGCGCAGCTCGGGCAGCGCGCCGCCCTGGTCCGTGGCGTCCGGCTGCTCGTCGAAGAACACCGGGCCGGTGTGGTCGGGGACCGCGCCCGCCTGCTGGGTCGTGTCGATCGGCGGTTCCTCGCCCGGGACCGGGAGTTGGCCCTGGGCGGCGACGTCGGGCGGCGGCGCGGGGACGGCCTCGCCCTCGCTGGGGGCGGGCCGACTGGTGCCGGGCACCCATGCGGAGCCGTTCCAGTAGCGGATGTAGCCGGGAATGGACGGGTCGGGGTAGTAGCCCTGCGTGGGGCCGCTGTCGCCGGGCACGCTCATGATCTCCGATGTCCCGTATCTGCTCGGCCGGCGTGGCCGTGCGGTCGGCGCGGTGGGGTGGCGCTACGCAGTCTGCCGCACTGACGTGGCGCGGTGAACAGGCGCTCCGCGACCTCCTGGACCGGCCGCACGACCCGCAACACGGCCCCTAGGTGTACCAGACGGCTCCGTACGGCGTGGACCGCAATACCCACTGACCACCCACACGCGGGCGGGTTCAGAAAAAATTCCGACTGAATGTGGGAACTCGCGTAATGGTGCGTGGGGTAGCGCGCTCTAACCCATGCGGGTCGCCACGCGGCGGCCGGCGGTGAAGACGACAGAGGCAGCGAAACGCAGAGCAGAGAGGGCGCACCGCATGCACACCGTGGTGGAACGAGAACTGGAACTGAACCTGGTGCTGTCGCCCGAGCGCAGCATCCCCGTACCGGCCAAGCTGGTCTATCGCACGGACGAGCCGTACGCCGTGCACATCACCTTCCACGTGGGCTCCGACTCCCCCGTCCACTGGACCTTCGCGCGCGAGTTGCTGGTGGAGGGGGTGTTCCGACCGTGCGGACAGGGTGACGTGCGGGTGTGGCCGACGAAGGTGGACGGGCGCAGCGTGGTCTGCATGGCGCTCAGCTCGCCGGACGGCGACGCCCTGCTGGAGGCGTCGGCGGCGATCGTGTCGGCCTGGCTGGAGCGGACGCTGCGCGCGGTGGCGCCGGGGTCGGAGAGCGAGCGGCTGGGGATCGACGACGCGCTGAGCGAGTTGCTGACGCCGACCCCGGGCGACGACTGGTGGCTGCACGGCCCGTGGCCCTCCGACGACTCGCCGGAGGGCCACGGGGCGTAGGGGTGGAGGGGTGTACGTGTCGGGGTCAGCGTCGCGGAGCCTCACTGACGGTCAGGAACTCGATGGAGTGCCCGTCGGGGTCGTCGACGTACAGGCCGCGCCCGCCGGAGCGGAGGTTGAGCTGCTGGGGTCCCTCGTGGTGGGGGTCGGACCAGTAGGGCAGCTTCCGCTCCAGGACGCGGGCGTGGATGGCGTCGAACTCCTCCTCGGAGACGAGGAACGCCAGGTGCTGCATGACGATCTCGTCGGGCTGGACGATGAAGTCCGCGTAGTCGATCGTCAGGCCGCCCTCGACGGGCACGGCGACGAAGGGGCCGAAGGGGCGGGGCTCGGGCGCGGCGAGCAGGTCGGTGAGGAAGCGGGCGGAGACGGCGCTGTCGGTGCTGTGCATGATCGTGTGGTCAAGGCGCGCGGGCACGGTACCTCCCAGGTCGGATTCCCCTGCGTGGGCGGGGAGTTGACTTCTTTCGACGGTACGTCGACGGGGGGTGGGCGACCATCGGCCTTTGGCCGTACGACCGGCGGACCAGCGGGGGGCGGGGGTGGGCGGCGGCGGGCGCGCTGGTCGCGGTGGCCGCCGCGGCCCGTGGCCCTGGTCCCGCCGCGCGCCTCGCCGCGCGCGCCGCCGGGTCGCGTGCCCCGGGCCCGGGGCACGGCTCAGGCCCGGCGCTCACCGCGTGGTGAGTGCCGGGCCTGTGCTGTGCCGGGATCAGATCTGGCTGGCCAGCGAGCGGTTGGCGAGCTGGTTGTTGCCGAGCTGGTGGGGGCCGTACGACGGGAAGACGTTGCCCGTGGCCTTCTGGGTCTTCTCGACGTGCAGGTTGTAGTGCTCGTCGCCGTGCGTGTCGTTGGAGACGGCCAGGTCGCCGAAGCTCTGGGCCGAGGCCGCCGCCGAGGTCACGGCGCCGGCGGCGGCGACGAGAGCGAAGCTGGAGGCGGTGACGGCCAGGATCTGGCGCATACGCATGTCAGGCTCCTCATGGGAGAGGTGAAGGGACTTCGACACGTAAACAGCCACCGCTTCGAGGGGGCACGCCCGACACGGCAGATTTCCCACGAAGCCCCCCCAATGGGCGACGCGTGCCGCCCGGAGTTGCCGCCGGGGCGGCTGCCGGGGGCGGGCGGCGCGGGCGGGGGCGCTAGAAGACCTTGCCGGGGTTGAGGATGCCCAGCGGGTCGAAGACGTCCTTGATGCCACGCTGCAACTCCAGGCCGACCGGGCCCAGTTCGCGCGCCAGCCACTCCCGCTTGAGCACTCCGACGCCGTGCTCGCCGGTGATGGTGCCGCCGAGCTCCAGGCCCAGGGCCATGATCGCGTCGAAGGACTCGCGGGCGCGCCGGGTCTCCTCAGGGTCGGCGGCGTCGAAGCAGACGGCGGGGTGGGTGTTGCCGTCCCCCGCGTGCGCGCAGACGCCGATGGTCAGGTCGTACTTCTCGGCGATGGCCACGGTGCCCTCGAACAGGGCGCCGAGCTGGGACCTGGGCACACACACGTCGTCGATCATGGTGGCGGTCTTGATCCGCTCCATCGCGGGCAGCGCCTGCCGCCTGGCCTCAAGAAGCAGTTCGGACTCGACGGCGCTCTCGGCCGGCACCACCTGGCTGGCCCCGAACTCGGCGCACACGGCGCCGACGGCGGCCAGGTCGGCGCTCGGGTCGGGAGTGTCGAAGGCGGCCAGGAGCAGGGCCTCGGTGGTCTCCGGCAGCCCCATCCGGGTCAGCGCGTTCACGGCCTGGACGCTGGTGCGGTCCATCAGTTCGAGCAGCGAGGGCGCGTGGCCGCGTTCCATGATCGCGCACACGGCGTCGCAGGCGGCGGCGACGGTGGGGAACTCGGCGGCCAGCGCCAGTTGCTCGGGCGGCGCGGGCCGCAGCCCGAGCACGGCCCGCACGACGATGCCCAGGGTGCCCTCGGAGCCGACGAACAGCCGGGTCAGGTCGTAGCCGGCGACGCCCTTGGCGGTGCGGCGGCCGGTGCTGAGCAGCCGCCCGTCGGCGAGCACCACCTCCAGACCCAGGACGTACTCGGCGGTGACGCCGTACTTGACGCAGCACAGCCCGCCCGAGGCGGTGCCGATGTTGCCGCCGATGGTGCACTGCTCCCAACTGGAGGGGTCGGGCGGGTAGTACAGGCCGTGCTCGGCCACCGCGCGGGAGAGGACGGCGTTGACGACACCCGGTTCGACGACGGCGGTCCGGTCGACGGGGTTGATCTCCACGATCTGGTCCATCTTGACCAGCGAGAGGACCACGCAGCCGTCGGAGGCGTTGGCGGCGCCCGACAGGCCGGTGCGGGCGCCCTGCGGGACGACCGGAACGCGGAGTTCGCTGGCGGTGCGCATCACGTGCTGGACCTGCTCCACCGTGCGGGGCAGGACGACGACGGCGGGGGTGCCCGCCGCGCAGAAGCTGGCCATGTCGTGGGCGTAGGAGCCGGTGATGTCGGGGTCGGTGAGCACCGCGTCGGCGGGCAGCGCGACCCTCAGTCGCGTCACGAGATCGTCCATGTTTCCAGCGTCGCACCGGCGCGGTGTCCGGGGAAGGTGCCGGCGCCCGGGGCGCGGCCCCGGCCCCCGTCCGCCCCGCCCGGCGCGCCGGTGGCGCTCGCCCGGTGGGGTCCGCCGGTGGCCGGCGGGCCGCGCCCGTGCCCCCGCGTCACAGGTCGTCGCCCGGCCGGCCGGGTCCGTCGCGGGCGGGTGCGGGCGGGTAGCGACGGCGGCGCCTCGAAGGCAACCCGACCCGCGTGGCCGTCACACGTGAGGGGGGGATGCTTCACCACTTGGAGTAACGGTCCACTACTTCCCCGGGGCGGCGCGCGTTGCCTGCGGTGTCGGCTCCACCAGTTGGCGTCGAAATCCGACCAGGAGGAATTCCATGCTCAAGAAGGCTCTCGCCTGCGCGGCCCTCGCCGCCGCCGCCACTGGCGCGGGGTTGGCCCCGGCCACCGCCTCGGACACGGGCGGCGGGGACTACTCGCAGAACGTGAACCTGATTCCGCACCCGTGCATCGACGTCGACCGCATCAACGTGGGCCTGGTCAACGTGCCGGTCGACGTGCTCAACGACAACGACGCGATCGACTGCGACGAGATCCGCGACAGCCAGGTCAACAAGGAAGACAAGGGCACGCTGTCCGACCTGCTCGACGTCGGCGCCTACCAGAGCTGACGCCCGCGCGACCCGATCCCGCCCTCGCGAGCGGCAGGGACGGGTCGCGCCCCTCCTGGCCAGCTCTGGCCACCCCCCCGTCGCCCTACCCATGCCCCGAGGAGAATCCCCGTGTTGAAGAAGGCCCTTACTTTCGCCGCCCTCGCCGGCGCCGCCACCGCCATGGTCGGTGCCGCCCCCGCCTCCGCGTCCGACACCAGCGGCGGCGACTACTCGCAGAACGTGAACCTGCTGCCGCACGCGTGCATCGACGTGGACCGCATCAACGTGGGCCTGGTCAACGTGCCGATCGACGTCCTGAACGACAACGACGCGATCGACTGCGACGAGATCCGCGACAGCCAGGTCGTCAAGGAGGACAAGGGCACGCTCTCCGACGTGGCCGACATCGGCGCCTACCAGCGCTGACCCACCAGGCGCGCACGAACGCTGCCCGGCCCTCCCGCGTCGCGGGGGAGCCGGGCAGCGTCGTCGTGCGCCGGGGAAGGACCGCCAGGGGCGGCCGGCGCGCCCGCTCAGCGGCGGATCACAGGTTGCCGCGACGCTCCTGCTCGCGCTCGATCGCCTCGAAGAGCGCCTTGAAGTTGCCCTTGCCGAAGCCCATCGAGCCGTGGCGCTCGATCATCTCGAAGAAGACGGTCGGCCGGTCCTGGACGGGCTTGGTGAAGATCTGCAGCAGGTAGCCGTCCTCGTCGCGGTCGGCGAGTATCTTCAGCTCGCGCAGGGTCTCGATCGGCACGCGGGTCTCGCCGACCCACTCGCCGAGCGTGTCGTAGTACGAGTCGGGGGTGTCCAGGAACTGAACTCCCGCCGCGCGCATGGCCTTGACGGTACCGACGATGTCGTTGGTGGCCAGCGCGATGTGCTGGACGCCGGGGCCGTTGTAGAACTCCAGGTACTCGTCGATCTGCGACTTCTTCTTCGCGATCGCCGGCTCGTTGAGCGGGAACTTCACCTTGCGGGTGCCGTCCGCCACGACCTTGGACATGAGCGCGGAGTACTCGGTGGCGATGTCGTCGCCCACGAACTCCTTCATGTTCGTGAAGCCCATGACGTTGTTGTAGAAGCCGACCCACTCGTCCATCTTGCCGAGTTCGACGTTGCCCACGCAGTGGTCGATGGCCTGGAAGGTGCGCTTGGCGGCCGGCTCGACGATGGGGTTGGCGGCGACGAAACCGGGCAGGTAGGGACCGTCGTAGCCGGAGCGCTCGACGAGCGTGTGCCGGGTCTTGCCGTACGTGGCGATGGCGGCCAGCACGACGGTGCCGTGCTCGTCCTTGACCTCGTGCGGCTCCTCCAGGCCGGTGGCGCCGTGCTCCAGCGCGTAGGCGTAGGCCGCGCGGGCGTCCGGGACCTCGATGGCGAGGTCGATGACGCCGTCGCCGTGCTCGGCGACGTGCTCCGCGAGGAAGCGCCCACGGTCGGTGGTGGGCTTGATGACGGAGGTCAGCACGAATCGGGCGTTGCCCGACACCAGGACGTAACTGGCGGTCTCGCGGCTGCCGTTCTCCGGTCCGGAGTAGGCGACGAGCTTCATGCCGAAGGCCGTCGCGTAGTAGTGGGCGGCCTGCTTGGCGTTGCCGACGGCGAAGACGACCGCGTCCATTCCCTTGACCGGGAAGGGGTCGGCCTGCCTGGCCGTCTCGGGGGACTGATCGATGGTCTCTGTCATAGCCGCAGGCTCTCTCCGATCCACAAGGTGCGCAATAGTTTGTGCATCCACTGGACATGTTGACTAGTGGTTCCGGAGTTCGGCCGGACGATCTGTACATGATGACCATCACATGGAGGTGGCCAAGTCGCATGGGCGTAGGACGGGGTGTGCGGGACGGGGGCGCGGAGGCCGGCGATGGGCATTGACCGACTGGACGGCCGGCTGATCGCGCTGCTGGCCGAGGAGCCGCGGATCGGCGTCCTGGAGGCGTCGCGGCGGCTGGGGGTGGCGCGCGGGACCGCGCAGGCGCGCCTTGACCGGTTGCAGGCCAGCGGGGTGATCCGGGGGTTCGGGCCGCAGGTGGACCCGGCGGCGCTGGGCTACCCGGTGACGGCGTTCGCGACGCTGGAGATCAAGCAGGGCCAGGGCGCGGACGTCCGCAGCCATCTGCGCACCGTGCCCGAGGTGCTGGAGCTGCACACCACCACCGGCCACGGCGACATGCTGTGCCGCCTGGTGGCGCGCTCGAACGCCGATCTCCAGCGGGTGATCGACCGCGTTGTGGGTTTTGATGGCATCGTGCGGGCCTCGACGGCCATCGTGATGGAGAACCCCGTCCCGCTCCGGATCATCCCCCTGGTCAAGCAGGCGGCCGATGACTGATCGAGGAGAGACGCGATGAGCTTCTGGGAGTACGTCGGCACCCGGCGCACCCAGCTCCTGCTGGACACCTACCAGCACGCCAGCGCCGTCTTCCAGTGCATGGTGCTGGCCACCGTCCTCGGCGTGCTGGTGGGCGTGGCCACCTACCGCAGCCAGTGGGCCGGCAACCTCGCCATCACCGTCACGGCGACCATCCTCACCGTGCCGTCCCTGGCCATGATCGGCCTGCTCATCCCGATCACCGGACTCGGCGTCGCGCCGACGGTGACCGCCCTGGTCCTGTACGGGCTGCTGCCCATCGTGCGGAACGCGATCGTCGGGCTGCGCGGCGTGGACCCCGACCTGGTCGACGCCGCCAGGGGGCTGGGCATGTCACGGCTGGCCCGTCTGGTGCGGGTGGAGCTGCCGCTGGCCTGGCCGCCCATCCTGACCGGCATCCGGGTCTCCACGCAGATGCTGATGGGCATCGCCGCGATCGCCGCGTACGCCTCGGGCCCGGGGCTGGGCAACGAGATCTTCCGCGGCATCTCCTCGCTCGGCAGCGCCAACGCGGTCAACAAGGTCCTGGCCGGGACGCTGGGCATCGTGCTGCTCGCGCTGCTCTTCGACGCCGTGTACGTGCTCATCGGACGTCTGACCATATCCAGGGGGATACGTGCCTGAGACCGCGAACGGCCGACCCGGCGGCAACGCGCCCGAGCGCGGCGCCACCACCGGTGCCACCATCGCGCTGGAGAACCTCACCAAGCGCTACCCGGGCAGCGCGGCGCCCGCCGTGGACAACGTCAGCATGGAGATCGGGGCCGGCGAGACAGTGATCCTCGTGGGCCCCTCGGGGTGCGGCAAGTCCACCACACTGAAGATGATCAACCGGTTGATCGAGCCGTCCTCGGGCCGCATACGCATCGGTGAGGAGGACGTGACCGGCATCGACCCGGTCAGGCTGCGCCGGAAGGTGGGCTACGCCATCCAGTCATCGGGCCTGTTTCCCCACATGACCGTCGCACAGAACATCGCCCTCGTACCGAGGATGGTCGGCTGGTCCCGGGCCCGCACGGCCGCCCGGATCGAGGAGATGCTGGACCTGGTGGGGCTCGACCCGCGGGAGTTCCACGACCGCTACCCGCGCCAGCTCTCCGGCGGCCAGCAGCAGCGGGTGGGCGTGGCGCGGGCGCTGGCCGCCGATCCGCCGGTGCTGCTCATGGACGAGCCGTTCGGCGCGGTGGACCCGATCACCCGCGACCACCTCCAGGACGAGCTGATCCGGCTCCAGCACGAGCTGCACAAGACCATCGTCTTCGTCACCCACGACTTCGACGAGGCGATCAAGCTGGGTGACCGGATCGCGGTGCTGCGGGACCGCTCGCACATCGCCCAGTTCGACACCCCCGAGGCCATCCTGACCAACCCGGCCGACGACTTCGTCTCCGGGTTCGTCGGCGCCGGGGCCGCACTCAAACGGCTCAACCTGACCCGGGTACGGGACGTGACGGTCGAGGACATCCCGACCGCGGTCATCGACGACCCGTTGCAGTCCATCTTCGACCTCTTCCGGTCGGCGTCGATCAACGAGGTGCTGCTCCTGGACCGGCACCGCCGTCCGTACAAGTGGCTGCGGCGCGGGGACCTCAGCCGTGCCAAGGGGTCGTTGGCCCGCGCCGGCACCCTCGTCCACGACACCGTCACCCGCGACGCCACCCTGCGCGACGCGCTGGAGGCGGTGCTCACCGACAACGCGGGCCGGGTCCCGGTGACCGGGCGGCGCGGCGAGTACACCGGCGTGGTCGACATGGAGACGCTGATGAACTCCGTCCACGAGCTGCTGGAGGCCGACCGGTTGGACGCCGTCGAGCACCAACACCGGCTCCAGGAGACGCGGGCCCACCAGACCCACCTGGAGCAGGAGGGCGCCGCCGACGGCGGGGCGAGCGCCACGCCGGGGCGGGAGGCGGGCGCGTGAGCCGCGCGGGCGGGGACGAACCCGCGCGCGAGGACCACGACGCTTCCCGGCACGGGGCCGGCGGGAGCGGCCCGGACCGGGTGGAGCGCGGCCGGAGCCGGCGGGTGTGGCCAAAGCCGCTGGCGGGCGGACGGCCGGCCGGCGAACACGAGGTGCGTGGCCTGCCCTTCCGGGACGACGCGCGGGCCGAGGACGCCGAGCGGCCCCCACCCGCCCCCAGCGCGCCACCACCCCGGCTGACCTGGCAGAAGCTCACCATCCTGCCCGCCGTCCTCGCGATCGGCCTGCTCGCCACCTGGCTGTGGTTCCGGGGCGCGGAGCTGGACTCCATCGCGCGCAACGCGATCGCGGACGGCAACGTGTGGCTGCGCCTGCGCCAGCACGTCGAACTCACCGCGATCTCCACGTTCTTCGTGTTGATCATCGCCATTCCGCTGGGCATCGCGCTGACCCGGCCCCGGCTACGGCCAGCGGTCCCGGTGGTGCTGGCCCTCGCCAACATCGGACAGGCCACACCCGCCATCGGCCTGCTGGCCCTGCTGGTGATCTGGCTGGGCGTGGGCACCAAGGCCGCGCTGGTGGGCATCGTGGCGTACGCCGTGCTGCCGGTGCTGGCCAACACCATCGCGGGCCTGCGGGCCATCGACCCGACGCTGATCGAGGCCGCGCGGGGCATCGGCATGTCGGCCCTGGGGGTGCTGCGCCGGGTGGAGCTGCCGCTGGCCGTGCCGCTGATCCTGGCGGGCGTGCGCACCGCGCTGGTGCTCAACGTCGGCACGGCGACGCTGGCCTACTTCGGCGGCGCGGGCGGGCTGGGCGACCTGATCGCCACGGGCATCAACAACCAGCGCATGCCCGTCCTGGTGCTGGGCTCCGTCCTCACCGTGGCGCTCGCGCTGCTGGTGGACTGGCTGGCCTCGGTGGTCGAGTTGCTGCTGCGCCCACGCGGACTTGAGGGGGACGCATGAGGACGGCGCGCGTACGGGCCGCCGGCGGGCGCCTTCGGCGCGGGCGGGCCGCCCTCGGCGCGGGGCTCGCGGCGGCGCTGCTGGCCCCGGCCCTGCTCGGCGGCTGCGGGCTGCACAGCGGCAGCCGGATGGCCGACGACGTGGAGCCGGGGACGATCGGCCGTGGCAAGCCGCTGGCGGGGGCCGACCTGACGGTGACGTCCAAGGAGTTCACCGAGCAGATCATCCTGGGCCAGATCCTGGGCATCGCCTTCCAGGCGGCCGGCGCCAAGGTGCTGGACCGCACCAACATCCAGGGGTCGATCGGGGCCCGGGAGGCGGTCAGGTCGGGCGACGCGGACGCGATGTACGAGTACACGGGCACCGCGTGGATCACCTACCAGGGCAACGAGAAGCCGATCGTGGACCCGCGCGAGCAGTGGCGTGCCGTACGCGAGGCGGACCGCGCGAACGGCATCGCCTGGCTGCCGCCGGCCCGGCTCGACAACACGTACACGCTCACCGTCAACCAGGCGACCGCGAGGAGGTACGGCCTGCGCGACCTGTCCGACGTCGCGGCGCTGACCCGGCGCGGCGGCGGATCGCTCAGGCTGTGCGTGGAGACCGAGTTCGCCGTCCGCGACGACGGGCTGCCCGGCATGCGCAGGGCGTACGACATGCGGCTGCCCGGCTCGCGGGTGAGCAAGATGGACGCCGGTGTGATCTACCGGGAGGTGCGCAAGGGCTCGGCCTGCACGTTCGGCGAGGTCACCTCGACCGACGGGCGCATCAAGGCGATGAACCTGGTGGCCATGGAGGACGACAAGCACTTCTTCCCCAACTACAACGCCGCCCCGGAGATCAACGGCAGGACGCTGAGGAAGTACCCGCGGATCGCGGAGGTGCTCAACCCGATCACCGCCAGGCTGACCAACGCGGTGGCCCAGCGGCTCAACGCCCGGGTGGACGTGGACGGCGAGGACCCGCACGAGGTGGCGCTCGACTGGCTGGTGTCCGAGGGCTTCGTCCGCGAGGGCTGACGGGCGGGGCGGCGGCCCACTCCGGCGGGCCCGGTCGCGGGTGCGAGCGCGGCCGGGCCCGCCGACGTGCCACGCCCGCCCGGCGCGGGCCGCCCGCCTCTCCCCGCGCCCGCCCCTCGGCCCACCTCGTCCAGCCCGCCCCGCGCGTGGTCCGGGTCCTCGCCGGGAGGGCCCATCACAAAGACTCCGTTGCAAAGAAAGTCATGCAAAGAAGATGTTGCAATGCTTTCTTTGCGTACTTACGCTGGTGGCATGTCCACCGAGGAGAACCCACCCCCCACGCCCTCCCCCGAGCCCTCCCCCGCCCCCGGCGGGCGGGCGACGGCCGGGGGCGCGGAGTCGCCGAACCCGCCCGTGCGGCAGCTCGACGCGCGCTCGCTGCGCGGCCTGGCCCATCCCCTGCGCCTGCGGCTCCTGGAGTCCCTGCGGCACGACGGCCCGGCGACCGCCTCGCGGCTCGCGGAGCGGCTCGGCGAGTCCAGCGGGGCCACCAGTTACCACCTGCGCCAGCTCGCCTCGTACGGCTTCGTGGGCGAGGTGACCGGGCGGGGCACGGCCCGTGAGCGCTGGTGGCAGGCGGTGCACGAGGGCATCCAGGTCAGCGACCCGCAGGCGTTCTTCGAGCACACCGACCCGGCGGTGCGCGGCGCCGTGGACCTGATGCTCCACGAGATCGCCAGCATTCACACCAGCGAGCTGGCCACCTGGCTCGGCTCGATGCACACCTGGCCGCAGGAGTGGCGCAACCGCGGCGACATCAGCGACTTCACCGTGTGGCTCACGCCCGAGCTCACGGGAGAGCTGGGGCAGCGGCTGCGGGAGGTCATCGAGGACTACCGGGACCGGGTACCGGCCGACGCCGAGGGCGCCGCCTCGGTCCGGTTCCACGTGCACGCCTTCCCGCGCGACGGCGGTCAGCAGCGCGTCGGGCGGGAGAAGACCGTACGGGACGAGGAGGAAGCGCCATGACGCACGCCGAGACGCACGCGTCGATACACGAGCACCGCGCGCGCGAGCTGCGCGCCGAGGCGGCTGCCTGGCGGCTGGCCCACGACCGCTCACCGACCGGGCCCGCCGGTCGGGCCGGGCCGCGCGCGTGGGCCGGCGGGAGCTGGGCCTGGCTGCGCGACCGGTGTGGCTGGGCGCTGGTGCGGGTCGGCCTGCGGCTGGTGAGCCGGCCGCTCAGCAGCTCGGGACCGCTTTACCGGCCGCCAGGGCCCGGAGGGAGGACACCGCGTCCTTCAGTTCCCTGACCGGGATGAGCGTGAGTCCCTTGGGCAGCTCGTCGGTGACGTCGGAGCACTGTTCGCGGGGGACGAGGAAGACGCTGGCGCCGTCGCGCTTGGCCGCCTTCGGCTTGAGCCCGACGCCGCCGACCGGGCCGACCTTGCCCCCGGCGTCGATGGTGCCGGTGCCGGACACGATCCGCCCGCCGGTCAGGTCGCCGCCCCGGCCGTCGCCGTCGAGCTTGTCGATGATGCCGAGGGTGAACATGAGCCCGGCGCTGGGGCCGCCGACCTTGGCGAGCCGCAGGGTGACCTTCACGTCCTTCGGCGAGCGGTGCAGGTACGTCAACGCCGCCTGGACCGCCGCGTCCTGGGACTCCCGCATCTCCTCGCGGTTGTGCCGGTCCACCTCCTTGGGCGAGTCGCCGACCGGGTAGACGGAGTCGCGCGGCATGACCGCGCGGCCCTTGTTGAACCAGGCGCTGACCACGTCCTTGAAGCGGATGTCCGCGTCGGGCCCGGTGGCGACGATGGCCGTCATCCGCAACTGCCCGCTGGTCTCGCGGGTCGGGGCGCCGGAGATGGTGATCACCGGCTGACCACGGTCGGAGCCGAGCACGTTCGCGGTCAGCCCGGGGTAGGCGATCGAGAACGGCAGCGGCGCGAACGCGGCGACCGCGAGCAGGGCGACGACGAGCGTGGAGCAGACCGCGAGGATACGAGCGCGAGGAGACACGTCCGCCACCCTAAGGGACGGCCGTCCCGCCCCGGCCGGGCAGGGCGGGCGCTCAGCGCAGGGCGTCCGCGACCTCCTTCGCCGCCTCGACCACGCGCGGGCCCACCCGCTCGGGCACCGCGTCGGTGAGCATGACCACGCCCACGCTGCCCTCTATGCCGGTCACCCCGAGCAGCGGCGCGGCGGCTCCGCTCGCGCCGGCCTCCAGCTCGCCGTGGGTCAGGGCGTAGCCGAGGTCGGCGAGCCCGCCCCGGGCGGCGAGGATGGCGCGGCCGGCGGCGCCCCGGTCGAGCGGGTGGCGGAAGCCGGCGCGGTAGGCGACGTGGTAGTCCGTCCAGGTCGGCTCGACGACGGCGACGGCCAGCGCCTCGGCGCCGTCGACCAGGGTGAGGTGGGCGGTGGCTCCGATGTCCTCGGCCAGGGCGCGCAGCGCGGGCATGGCGGCCTCCCGCACCAGCGGGTGCACCTGCCGGCCCAGCCGCAGGACGCCCAGGCCCACCCGGGCCCGACCGCCGATGTCGCGCCGAACCAGGGCGTGTTGTTCGAGGGTGGCCAGCAGTCGGTAGACGACGGTGCGGTTGACGCCGAGCTTGTTGGATAGTTCGGTCACGGTCAGGCCGTGATCGGTGTCGGCCAGGAGTTTGAGGACACGCAGTCCCCGGTCGAGCGTCTGGGAGGTCTCCGCGGTCACGACGCCCCCTTCTCGGGTGAGTGGCGGCTGATTCCGGTTCAGCGCCACCGGTCCCATCGGCAGCGCGCGGAAGAGGCCACCGGTCGCGGTTCGCACGCACCGGCCGCGCTCCGCGGCGGCGCTGCCACGGGGCGTGTGCGTGGGGGAACGCTAGCGAGCGAGTTCGCTCAGCGGAAGAGCTCGTCCACAATCCGGTCAACTGCGTTTCATCTCGCGCCCGGCGTGCGCCCCGATATGGGGCGATGGCCCGGCTTCGCGACGCCGCTGGCCGGAACGGGGCGAGGAGCGCGGCACGTTCCGGGCTCGGCGTGTCGCGCGGTCGCGCCGGCGCGGGAGACGCGCCGGCGCGCGGGGTGGGCCGACCACGAGAGCGTGCGACGGTGCGACCGCGAGCGGGGTGGGCCGGCCCGGGTGGGCGGGGCACGACGCGAGCCGGCCCCGTCGCGCGGGGCGACGGGGCCGGCTCGGTGGCCAAGTGGCGCGAGCGCGCGCGCCGTTCAGCGCGTGCGCGCGCCGGTCAGCGCATGCGGGTGGCCCACTCCCGGACCTTCTTGATCCGCTCGCGGATCTGGCCGGCGGTGGCCTCCGCGCTCGGCGGGCCGCCACAGACCCGGCGCAGCTCGGTGTGGATCACGCCGTGCGGCTTGCCGCTCTGGTGGACGTACGCGCCGACCAGACCGTTCAACTCCTTGCGCAGGGCCAGGAGTTCCTTGTGGCTGACCACGGGGCGGCGCTCGGCGGGCAGTTCGAGGAGGTCGGCCTCGTCGTCGGGCTTCTTGCGGCTGTGCGCGATCTGCCGCGACTGTCGGCGCTGGAGCAGCAGCTGCACCTGATCGGGCTCCAGCAGGCCCGGGATGCCCAGGTAGTCCTGCTCCTCCTCGCTGCCGGGGTGGGCCTGCATGCCGAACTCGGCGCCGTCGTAGAGCACCCGGTCGAAGACGGCGTCCGACTGGAGCGCCTCGAAGGAGAGCTGGTCCTGGTCGCCGGTGTCCTCGTCCTGCTGCTTCTCGGCCTCCTGGAGAAGCTTGTCCTCCTCGGCGTACGGGTCCTCCTCGCCGTCCTTCTTCGGCTTGTCCAGGACGTGGTCGCGCTCGACCTCCATCTCGTTGGCGAAGCCGAGGAGGGTGGGGATAGTCGGCAGGAACACCGACGCGGTCTCGCCGCGCCGCCGGGAGCGCACGAAGCGGCCCACGGCCTGCGCGAAGAACAGCGGCGTCGAGACGGTGGTGGCGTAGACGCCGACCGCCAGCCGGGGCACGTCCACGCCCTCGGAGACCATGCGCACCGCGACCATCCAGCGGCTCTCGGACTGGCTGAAGTCGTCGATGCGCTGCGAGGCCGCCGTCTCGTCGGACAGCACGACCGTCGGGCCCTCGCCGGTGATCTGTCGCAGCAGCTTGGCGTACGCGCGGGCCTGCTCCTGGTCGCTGGCGATCACCAGGCCGCCGGCGTCCGGGATGGCCTTGCGCACCTCGCTCAGCCGGCGGTCGGCGGCGGCCAGCACGTTGGGCATCCACTCGCCGCGCGGGTCGAGCGCGGTGCGCCACGCCTGCGAGATGGCGTCCTTGGTCATCGGCTCGCCCAGCCGGGCCTCGATCTCGTCGCCCGCCTTGGTCCGCCAGCGCATGTTGCCGCTGTACGACAGGAAGATCACCGGGCGCACGACGCCGTCGCCCAGCGCGCTGCCGTAGCCGTAGGTGTAGTCGGCCGAGGAGCGACGGATGCCGTCGTTGCCCTCCTCGTACGCGACGAACGGGATCGGGTTGGTGTCGGAGCGGAAGGGCGTACCGGTCAGCGCGAGCCGGCGGGTGGCCGGGTCGAACGCCTCCAGGCACGCCTCGCCCCAGGACTTGGAGTCGCCGGCGTGGTGGATCTCGTCCAGGATGACCAGCGTCTTGCGCTGCTCGCAGCGGTTGCGGTGCAGCATGGGGCGGACGCCGACACCGGCGTAGGTGATGGCGACGCCCTGGTACTCGCGGCTGACGGGGCCGGCCGAGTACTCCGGGTCGAGCTTGATCCCGACCCGCGCCGCGGCCTCCGCCCACTGCTTCTTCAGGTGCTCGGTGGGGGCGACCACGGTGATCTGCTGCACGACGTGGTGGTGCAGCAGCCAGGAGGCCAGCGTCAGGGCGAAGGTGGTCTTGCCGGCGCCGGGGGTCGCGACGGCCAGGAAGTCGCGCGGCTGGTCCTGGATGTACTTCTCCATCGCCCCCTGCTGCCAGGCACGCAGCTTGTTCGCGGTGCCCCAGGGGGCCCGGCCGGGAAAGGCGGGCGAGAGGTGGTGGTTCGCTGTGGTAGTCACGGTCTCCGTCGGGCTGACTCGGAATCGGCAACCGCGTCAGCGTACCCGTGCCGCCACCCCCGGCACGGGCGTACGGGGGGTGAGGGCACGGGGGTGGGACTCAGGTCACATCGGGGTCAGCGAGTGCGCGCAGCCCTTCGGCGATCACCTTGATCTCGTCCACGGCGCCCGTGGCGACGTCGATGACCAGGCGCTCGGCCGCGTCGATGTCGGGACGCAACTGCACCCCGTTCATCGCGAGGAAGGAGACGCACGAGATCCACGCCGTGCGCTTGTTCCCGTCGAAGAGCGGATGGTTGATCGCCAGTGACTGCAGCAGCGCCGCCGCCTTGTCGACGAGGTCCGGATACGCCTCCTGACCGAACATGGCGGCGGCGGGGCGGTGGACAGCGGACTCAAGTAACCCCGCGTCGCGGACCACGATCTCCATCTCGGCGCAGGCGATCTCGGCGATGGCCAGGACGTCCTCGGCCGTGAGGTATACGTACGTCACTTGAGCCGCTCCAGAAGCTCGCTCCACTTGGCCGCCTGCTCCCGTGCCGTCTGCCGCACGATCGCCTCCTGTGCTGTCCGTGCTAGATAGTCGTCGACCGCCCGCAGCACTATGGCGTGCATGCTGGCGCCCTCCTGCTCGGCGCGCTGCTTGAGGGCATCGGTCTGGTCGTCGCGGAGACGCAGGTTCATGGCCATACCAAAACGGTACCACCGATGTGGGGTCACTTTGGTACCACGCGGTGACGGCTACGCCCTCGCCGGGCGTAGCCGGGTCGTCACGAAGGCGCCTACCAGGGCCATCGCGGCCATGCCCAGCAGGACGGCGGCGAAGGCGGCCGGATGACTGGTGCCGGCGTCGGCGGCGTCGTGCGCCGCGACCGTGGCCGAGCCGCCGCCGAAGGCGACGAACAGGACGCCGCTCGCGCCGAGCAGCGAGATGTTGCCCAGCGCGTCGGAGACCTGGAGGGAGGCGGCGTTGGAGCCCGAGTCCTCCGGGCGGGAGAGCTTGAGGAGCAGCACGCTGCCGCCGGAGATCGTCACGCCCATCCCGAGGCCGCCGATGACCCAGGAGGCGGCGACGATCCACGCGGGCATGCCGTCGACGAGCACGGTGGCCGCCAGCGCGATGGACAGCGCGATCAGCAGCATGCCCAGGCCCATCAGCCGCTCCCGGTGCGGTTCCAGGCGGGGTCGGCTCTGCGTGTACGAGCCCAGCGCCCAGGTCAGCCCACCGCCGGTGAGGGAGAGGCCGGCCATCGTCGGGGACATGCCGCGCTCGGTGACCAGCATCAGCGGTACGAAGCTCTCGGCGCCCAGGAAGGTGCCGGCCGCCAGGCCGCGCAGCAGCACCACCGAGGGCAGCCCACGGGCGGCGCGGAAGGTGCCGGCGGGCAGCAGCCGCAGGACGCAGGGCACGAGCAGCGCGGCGCCGGCGACGCCGGGCAGCAGCGAGAGCCAGCGCAGGTCCTGCACCGCGTACTGGAGCAGACCGGCGCCGGCGGCGACCGCGAGGGCCAGCAGGATGCGGCGGCGGTCCATCGCCGCGCTGTGCTCGCCGGGCGGCAGCGCGCGCAGCGCGGGCAGCATCACCAGCAGCGGCAGCAGCACCAGGACGGGCATGGCCAGGAAGACCCAGCGCCAGCCCACGTGCTCGGCCACCGAGCCCGCGACCACCGGGCCCACGATCACCGGCAGCACCCAGGCCGCGGAGAACGAGGCCAGCACGGCGGGCTGGAGCCGCTGCGGGAAGGCGCGGCCGACCACGACGTACAGCGACACGATGACCAGTCCGCCGCCGACGCCCTGGATGCCTCGGCCGGCGATGAACATCCACATCTGCTGCGCCGCGCCCGCGACCACGAGCCCGAGCCCGAACGCGAGGACCCCGGCGAACAGCGGCGCCAGCGGGCCCCTGCGGTCGCACCACTCCCCCGACAGGGCCATGGCGAACAGGCTGGCGGTGAAGTAGCCGGAGAAGGCGAAGGCGTAGAGCCCGACGCCGTGCAGGTGCTCGGCCGCCACCGGCATGACCGTGGTGACGGCGCTGGCCTCGAAGGCGATGAGCGAGACGACGGAGATGATCCCGAAGGTCAGCGCGCGGTAGGCCCGGCTGAAGACGCCGGCCTCGGCGTCGGGTATCTCGGGCTCGTCCGGGCCGTCGGGGGCGGCGGGGGCGGCGGAAGCGGAAGGGGCGGACGGGGCGGCGGAGGGGGCGCCGGGTATGCCGGTCACGGCCCGCCCGGAGCCCGCGCCGGCGGCAGGGGTGGAGGCCGCGCCGGCGTCCACGGGGCGCGGATCGAGGTCGGTCATGGCGTCAGCGTAAGAGCCACGGGCGAGGTTGCCCCCTGTCGCAGGACGGTGTTCGGCTCGGCCTTCGGGCCTACGCCTCGGGCCGGGCGCCGGCGGGAAACGGAACGGGGAAGGGGAGCGGGGGGGCGCGCTGGCGCGTGCGGGCTGGTGTCGGTCGTGCGGCCGGGGGCCGGGGGCCGGGAACGGCGTGGGTTCGCTCCGGCGCGGTGGGGGCCCGGGCGCGGCCGGGGGGCGGGCCCGGGCGCGGCGGGGGGGCTGTCTCGTATAGAAAA
>NZ_JBHVJC010000048.1:0-52756 GCF_042799315.1 Streptomyces sp. NPDC057702 | reverse complement strand
TGTGGTGGTGGGGGGCGCACCCCCGGGTGGTTTCTACCAACCCTACCCACGCCCCGCCCGCGCCGTCAGGTCGCGGGCGGGGCGTCGTGCGTGACGGGCGGGCCCGCGCGCACCGGCGGGGCGCGTACCCCACGGTGGGCGCGCCGTAGCGGCGGGCCCGCGCGTCAGGCGGTCGGCCGCTGGCGCGCGGCGCGCCAGGTCGTGAGCACGTCCTCGACGTCGTAGGGGACCAGGTTCAGGGGCGGGCCCTGCGGGGGGCGGGCCAGCGCCGCGCGGATCTTCTCGTTGATCTCCTCGACCAGGCGCCGCGCGACCCGCTCCGAGGGAGCGCTGGTCGCGGCTGCCAGCGCGTCCTCGGCCTCCTTGCGCAACGCCAGGCTGGGTGGCAGGAACGAGAGCTGCTCGCGCGCCATCTTCTCCCTGATCCACCAGGACTCGTCGTACGGGGCGTCCGGTCGGTCGAGCGGCTTGCCGAAGCCGGGCAGCCGTGCGAACTCGCCGCGCTCGGCGGCCTCCCGGATCTGCTTGTCGACAAAGCTCTCGAAGTCGACACCGGGTGGTTTGCGCTCGGTCATGGTGCGGCTCTCCCTCGACGCGTCGGGGTACTACCTGGCGTACTCCCGAGGGTAGGAGACGCGCCCCGGAGATCGAACGGCACGGCCACACGGCCCGCCCGGCCCCGGGGGTCCGCACCTCGCCCGCCCGGCCCCGGGGCTCCGCTCCTCCCCGCCCGCCCCCCTGTCCCCCGTGCCAAGTCCCCGTGCCGGATCTCCCCGTGCCGGGCGGCCCCGCGCCCGGGCTCACCCCGGGCCGAACTCCGTCCGGATGGCCTCCGTGTGCGCGCCGAGCGCCGGTACCGCGCCCATGCGGGCCTCCCGCCCGCGCACCGTCACCGGGGGCAGCAGCCCGCGCAGCGGCCCCGTCGGGGTGTCGAAGGTCCGCCACCGGTCGCGGGCGGCCAGCTGCGGGTGCGCGGCGAACTCGGTCACCTTTCGCAGCCTGGCGTTGGCGATGCCCGCCGCGTCGAGCCGGGCCAGCAGCGTCTCGGTGGTGAGCTGGGCGAAGGCGGCGTGCAGCACTTCCGTCAGCTGCGCGTCGTGCCGGTGGCGCAGCGGGTTGTCGGCGAACCGGGGGTCCCGGGTCAGGTCGGGCCGCCCCAGGACGCGTTCGCATAGTCCCACCCAGTCCCGGTCGCTCTGCACGCACAGGAAGACCTCGCCCCCGTCGCCCGCCCGGTAGGGCCCGTACGGGGCGATCGAGGGGTGCCGGGCACCGCTGCGCGGCAGCGGTGCGCTCCCGTACACGCCGTGGAAGAGGGGCTGTCCCATCCACTCGCCGAGCGCGTCGAGCATGGCGACGTCGAAGGCGCCGCCCCGGCCGGTGCGCTCGCGTTCGTACAGCGCCGTGAGGACGCCCGTGTACGCGTACATGGCCGCGGCGACGTCCGCGATGGAGATCCCGGCGCGTGCGGGTGTCTCCTCGGTCCCGGTCGTCGAGACCAGTCCCGTCTCGCACTGGACCAGCAGGTCGAACGCCTTGCGGTCGCGGTAGGGCCCGTGCTCCCCGTAGCCCGATATGCCGCACACGATCAGCCGGGGCCAGCGTTCGCACAGCGCCCGCGCCCCGAGGCCGAGCCGTTCGGCCGCGCCCGGGGCCAGGTTCTGGACGAAGACGTCGGCGGCGTCCAGCAGCCGGTCGAGAAGGGCCCGGTCGGCGGCGTCCTTGAGGTCGAGCACCACGCTCTCCTTGCCCCGGTTGCACCACACGAAGTACGCCGACTGGCCGCGCACCTCGTGGTCGTAGTCGCGCGCGAAGTCCCCGCCGCCGGGCCGCTCGACCTTGATGACCCGGGCCCCGAGATCGGCCAACTGGCGGGTGGCGTAGGGAGCGGCCACCGCCTGTTCGAGCGAGACTACGGTGACGCCTTCCAGAGGCAACATGCGGTCAACTCCTCGTACCGGGGTGCGCGGACCCGCCCGCGCACCGGTGCTGGTGTGTGCCCACATCGTGCGGCCCACGGGCCGTCGCGGCCCCGGTGCCGCGACGGCCCAAACGGCCGGCCACGGCGGGGCGTGCCGTCGCCATGGCGAGGAGCCGGAACGAGAGAGGAGGCGACATGGGTGGCGCCGTTCGCCGGGTGCGCGAGCGTCTTGGCGCGCACACTGGTGCCCTGGCCGGACGAGAACCCCGCGAGGTGTCGATGCCGCCGGGCAACCCCGCACGCACCCCACCCGCCTCCCCACGGCCTCCCCGGCACACCCCGCGAGGGGTCCGTGGGCTCGTGGCCCTGGCGGCCGGCGCGCTGCCGGCGCTGGCCTTCCCGGCTCCCGCGCTGTGGTGGCTGGCCTACGCGGCCCTGGTTCCCTGGCTGTTACTCGTCCGGTCGGCGCCCACCGGGCGGCGGGCGGCGTGGGACGGCTGGCTCGGTGGCGTCGGATTCCTGCTGGCGGTGCACCACTGGTTGCTGCCCGTCCTGCACGGGTTCATCGTGCTGGTGGCCATCGGGCTCGGGGCGCTGTGGGCGCCGTGGGGGTGGCTGGCCCACCGGCTGCTGGGGCCCGGGTCGGCCGGCGGGCGGCGGGCCAGTGCCGCGCTGGTGCTGCTGCCGTGCGGGTGGCTGATGGTCGAACTGGTGCGGTCCTGGCAGTACCTCGGCGGGCCGTGGGGGCTGCTCGGAGCCAGCCAGTGGCAGGTCGCGCCCGTGCTACGACTGGTGTCGCTGGGCGGTGTGTGGCTGGCCAGCCTGCTGGTGGTCGCCGTGAACACCGCGCTGGTCGTGTTGTTGGTCCTGCCCCGGGCCCGCCGGGCGGCCGTCGTCGGGCTGGTCGGCTGCGCCACGGGGGTGGCCGGCGTGTGGGCGTGGTCCCCGGCACCGCAGGCCGCGGGCACGGTACGCGTCGCGCTCGTTCAGCCCGGCATGATCGACGGCGGTGGCCCCCGCTTCGACCGCGAGGAGACGCTCACCCGGGAGCTGGCCGGCCGTGGCGTGAGCCTGGTGGTGTGGGGCGAGTCGAGCGTGGGCGGCGATCTGGTGGAGCGGCCCGACCTGCGGCAGCGGCTGGCCACCCTCTCCCGCCAGGTGGGCGCGGAACTGCTGGTCAACGTGGACGCCAAACGCCCCGGCCAGCCCGGCGTCTACAAGAGCTCGGTACTGGTGGGCCCGCGCGGCCCCATCGGGGAGCGGTACGACAAGATGCGGCTGGTGCCCTTCGGCGAGTACGTCCCGGCCCGCTCCCTGCTCGGCTGGTCCACCTCGGTGGGCCAGGCGGCCGAGGTGGACCGGCGACGCGGGGCACGCTCGGTGGTCATGCGCGTCCCGGACACGCGCCGCGCGCGGCTCCCGGCGCGCCGCCCCGCCGGCGCCGGCACCGCGCCCGCTCCCGCGAGTGCCGCCGGGCTGCGACTCGGTCCGCTGGTGTGCTTCGAGTCGGCCTTCCCCGACATGAGCCGCCGGCTGGTGCGGAACGGGGCGCAGCTTCTGGTCGCCCAGGCCGCGACGGCCTCCTTCCAGCACAGTTGGGCCCCCGCCCAGCACGCCTCGCTGGCCGCGCTGCGCGCCGCCGAGACCTGGCGCCCCACCGCGCACGCCACGCTGACCGGGACCAGCGCCGTCTTCGGACCGCGCGGCGCCCCGGTCGGCGGCCGGCTGGACACCCGGCGCAGCGCGGCGGCGGTCTACGACGTGCCGCTGGCGGACGGCACCAGCCCCTACGTGCGGTTCGGCGACTGGCCGCTGTACGGGGCGATCGCCACACTGCTGGTCGCCGGGGCGGTGGCCGGCGGCCGGGCGCGCCGACGGCGTGCCGAGGCCGGGCGCCGGCTCGACCCGCGACAGCGGCCACGACGGGACGCGGACAGCGCGGACAGCCCGGTGGGCTCCTGAGCCTGGGTACGCGTCCGAGCCACGCGGCGGGCACGCGGGCCGCGCGCGGGCTCGTGAACACGAGGCGGCCATCGGCGCGGCCCGCCGCGACGGGTGGCTCAGGGCAGGTCGTACCGCGTCGTCGGGCGGGCCGCGAAGGCGGTCAGGCGGCCTGTGCGGCCGTGACGACGCGCTCACACAGCTCGTGGGTGCGCAGGGCGTCCCGCGCGTCGAGCGGCCGCCCGGCGCGTACGGCCTCCAGGAAGGCGAGCGTGATCTGCTCGATGCCACGTTGCCGGGCCACCGGCACCCAGTCGCCCCGACGGCGCACGCTGGGCTGCCCCTTGTGGTCCACGATCTCCGCCAGGTTCACCACCTGCCGCTTGGCGTCCTGGCCGGAGACCTCCAGGATCTCCTCGGTGGAGCCGCTCATCCGGTTCATCGTGCCGACGGCGGAGAAGCCGTCCCCGGAGAGCTGGAGCAGCACGTGGTGCAGCAGCCCGTCCCGGACCCTCGCCCGTACGTCGACGTGCTCGATCGGCCCCGGAACCAGGAACCGCAGCGTGTCGACGACGTGGATGAAGTCGTCGAGCACCAGGGCACGCGGTTCCTCCGCGAGACCGACGCGGTTCTTCTGCATCAGGATCAGATCGCGCGGGTGGTCGGCGCACTGCGCGTAACCGGGGGCGTAACGCCGGTTGAAGCCCACCATCAGGCTGACCCCACGCTTGTCGGCGAGGTCGACGACGCGCTGGCTGTCCGCGAGGTGGTAGGCGATCGGCTTGTCGACGTAGGTCGGCACGCCGGCCTCGATCAGGCGGGTGACGATCTCGACGTGCGCGGCGGTCGGCGCGTGCACGAACGCCGCGTCGAGACCGGCCGACAGCAGCGAGTCCAGGTCGGTGTGGCGCTGCGCGTCGGGGACGCGCAACGCGTCCCCGACGCTGTGCAAGGTGGTCGGGGTACGTGTCGACAGGTGCGGCTCGATACCCGGTTGCGCGGCGATCACCGGCAGGTACGCCTTGCGCGCGATGTCTCCCAGGCCAATACAGCCGACCTTCACAGGTCCTCCCTCGTCTCACGCGCCCACCGCGCGCCTCGGGCGCCCGCACCCGCCCGGGGCGGTGTGTCCCGGCGGCGGCGCGTGCGCGCTCTCGTGCTCGTCGCTCTGTTCGTCGTGCTCCGCGCGGGCAGCATACGTGTCGAGGGCACGCCGCTGACCAGCGCCTGGTCCCGACGGGCGAGCGGCGCGCCGAAGGGCAGGAGGGGCGGGCGCGTGCGGGGGGCCAGGACGGGGAGGGGCGACGGGCGGTTGGGAGCGGGCGCCTTCGGCTGACGCGGCGGGCGGCGCCCGCCGCGAGCTGGGCCAAGGGGTGGGGCGGACGGATATTGCGTGGCCCGTGGCCGACCGGCGGACCATGATGATCGGCATGACCACCCCCAGGAACGAACCCGACGCCCCCGTGGCCGTCCACGCCCACCGCGAGGAACCGCCGCTGATCGCGGAGGAGCGCCGCATGTTGGAAGGCTGGCTCGACTACCACCGCGAGACGCTGGCCGTGAAGTGCGAGGGCCTGACCGAGGCCCAGTTGCGCGAGGTGTCCACGCCACCCTCCGATCTCTCGCTGCTCGGCCTGGTGCGGCACATGACCGACGTCGAGCGCAACTGGTTCCGCCGCGTGCTGTGCGGCGCGGACGCCCCGCCGCTGTACTGGACCGACGAGAACAACGACGGCGACTTCGACGTGGCCCACGCCGACGCCGCGGCGGGCTTCGCCACCTGGCGCGCCGAGATAGAGCTGGCCCGGGAAGCCGCGGCGGGTCGCACCCTCGACGACACCGCCACGCGGCGGGACGAGGTCTTCAGCCTGCGCTGGATCTACATCCACATGATCGAGGAGTACGCGCGGCACAACGGCCACGCGGACCTCATCCGACAGCGCATCGACGGCGCAACCGGCGAGTAGACCGACGCCGCCAGCCGACGCGCACCCCGCCCCCGGCGAGGCCCACGGCCGGGAAGCGGCACCCGACACGGCACGCCCCCCGGCGAGCCCGCCACCCGGCCGGGCCAGGACCGTCCCTCATCGGAACCCGACCCTGGCAGAGGCCACGGCCGGCAGAGGCCACGGCCGCCGGCGGCCGCGCGCTCGACAGAGGCCGCGCGCTCGGCAGGCGCCGTCCGGCGGGGCGGGCGTTCCCGCCATTCGGCCGGCACCACGCCTGGTCCCGGGCCGGTGGCCTACCGGCCCGACGCGGGCCACACCCGGGTCAGGTCCGTCCCGGCGCCCCGCGCCCACCAGCCCACCCACCGCGTGCCGGTCCGCCGCCCACCCGCCGCGCGGCGGTCACGTGCCGGCCGGTCCGTCAGGACCACGGACGGTGGCCGGGCGGCGGCGCGTGCTCGCCCGGCGCGTCCGAGAGGCGTCGGGCCAGGAGCCCGATCGCGGCGCGCACACCGTGCCCGTACGGATCGTCTCCCAGCGCACCGGACGCCCCCCTGGCCAGGTCGAGCTGGGCGCGAGCGGCGTCCGGGCGGCCGAGCTTGGCGTAGTCGGCCGCGAGGTTGAGGTGCAACGACGGATACAGGCCCCGAACGGCCGCGACCGCCGCCCGCCGCCTCGCCTCGATCCCGCCGTCACACTCCGCCGCCCCGGGGTCACGGTCGCCTGCGATGGCCCCCCACGGCTCATCCTCCGGAACGCGCCCCGGCCCGGTCGCCTCCGACGCCCGCCCCCGATCACCCGGCGCGCCCGCGCCACGCCCGGCCACCTCGTCCCGGTCAGCCGTCACCTCCGGATCGGTCGCCCCGTCCGAGGTGGCCGACACGGACCATCGCGCCGGCGTCTCCCACCCGCACTCGGGACTCTGCCCGTGCAGGAGCCGGTCGGCGGCGGCCAGCGCGCGCAGGTCCCAGGCCAGCTCGTCGGTCGGGTCGTCCTGGGTGTCGGCCAGGTAGTGCGCCAGCGTGCAGCGGTGGAAGGTGTCACCGTCCGCGCCCAGCTCCAGCCACAGCTCCCCGAGCCGGTTCCGCGCCTCTTCGCGGTCACCGCCCCGGTGCAGCATCACCGCCTGCCCGATGCGGGTCAGCATGGCGTCCGCTGACGCCTCCTCCTGCCGCTCGGCCACCATGGCCGCCTCCCGTCTTCCCGTTCCTGTCGGCGTCTCCCTCGGTCGGGGCCGACGCTAGCCGGCGCCGCCGCGAATGCGGCTCAGGCGCCAGCGGGCGGACGGGGCCGACCCGGAGACGACCCGGGCGGCGTACGCACCACGCCCGGACCCACGTCAGCGGGCCGGGCGCGGCGACGGGCTCCGGCACGGCGCACGGGCAGCGCCGGGGGGGGCCGCTCGTCGACCGGCGGGCAGGCCGCCCGTCCCGACCACCGCCTTCCGGCAGCCGCCGGTGCGGGCGCTTCGCCGCTATGCGCCGAGGTCGGGTATCCGCCAGTCGACGGGCTCGTGGCCCTGGGCCGCGATCGCCTCGTTGATCTGCGTGAACGGCTTCGAGCCGAAGAACTTGCGGGCCGACAGCGGCGAGGGGTGCGCGCCCTGCACGACGGTGTGCCGATCGGTGTTGATCAGCGGCAGCTTCTTCTTCGCGTAGTTGCCCCAGAGCACGAACACGGCCGGGTCGGGCCGGGCGTCCACGGCGCGGATGACCGCGTCCGTGAAGGTCTCCCAGCCCTGGCCCTTGTGCGAGTTGGCCTCGCCGGACCGCACCGTGAGCACCGCGTTCAACAGCAGGACGCCCTGCTGGGCCCAGGGCATGAGATAGCCGTTGTCGGGGACGGGGTGGCCCAACTCGTCCCGCATCTCCTTGTAGATGTTCCGCAGCGAGGGCGGGGTCCTGACGCCCGGCCGCACGGAGAAGCACAGCCCGTGCCCCTGTCCCTCGCCGTGGTACGGGTCCTGACCGAGGATCAGCACCTTGACCCGGTCGTACGGCGTGGCGTCCAGCGCCGCGAAGACCTCCTCGCGCGGCGGGTACACCGGGCCCCGCGTCCGCTCCTCCTCGACGAACTCGGTGAGCCGCGCGAAGTACGGCTTGTCGAGTTCGTCGCCCAGGGCGTCCTGCCAGGATGCGGGCAGCATGTCGGTCACTTGGGTGTTCCTCCGGTCCGTTCGTGCTTGACGGATACGAACGTACCCCCGACCACTGACAACGGCCGCCGCGTGGCGGCCCGTCGCGCTCCTCCGCGCCGGCCACCGGCCCCCGGGCACCCGTGGCCCGACGCGCACCCGTGGGGTCGGCCAGCCGCCCGGGGCGCGGCCCCGGAAAGGGCGGTGCGCCCGGACGCCGGGGCCTCAGACGCCCGCGTTGAGGAACAGGCCGCCGTCCACGACCAGCGTCTGACCGGTGATCCAGGCGGAGTCCTCGGACAGCAGGAAGGCGGCGGCGCCCCCGATGTCACGGGGCACGCCGAGCCGGCCCAGCGGGTACGCCGCGGCGGCCTCCTCCTCGCGCCCCTCGTACAACGTGGCGGCGAACTTCGTCTTGACGACCGCGGGGGCGATCGAGTTCACCCGCACCAGCGGTGCCATCTCGTGCGCGAGTTGCACCGTGAGGTTGATCATCGCGGCCTTGCTCATGCCGTAGGCGCCGATGAAGGGCGAGGGCGCGACGCCCGCGATGGAGGCGATGTTCACGATCGCGCCGCCGTGTTCCCTCTGCCACGCCCGGTAGGTCTGCTGGGCGAAGCCCAGGGCCGAGACCACGTTGGTCTCGAAGACCTTCCGCGCCACGCCGAGGTCGAGCTCGGCGAGCGGCCCGAACACCGGGTTCGTGCCGGCGTTGTTGACCAGGTAGTCGACACGGCCGAACGCCTCCATCACCCGCTCGACGGCCACCGCCTGGTGCGCCTCGTCGTGCGCCTTGCCCGCCACGCCGATCACCCGGCCCTCGCCGCCGGACGCCGTGGCGGCCAGCGCTTCGACGGCCGCGGCCAGCGCGTCCTCGCCCCGGCCGGTGACGCACACCCGATGGCCACGGGCCACCAGGGCCTCGGCCACGCCGTATCCGATGCCCCGGCTGCCGCCCGTGATCAGGGCGACCTTGTCCGTGTCCGCTGCTCCCATGAGCCGTCCTTCCTCGTGTTCGGGTATGCGGTACGCGTCAGTTGAGCGGGCCGCCGGCCACGTACAGGACCTGGCCCGAGACGAACCCCGCCTGCTCGCCGGTGAAGAAGGCGATGGCGTTCGCGATGTCGGCGGGCTCGCCCACCCGGCCCACCGGGATCTGGGTGGCCGCGGCGGCCTGGAAGTCCTCGAAGCCCATGCCCACGCGCTCGGCCGTCGCCGCGGTCATGTCGGTGGCGACGAAGCCGGGGGCGACGGCGTTGGCGGTGACACCGAACTTGCCCAGCTCGATGGCGAGGGTCTTGGTGAAGCCCTGGAGGCCGGCCTTGACCGCCGCGTAGTTGGCCTGGCCACGGTTGCCGAGCGCGGAGCTGCTGGAGAGGTTGACCACGCGCCCGAACCCCGCGTCCACCATGTGCTTCTGGCAGGCGCGCGCCATCAGGAACGCACCGCGCAGGTGGACGTTCACGACCGTGTCCCAGTCGGATTCGCTCATCTTGAACAGGAGGTTGTCGCGCAGGACACCCGCGTTGTTCACCAGGATCACCGGGGGGCCGAGTTCGGTCGCCACACGCGCCACGGCGGCCTCCACCTGGGGGCCGTCGGCGACGTCGCAGCCGACGGCCAGCGCCGTGCCGCCGGCCGCCGTGATCGCCTCGACAGTGCCCTGGCAGGCCGCCTCGTCCAGGTCGAGCACGGCGACGGCACGGCCCTCGGCGGCCAGGCGGACGGCGGTTGCCGCGCCGATGCCACGGGCCGCGCCGGTCACGATGGCGACGCGCTGTTCGGTGGTGGACATGCGGGTTCTCCTCGCCTCGGAAGCGTCGCCCGCGTTCGGCGTCGGCACCCCGACCCGAGAACTGAGCAACCGCTTAGTAGCTTCAGCAGACGAGACGCTAGAAGCCCGGCCACCCCCTGTCAACGGGCCGCCCGCTCAGCGCACCAGCAGGTCCAGCAGTCGGTCGACCTCCGCGTTCGCGTCCGTGGTCAGCCCCGTGTGCACGGGGCCCGGCTGCACGACCGTACTGCGCGGCGCCACCAGCCACCGGAACCGGCGCCCGGCCGCGTCGCCCGCCGCCTGACCGGCCTCCACGCCGCCGTGACAGACGCCTTCGACGGCGCTGAGGGCAGCACGTACGCTCGCCACGTCCGCGGTGGGGTCGAGCGCCCGCAGCCGGTCCTCGTCCAGATGGGTGCGTGCGGCGACCAGGGATCGCGCGTGGCAGTACAGGACCACACCCGCGTTGATCAGCTCGCCCCGCTCCATCCGGGGCACCACGCGCAGCACGGCGTACTCGAACACGTCGCGCCCGTTGTGCAGTCCGCTCACTTCGCCGCCTTCCCCTCGGCCCAGACGCGGAGCCACGCCGGCGCCCGCGAGGGCTGTCGGGTCGTGGGCGGGCCGAGCGTGATCCGCTCGTGGATGGTCTCGACGCGGTCCAGGAGGCGCTCGACGTACGCCGCGCGCAGTCGCTCGGGACCGTCCGCCCCCTCGAAGCCCGGCTCGCCGAGCAACCACTCCTCGGGGACGTCCGCGACGACCTCGGTCAGCAGGTCGCGGGTGACCCTGGGCGCGAGTGCCCCGGCCGCCGCCTCGACGTCCGGGTCGAACGGGGCGAGCACGTGGTCGGACGCGTCGTAGGGCCTGGCCGCGGCCTGGGGCGCGGTCGGCCAGTTGTGGTGCCAGATCATGGTGGCGCCGTGGTCGATGAGCCACAGCTCGCCGTGCCACACCAACAGGTTGGGATTGCGCCAGGAGCGGTCGACGTTGTTGATCAGCGCGTCGAACCACACCAGCCGCCCGGCGTCCAGCGGGTCCACCGCGAAGGCCAGCGGATCGAAGCCGAGCGAGCCGGGCAGGTAGTCCATGCCCAGGTTCAGCCCGCCACTGGCCTTGAGGAGTTCCTGCACCTCCTCGTCCGGCTCGGCCAACCCGATCACCGGATCGAGCTGCATCCGGACCAGGTCGGGCACCCGCAGCCCGAGCCGCCGGCCCAACTGCCCGCAAATGATCTCGGCGATCAGGGTCTTCCGCCCCTGACCAGCACCGGTGAACTTCATGACATACGTACCGAGATCGTCGGCCTCGACGATCCCGGGGAGCGAGCCACCCTCACGCAGCGGCGTGACGTAACGGGTCGCTGTGACCTCTGTCAGCACTTTCCCAGGCCACCCATCTCTACAGCCTCACGGTCTATGACGACCTCTCCAGGACACCGAGGCGAAAACTACCGGGTCAACGGCGCTGGAACGCATCCGGGGACCTCGACCGACGCATCGGCCTCCCCGCTCCCCCGGCAGACCGTCGAGGACACCACGCCCCTCGCTGCCGGCCTCCGACACGAAGTGAGCATAGTAACCGAAAGTGACCGCCGGCGAGGAATGTCCGAGCCACTGAGCGCCACCCATGGGCGCACGCTTATCTGACCGCCGCCCCGTTGCCGATGCCAGTGCTGTGCCGCTCCTGGGCGGCAAGGAGCCGATCGGCGTGATCGACGGCCCACTGGCCGAGGGCGGCCAGCGGTCCGTCAGAGAGGCTGCGGCCGTCATGACGGCAGGCCGGGCACAGCCTCCCGGGTGATGGCAGAGCGTCGCGCCTCTGTGGTCATGGAGACCTGTGCCCGCGTTGCCGCCGGGTCTCCTCGCGCCACCTGTCTGCGCGAGCTCTTGTCGGGCCCATGGGACGGGCCGGCCGCGTGGGCGGTGGCGGCCACGGTGTGGGGCGTCCACGCCCGAGTCCACCACCTGAGCGGTGAACAGGCCGTGGATGCTCCGGGCGCGGGCCACATCGCCGGCGCAGCGCCGTCAAAACTCCGGGTCGGCCGCGAATTCCTCCCGCACCACCTGGAGCGCGCCGGGCCGGCCGCCTGGCGTGTGGCCAGATACACGACGCCCCTCCCGCCGGCGCCGAGCCGGGCGGGCAGGCGGTAGCCGCCGATCTGGTGGAGAGCGTGGGCCGACAGGGGGTTGTGGGTGGCCCACACCCAGAAGGGCTGAAGGGGCACAGTGACTCTTTCGGCAAGGGGGCGAACACGGGCGGGCGGTTGCCACACCGGCACGCGAGGGCGCAGCGACCGCTGAGCTGCCGTCGGAGGGCGATCGCGCCGCTAATTAAAATTTCAGTTAGTGCAATCGTTTCTCCGCGTCACCCCAGAACCCGCCCCAGAACCACGGACTCACCGTGGATGAGCCACAGCCCGCAGCCACCTCACCGCGTCGAGTCCGGTCGATACGGTCCGATATTTTTGACTGAATTTTCAGTTTGTGTCAGAGTCGCTGGCAGCGCCCGGTTTCGTCCGCAGAGGCCTCATCGCGCTCGCGCTCGACGTCCCTCACGGCTTCACCGCACTGGCGCCCCTGGCACGTCACTCCCGCGCTGCGCTCACCGAGCGTCAAGCCGATGCGGACGACTACGTTGATCCCACCACGATGATCGGAGCTCACCGTGTCCCCCCTCCTCCCCTCACGCCGCTCAGCCCTCCGTACCCTCACCGGAATCGGCGCCGTCGTCCTGGGCGCCTCGGCCTGCGGCTCCGGCAACGAGCCAGGAACCACGAGCACCTCCGAGAGCACGGACACAGAGGCGAAGGGCCTGCGCCTGGGCGCCGAGTGGGAGAGCCACGCACGCACCTTCATGTCGTGGCCCGCACTGGACTCGGTGTGGGGCGAGGACCTCCCCTACGTACGCGAGGACATCGCCCGAATCGCGCGCGCCATCGCCGAGTACGAGTACGTCGTGATGATGGCCCGGCCCGGCCAGCGGAAGGCTGCCCAGAAGGCATGCGGGCGCGATGTCGAGGTCATCCCGCTGATGGTCGACGACCTGTGGGCCCGTGACACGGTGCCGGTGTTCGTGGAGGACGACGGCAGGACCACCGGCGTCGACTTCAACTTCAACGGGTGGGGCGACAAGCAGGAGCACACCAACGATGCCGAGGTGGGCGCCACCCTCCTGGCCGAGTACGACATCCCCCGTCGCAAGGCCCCGCTGGTCGCCGAGGGCGGCTCCTTCGAGACCGACGGCGAGGGCACCCTCCTCGTCACCGAGAGCTCGGTCGTCAACGCCAACCGCAACCGCGGCAAGAGCCGGGATCAGATCGAGGCCGAGATCAAGCGGACCTTGGGCATCGAGAAGGTGATCTGGCTGGCGGGCGTGCGCGGTGAGGACATCACGGACGCGCACGTGGACAGCCTCGTACGGTTCACGGCCCCCGGCGTGGTACTCCTGGACACGGCGCACCCGGACACGCCGGCCGACTCCTGGTCCCGCTCCTCCGACCAGGCGCGGGCCGTGCTCGGCAAGGCCACCGACGCCAAGGGCCGACCGTTCGAGGTCATCGATCTGCCGCAGCCCGACCTGTACGAGATCACCGGCGAGGGCGACGACTTCGTGTCGACGTACGCGAACTTCTACGTCGCCAACGACTCGGTGTTCATGCCCCAGTTCGGCGACCACAAGGCCGACAAGCGGGCCCGTAGCATCCTGCGGGAGCACTTCCCCGGCCGCGACATCGTGCCGGTCAAGATCGACACCATCGCCTCCGGTGGCGGCGGCATCCACTGTGCTACGCACGACGAGCCCGGCAAGCCGGTCGACTGAGCCCCGGCCCACCCCACGAAGCACCAGTGGTCACGATGCGACGACTCCCCCGATCCCGCGACAGACTCCTGATCGCGGGGCTGGTCCTGCTCGCCGTCGCGGCGGCAGCGGCCATCGGGATCTGGGTGCAGGTCGGCGAGCGTCAGGCTCTGGACACCCGCTACCGTGCGGGCGCCTCGGTCCCCGACCGAGTGGACATCGCGGCGTCCGTTCAACGTGTCGACGCCGCCGGCCGGGAGATGGCCCTGCGCGTCCTGGTCACCCCGCGCGGGAACCTGGCGGAGGCGGGCGGCATCTCCCCCGCGCGGACCCTCACCCTGCAGACCTCGCCCTCGGTCCGTGGCGATCTCACCTTCCCGGCCCACGGTCGGATCTCGACCGTGGACGTGCGCGTGGCCCTGACGGCTGGGTCGGTCACGGACTATCCGTTCGACGCCTACGACGCGGCGCTTGAGTTCGGTGTCGTCCAGGGCGGCGAGGCGGTGCCCGTCCGTATGACGCTGTCCAACCGTGACGCGCTGTTCGCCGCCGACATCGACGCGTACGAGGCGGACGGCGCCGCGGTGTTCGACGTCGGCCTCGCCCGCTCCACCAGCGCCCTGATCTTCGCGGTGTTCATGATGGCCGCCATGTGGGCCCTGGCCCTCGCCGTACTCATCGGCGCTTGGTTCCTGCTCAGCCGACGCAAGGGCCTGACCTGGCCCGCCCTCGGCTGGATGGCCGCCACGCTCTTCGCCCTCGCGGCCTTCCGCAACACCGCACCTGGCGCACCGCCGATCGGCTCGCTCCTGGACTACATGGCCTTCCTCTGGGCGGAGACGCTCATCGCGTTCTGCATCATCACCGTGGCCGTGATGGGGATGCGGGCAGAGGCTCATCCGCCGGAGCCAGGGGACTGAATCGTGTGCCCGTGTCTCACAGCCGATACCCGGGCGCACGGCGTTCAGGCGCCTGGTTCCCGCGTCGTGACGCAGTGCGCGCCGCTGTTGCTGTTGCCGTTGCCGTTGCCGTAGAGCTTGTCGAGGTTGAGCTGACCGACGGGCCTGCCGCACGCAGCCGCGATCGCCGACCTGGCCGCCGCGTCCTTGGCGGTGCCGCCGAACGGGGCACTGATCACGGCCAGGCGGGTGCCGTCGTCGAACGCCGCCTCGACCTGGATCTCCGTCACCACGTCGGTGACGCTTGGCCGCGCGCGGGGCCGGGTGGCTGCCCGCGACGGCAGTGACCAGGACGGCGACGGCGGGACCGGCGACGGTCGCGTGGAGGGGGGCGGACAGGGGCCAGCCTTGGGCCAGGGCGTACCCGTAGACGGCGAGGCCGCCCACGACCAGCCCGCCGATGAAGCCCGTCAGCACGACCCCAAGCGGGAACTGAACGGCGATCCGCCCGCCCCTGGCACCCAGCGCGTGGCACAGCCTGATCTCGCCACGGCGTTCCCACACGCCCACCACCTGGTGGCGGCGATTCCGACACCACCGACGAGCAGTGCGACCCCGGCGAGGGACGGGACGAGCCCGGTGAGCACGCCCTTGGCCTCGCTGCGTGCGGTGGGGATGTCGGAGGGCCGGCTGACAGCGACCATCCCCGCAGTCCGCGTCGATCTGCCGCACCGAACCCGCAACGGCCCCGGAGGACGACGACCGATCGCGGGCCTGGAGCCTTCGGTACGCGTACGCGCAGTGAGCGGCTACCGGTACGCGCAGTCAGCGGCCCAGTCGTTCGAGCTCGGCGTCGATGGCCTCGCTCATCAGGGTCCGCGCGTGGGCGATCTGAAGCATGCCGCTGAGCCAGCGCATGCTCAGGCCCTCCGTCAGGGCGGTGAGCCGCTCGGCTGCCGCCGCGAGGGCCGCCGCCGGGGCCATGGGCCGGACCCGGCCCAGCAGGGCCGCCACGTCCTGGACCCATACCAAGGTGGCCCTCGCGAGGTCTTCACGCAGGGCTTCCTCGAAGACGGCGCTGGCCCGCAACTCACCCCAGGCGCTGCTGTTCTCCCTGACCTCGGTCGTGTCCTGGAGCTCAAGCAGCAGAGTCCGTTCCAGTTCCTCGCGCGGGCTGAGCGGCTCGGCCTGCGGGACCTGAGTCGTGTAGCGCTCGGCGCGGTCGCTGATGAACTCCAGTGTCCTGCGCAGGATCCCGGTGCGGTCCTTGAAGTGGTAGTAGATCAGCGCGGTGGATACGCCCGCCTCCTCGGCCAGTTCCTCCACGCGCAGACCACGAACCCCGCGTCGGGCGATCACCCGGGCTGCGGCTTCAAGGATCTGAGTGCTACGAGACGCCATGATCCGAACCCTATCCGGCACCTTCCGTCCGGGACATCACGACCTGCCCGCACCGGGTCATACTGACTGATGATTCAGCCAGCGTGCGAGCCTGTGGGCCCTGCCCACGCACGAGGGGATCACGTGGCGACGGACCGCCGAAAGTCCATCGTGGAAGGCGTCGCCCAAGTCATCGCCTGGCGGGTTCCAGGGGCTTCGCACGGAGGGCCTGGCGGCCGAAGTCGGGGTCTCCACCGCACCGGTCTACCACCACTTCCAGGACCGGGCCGGCATCCTGCGCCACACGTGGGAGTTCACCAGCGAGCGAGCTGAACGGTGCACGCCCGCTGGGGAGCGCCCGGGGAGAACCGGCCGCACAGGACCGTACGGCCGTAAAAGGACCGGAACGACTCATCAGCGCAGGTCAGCACACTGCCAGGAGGCGAACTCGCTGATGAGCGGGGTGCGGTGGACGACTTCACGGCGTACGCACCTGGCAACCGGGGGTGATCGCGGGCCGTGGGTGCCCGAGCCGCCGCGTCAAGGTCACCGCAGACTCTGCGGTTTCGGTGGCGATCGCGGCGTGGGTGCGCCGAAGCACGGGGGAGCCGTCCTTCGGGGTCGCCGCCCCCTGCCGCACCGTCGCCCCCTCGGCAGGCGGCGGAGTGACACCGGCCCACGCCGAGGCCCTGAACGTTTCCCGGGCCCGCCCTGTGCCGGTACTCCGGCAGGGGGGCGAGCTCACCTCAGACGCCAGCGCTTCGGGTCGTCCTCCAGGTGCGCGCGGTCCCAGTCGCCGTGCTCGGCCGCGGCTTCGTAGGTGGTGCGCAAAAACGTCGTCAGCGTGCCGTCGGGGTCGCGCGCGGTGCGCACGGCCTCGTACGGCAGCAGGAACTGGCCGTTCTCGGTGCTGTAGTAGGCGTCCTCCGGCCACACGGGGTGGTCGGCGAAGCCATCCGGCTCGGGGTAGGCGTAGGCGTAGAACGCGCCCTCCTCCCCGCCACCCGGCCAGAAGCCGCAGCTGGACAGCTCGCGCGAGTAGCCTTCGACCATCACCCGGTCGTCGCAGTTCGGAGCGCCGCCGGGATGCGGCGGAGCGGAGCGGCCCGAGAAGCGGGTACAGGCCAGGTCCATCCCGCCCCAGAAGAAGTGCACGGGGCTGACTTTGCCCGTGAAGTGCGCACGGAAGCGGCCCATGACCCGGTGTGCCTGCAGCAGTTGCCGCCAGAAGAGGTGCGCCGCCTCCGCGTCGTAGGAGGCGTGCTGATCGTCCTCCGCGAACGGGATCGAGGGCTCCACCTCGTTGGGACGCCGCTGGAATTCCGCGTGGATGCCGAGCGCGTCGAGTGCCTCCATCGTCTCGGCGTAGAAGGCGGACACCGATTTGGGTTCCAGGGGCACCTCGCGGCTCGTGCCGTCGCTGCCGCGTATGAGCAGCCGGTGGCCGACGAAGTCGAACTCCGCATCGAAGGCGCCGTCGCGGTAGGGCACCGCACCGGTCGTCAGCCCTCTGGGGGTGACGTACAAGGTGACCTGCCACCAGTGGTTGAGCAGCGGCGCGTGGGCCAGCCGGAGCTTGCCGACGATCTGCGTCCACATGTGCAGCGTGTCCCGGGTCGCGGTCCAGTCGGCGACGCGCAGCGAGGGCCATACCGCACGCTCCGGCGCCCCCGGACTGGTGGAGGAGTGGTGAGTGCTCACGGGCGTCCGCCTCCGGAGTTCTACCGGTGCTCGGGGTTGCTGAAGTCGGGACGGCAGCCGGCGTCCCACTCGCTGCGCCGGTTTCCGTATGCCGGGATGCCGCCGGCCGCGCGCAGCATCGCCGCCAGGTGCAGCAGGTTGTACGTCATGAAGGTGGTGTTGCGGCGGGTGAAGTCGTTGTCCGGCCCGCCGGAGCCGGCATCCAGGTACGAGGGGCCGGGCCCCGCCTCGCCGATCCAGCCGGCGTCGGCCTGCGGTGGGATGGTGTAGCCGAGATGCTGCAGGCTGTAGAGCAGGTTCATGGCGCAGTGTTTGACGCCGTCCTCGTTGCCGGTGATCAGACACCCGCCGACCCGGCCGTAGTACGCGTACTGCCCGGCCTCGTTGAGCAGGCTGGAGCAGGCGTACAGCCGCTCGATCACCCGCTTCATGAGGGAGCTGTTGTCGCCGAGCCAGATCGGCCCGCACAACACCAGGATGTCGGCATCCATCACCCGCTGGAACAGCTGCGGCCACTCGTCGCCCGCCCAGCCGTGCTCGGTCATGTCCGGCCACACTCCGGTGGCGATGTCGTGGTCGGCGGCCCGGATGGTGTCGACCCGCACTCCGTGGTGCCTCATGATGCCGGCGCTGCGGTCGATGAGTCCGCCCGTGTTGCTGACCTCCGGCGACCGCTTCAGGGTGGCGTTGACGAAGAGCGCGCGCAACCCGTCGAAGCGGGGCTCGGCGCTGTCTGCCCGTGCCACGCTCGCTTCCGATCCTGGCCCTCCCATGGTCGGTCCTCCTCGGATGCGATGTGGGGAGATCGAAGGCACCACGACCAGCACGCTACGACGTCCTGGGGGATCTCGCAGCGCCGAGCCGTCCCCCCAGCCGGTGACGGGCGTGGCGGGCTCTCGGCCCCGACCGGCCCGCGTCGAGTGTTCGGAGCGGCGGCGACGGCCCGGCCGAACCCGCTGGTCGTAGGTCCGATCACCACGCCCCACCGAGCATGATCATCTACGGTGGGAAACCACTTTCGTGACAAGCCCCGGACCCCGGTTCTCCACATCGCGAAGCCTCAGGGTGCCCGGAAGGCCCATCCCTGTCGCGCGGCGGCCCCGCGCGGATGACACTGGAGCACGTGGTCACCCCAATCAGGTGAACCCTCCCGCCTTGACCGACCTGCGGGAGCGCCGCGCCGAATCCGTCGTGGCTCTCCCTCGCCTGGTCGAAGCCGATGTGCGGTACGTCTGCGCACCACACCGGTGGCACGAGTTCCCGGGAGACAGCACCGAGGCGCCGGTGACCCAACGGGCGGAGGACTGGCGGTCCGCTTCACCGGGCCCGTGGTGGGCGGGTACCGCGAGGAGTGGGGCTGACCTACCGGCGAACGGTGGAGCAGGCCCCGGAATCGGTCCGTGTTCGGCGCGCGAAGACCTGGCCGGCGATCCGGGTCAGGGTGAGGACGCAGGCCGGCGCGGTCCGCGACAGAGCGGCCTGCACCAGGCGACGGATTCCGGATCGCACAGGCGGGCGCGAACGGGTACCACCGCATCGAGAAGGGAACCGACCGTGACAGGAATGCCCGCTGAGGAATACGAGCGCGCTCAACTGCTTTTCGAGGCCAAGGATTACGCCGCCGCGGCCCGGACACTCCACAGCCTCGTCGAGAGTGCTCCGGAGAATAGGGCCGCCCGGATGCTCCTGGCTCGCGCCTATTACCACTCCGCGCAGTTGACACGCGCCGAGGGCGAGTTGCGCACCGTGCTCGAGCAGGACCCCTCCGAGGCGTATGCCCACCTCATGCTCGGCCGCACGCTGGAACGGCAGAGCAGGGAGGAGGAAGCCGCTAGGCATCTCCGGCTGGCACGCGCCATGGGCATCGATGAGGGGTGACTGAGGTCAGCGAGGACGGCGCGGAGATCCTGACCGAGACCGGTGTTACCGTCCAGCTTTCCCGCACCGCGGAGGGGCCGAGCTTTGACTGTTTCGCCTCTTTGACACAGACAGAGCCACCTGCCGTGAAACCGCGAGAGATTCAGTCCTCTCCCCGAGGGCGTCAATCGGTCTCTTCGCGCTGTGCGACGGCAGGGATTCGTGTGGGCTGGGAGCTTCGGACGCGTTGTTGCGGAGTGCCTGGAGACGAGGGAAGCTGAGATTCTGGGAGTCTCCGACGGAATGGCCGAAGGCCGGTCGGAAATGCACCGACGGTCGGGCGGCTCACGCGTCGGGAAGCGCGGGCGGTGCGTGCCAGCCGCGGGGAGAGTACCCACCCGTTCCTGGCTTCTGTTGTCGGCCGATGCACCCGTGGTCCTGAAGGAGGGCTCATGCAGCAGGACAAGCACCCGGAGTACCACCCTGTGGTGTTCCGTGACCGTGCGGCGGGCTACGCCTTCCTCACACGCTCCACCGCGCACAGCGATCATCTGATCGAGTGGGACGACGGTGCGACCTACCCGGTCGTGGATGTGGAAATCTCCTCGGAGAGCCACCCGTTCTACACCGGCAAGGCGCGGAACGTCGACCCCGAGGGACGCATAGCGCAGTTCGAGCGGCGCTATGGCGGCACGAGTGATGCGCCTGACGGCGGGAGCGACGCCTGACCGCGTCGCTCGAACCCTGGTCGTCCGGTCCCACCGTCACGGCGGTGGCGGATGCGGCTCGCGCGGACGAGCTGCCCGTGGTGTTCACGACGGTAGGGGTCACACGCGGAGCGAACAGCGGGAGAGCCACAACCGTCTCCACGGGAGGACGATGATGACGAGCCGCGATGATTTGCCGGCACCCGAGCACGGATTGATCCTCACCCACTTTCTGACTGTTCGCGATGTCGCGACCTCGCGGCGTTTCTATGCCGACATCCTCGGTGGTGAGATCGTGCTGGAGGAGAACCCCGGCATCGTGAAGGTCACCAACAGCTGGATCATCATGAACCCCGGCGGCGGCCCCACTCCCGACAAGCCCGGCGTCACCCTGGCACCCCCGACCCCTGAAAGCGGGAACACCGTCTCCAGCTTCATGAACGTGCGCGTGGCCGACATCGCCGCCTTCCACGCCGACGCCACCGCCAAGGGCGCGGAGTTCCTGACCGCCCCGCTGGACCGCAAGGCAGAACTCCGCTGCTATCTGCGTGATCCGGACGGCTATCTCATCGAGATCGGTCAGGCCACCGGAATGCTGGAGGGGATATTCGCCGACCCGCCCGCAGAAAATGGTCAATGATCCCCCGTACGGGCGGCTATCCGCTCATGCGGCGCCCGGGTCTCGCCGTATCGGCCTCCTCGGGCCGTTCCGCGCTGACCGGCGGGCATGGCGACCGCAGGGGACGTCGCGGTCGACCACAGCGGGTGGCAAGGCGACCCGGCGACAAGAAAGCGGTATCGCGTGGCATCAGCTTCGAAAGTCCTCCCCGGCATATCGAGACTATGGTGGAACCGGGACATGTCCCGCGTGACCGAAACAGACGCGACGGGACGGCCATGGCCGGCAGGCAGCCTCGGCAACCAGAAGCGCCGGAACCCACCGCGAGAGTGCTGCCGCAAAGCGGCCTACACACGGATCTCGGGGTGCCTCGGCGCCAGGGCCGAAGGCTGGGTGAGCCAGGACGCGGAAGCGGAAAGGCCAGTGCGATGACAGACATGCAGTTCGGCATCTTCACCGTCGGTGACGTCACTCCCGACCCCACCACGGGCCGTACCCCGACCGAGGCGGAGCGCATCCGGGCCACGGTCACCATCGCCGAGAAAGTGGAGGAGGTCGGACTGGACGTCTTCGCGACCGGCGAGCACCACAACCCGCCTTTCGTACCGTCCTCCCCCACCACCCTGCTCGGCTACATCGCGGCACGCACCGAGCGGATCGTCCTGTCCACCTCCACGACACTGATCACCACCAACGACCCGGTCAAGATCGCCGAGGATTTCAGTGTGCTGCAACACCTGTCCCAGGGGCGCACGGACGTCATTCTCGGACGCGGCAACACCGGTCCCGTCTACCCGTGGTTCGGCCAGGACATCCGCAAGGCACTCCCCCTGACCGTCGAGCACTACGGCCTGCTGCGCCGGCTGTGGCGGGAGGAGGTGGTGGACTGGGAAGGCGAGCTGCGCAGTCCACTCCACGGATTCACCCTCGCTCCCCGCCCGCTCGACGGCGTGCCACCGTTCGTCTGGCACGGGTCCATCCGCACGCCGGAGGTCGCGGAACTCGCCGCCTACCACGGAGACGGGTTCTTCGCGAACCACATCTTCTGGCCCGCGTCCCACACCCAGCGCATGGTGGAGCTGTACCGTCGGCGCTTCGAGCACCACGGCCACGGAAAGGCCTCCCAGGCCATCGTGGGGCTTGGCGGACAGGTCTTCATGCGTCGCAACAGCCAGGACGCCGTCAGCGACTTCCGTCCCTACTTCGACAACGCGCCCGTGTACGGCCACGGCCCCTCACTGGAAGAGTTCACCTCCCTCACGCCCCTGACGGTGGGGTCGCCCACCCAGGTCATCGAGAAGACACTGGGATTCCGCGACTACGTCGGGGACTACCAGCGCCAACTGTTCCTCATCGACCATGCCGGACTGCCGCTGAAGACCGTGCTGGAGCAACTGGATCTCCTCGGTGAAGAGGTGGTGCCAGTGCTTCGGAAGGAATTCGCCACCGGCAGGCCGGACGACGTCCCCGCCGCCCCCACCCACCAGGCGAGGGTCGAGGCGGCGCGAGAAGCCGACCGGGAACCGGACCCGAGTCCGAACACAGGCGAAGAACAGGAGCGACCGTGACCAAAGTCGCGATTGTCACCAGCGGCCTGCGCGAGCCGTCCTCGACGCGTCTCCTCGCCAACTGGCTTGAGTCAGCCGTGCGTACCGGGCTGTCCGAACGCGGAATGACGGCTGAGGGGTCATTCGTGGAACTGCGCCCCCTGGGCCACGCGATCATGGACGCGATGTTCACCGGCTTCGCCACGCCCCCGCTGGAGGAGGCGTTCCAGACGGTCGCGGACGCCGACGGCCTCATCGCGGTGACGCCGGCCTTCAACGCCTCCTACAGCGGCCTGTTCAAGTGCTTCTTCGACGTACTGCCACAGGAGACCCTCTCGGACATGCCTGTCCTCATCGGCGCCACCGGGGGGACCGAACGCCACTCTCTCGTCCTGGAGCACGCGCTGCGGCCGATGTTCTCCTACCTGCACGCGATCGTCTCGCCGAGGGGCGTCTACGCCGCCACGGAGGACTTCGGCACCCAGCAGGACTCGGCCCTCGGGGACCGCATCACCGCCGCCGCGGCCGACTACGCGCGTCTGATCGATGGATGTGGCCCCCGCCGACGTCGGGACACCTTCGCCGAGGACCTCGCCTCGATGGAGAGACTCCTCGGCGACTCACCCCACGGTTCCAGCTGACCAGAACCCGTACTGGTCACGGTGGTTCCGGCAGCCCCCGCGGCGCAGCGCCGAGCCGGCTGGCGGCTGCGAGCGGGGTGCTCAGAGGTCGAGGCGGCGCGCTCACGACAGGTACGGCGAGTGCCGGACCCGCTCGCCGAGCCGCTCAGCGGTCGCGCGTGGGAAGGTGGGCCAGCCCGGTGTCCCGCATGACGCGGTCGACGGTCTCCGGCAGTGTGCTCGTGGCGTGGATGACGGTCTCCCACCCGTCGGGCAACAGGTCGCGCGGGCGGTACCAGTCGCGCAGGTGTGTCTCGCTGACCTCGTCGGCGATCGGCTTGGTGGCGTGTCGGGCGAGGGTTTCCTCGAACGGCACGTTCAGGTAGTAGCCGTGGGTGGGGCCACGGTGGTCGGCACGCAGGCGGTCGAGCATGTCGCCGTAGCGGTCGGCGTAGAGGATGCCCTCGACCACCACGTGGTAGCCCGCGTCGAGGGCGTAGCGGGCCGTCAGGTCGATCAGGCCGATGTTCGCGGCGCCGGGTCGGTCCCGCTCGCGGAGCACGGTGCGGCGCAGGTTGTCCTGGCCGACCAGGGCCAGGCCGCGGCCGAACCGCTCGCGGAGGCCGGCCGCGACGGACGACTTGCCTGATCCGCTGTTGCCGCGCAGCACGACCAGTCGGGTTTCCAAGGTTCCCATCATCACGACAATCACGCTACGGGCGTCCGCTGTCACCGGGGCGGGCGTCTCGCCGCCGGCGCCGGGGCACTCCGGCCCGGCGCGGGCGGGTGCGCCTTGGGTCGCGGGCCACCGGCACCGCGTCGCGCGCGTCGCCGGCGCGCGACACGCGCTCACCGCGTGGGAGTGCGGCATCGCCCGCCCGGAGCCCGGGCGCGCTGGTCCCCGCCTCGCCGGGATCACCGCCCCCCTGTCGACACCGGTACGCCATTAGCTTAGGCTCGCCTAAATCAACTGGTTCGCTCCGTCAGCGTGCCCGGCTCTCGTACGCCCTCACGTGTGAGGAGCCGACGACGGACCCGCTCCGCGACGCCCTGTCGGGCGAGTCGGAGCGCGAACCACGCGTGTGCCCTGCCGGCCTCGGACGTCAGGCGCTCACCTGGCTACCAGGCCCGGAAGACCAAGGGAACAACGTAACTCGACATGTGCACGACTGCGGTTGAGCGCCCCGCACCCGGGGATCTCGCGGAAGCCCACCGGCGGCGGAGCGTGGGCCTGGGCACGCTGGTACTGGTCCTCGTCCTCCTCGCGGGGGTGTCCTTGGCGGTCGGGGCGCGCGCGCTCAGCCCCTCCGAGATCTGGCAGGGGCTGTTCGGCTCGCCCGACCCCGATCAGCGCCTGACCGAGATCCGGCTCATCATGCGGACCGTACGGGTGCCGCGCACGGTGCTGGCGATCGTGGCGGGCCTGGCCCTGGGGGTTGGCGGGGCGCTGATCCAGGGGTACACCCGCAACCCGATAGCCGACACGGGCCTGCTGGGGGTGAACGCCGGCGCCTCCTTCGCCGTGGTGTCGGTGATCGCCGTGTTCGGGCTGACCAGTCCGCTCCAGTATGTCTGGTTCGGCTTCGCGGGGGCGGCGGTCGCCGGCGTCGTCGTCTTCGGTCTGGCGAGCATCGGCCGAGGTACGGGCAACCCGTTGACGCTCGCCCTGGCCGGGCAGGGGATCACGGTCTTCCTCACGGCCATGACCACGGCGGTCGCGCTGAGCGACCAGAAGTCGCTGAACGCGCTGCGCTTTTGGAGCTCGGGTTCCGTGGCGGGGGTCGGGTTCGACGTGATCTGGCCGGTGAGCGCGTTCATCGTCGTCGGCCTGGTGCTGGCGGCCGTCATCCTGCCCGCTCTCAACCTGCTCAACCTGGGTGAGGACGTGGCGCGGGGGCTGGGTGTGAACATCGCGCGGAGCCGGACGGTCGGCATCGTCGCCATCACCCTGCTGGCGGGCGCGGCCACGGCCGCCTGTGGCCCCATCGCCTTCCTCGGCCTGATGGTGGCGCACGTGGCCCGCTATCTGACCGGTCCCGACTACCGCTGGCTGGTGCCGTACGCGGGTGTGCTGGGCTCGGTCGTCCTGCTGGTGTGCGACATCGTGGGGCGCCTGGTGGTGCGGCCGGGCGAGTTGGACGCGGGGGTCGTGGTCGCTCTGTTGGGCGCCCCGTTCTTCGCGGTGCTGGTGTGGCGAGGGAAGTTCAGGAGCGCATGAACGCGACAGACGTGAAGTCGTCGGTGACACCGGGCGTACGGCTGGGCGGCGTGTCCTTCGTATGGCGCCCCTGGCTCGTACTGGTGACGCTGGTGCTGGCGGCGGCGACCTTCCTGGTGTTCTGCGTCTCCATCAGCGTCGGGGACTTCGCCATCAGCCTGCCCCGGGTGATGGCCACGGTCGTCGGTCGGGGTGAGCGCATCGACGAGTTCGTGGTCATGGACCTGCGGATGCCGCGCGCCCTGGCCGGGGTCGTCGTGGGCATCGCCCTGGGCGTCTCCGGCGCGATCCTGCAGTCCCTCGCCCGCAACCCGCTGGCCAGCCCGGACGTGCTGGGCATCACGGGCGGGGCCAGCGCGGTCGCGGTGTTCCTGGTGACGGTGTCGGGCGGGGTCTCCGCAGCGGTCGTCAACGCGGTGGGCCTGTCGGTCGCCGCGCTCGTGGGCGGCCTCGCCACCGGGCTGCTGGTGTACTTCCTGGCGTGGCGGCGTGGGATCGACGGTCTCCGGCTCATCCTCATCGGCATCTCGGTGAGCGCCGTGACGAACGCGGTGACGACCTGGCTGCTGGTCTCGGCCGACATCCGGGACGTGGCCAGGGCGCAGGCGTGGTTGGTCGGCTCGTTGGACGACCGGTCGTGGGACCAGGTGCGGGTGGCGTTCTGGTGCACGCTCGTCCTGTGCGTCGTGGTGGCGGGTGTCGCCTTCCAGTTCAAACCGATGCACCTCGGGGACGAGGTCGCCGCCGGGCTGGGCGTGCGGTACGTACGGGTTCGGGCCGTGCTGATGCTGTGCGCGGTCCTGTTGGCCGCCGCCGCGGTGGGCGCGGCGGGACCGGTTCCGTTCGTCGCCCTGGTGGCACCGCAGGTGGCGATGCGACTGGCGCGGTGCCCGACGCCACCGATGGCGGCCTCCGGCCTGGTGGGGGCGTTGCTGCTGATCGGCTCGGACCTGATCGCCCGCACGGCGCTACCGATCAGTCTCCCGGTGGGCGTGGTCACCGCCGCGATCGGCGGCCCGTTCCTCGTCTATCTGCTCGTACGAGCGAACCTCAGGTAAATGGCGGCACAGTACGACGAAGCTCAGCTAGGGGGGCTTGTGGAGGCTCAGTTCAGCGCCACGACCGGGTCCGGCGACACCGCCGCCTCGCGGCTGGCGGCCCGGGACATCACGGTCGGTTACGGCGGCCAGACGGTCATCGACGCACTCGACGTGGCGATCCCGCCCGGGGTGGTCACCACGATCATCGGGCCCAACGGATGCGGCAAGTCGACGTTGCTGCGCACCCTGACGCGACTGCTCAAGCCGGCCAGCGGCGCGGTGCTGTTGGACGGGGAGGACATCGCCAGGCTCAGGACCCGGGACGTGGCCAGGAAGCTCGGCCTGCTGCCGCAGGCGCCGGTCGCCCCGGAGGGGTTGACGGTGTCCGACCTGGTCGCCAGGGGGCGCCACCCCCATCAGAGCTGGCTGCGCCAGTGGTCGTCGGACGACGCCGACATCGTGGCGAAGGCGCTGGCCATGACCGGGGTGTCCGACCTGGCGGGGCGCCCGGTCGACTCGCTCTCCGGTGGGCAGCGGCAACGCGTGTGGATCTCGATGACCCTGGCCCAGGGAACCGACCTGCTGTTGCTGGACGAGCCGACCACCTACCTGGACCTGGCGCACGCCATCGACGTACTGGACCTGGTGGACGACCTGCACGAGTCGGGGTGCACCGTGGTGATGGTGCTACACGACCTCAACCTGGCCACCCGCTACAGCGACAACCTCGTCGTGATGCGCGACGGGGCGATCCTGGCACAGGGGTCCCCACGGGAGGTGATCACCGCCGAGTTGCTGCACGAGGCGTTCGGGCTGCGCGCCAAGGTGATCGACGACCCGGTCGGTGATCGGCCCCTCATCGTGCCGATCGGCCGTACGCACGTCCGGCTCGACGCGTAACCCGCCCGCGTGGCAGGCCCACCCACGCGAGGCCACCCATGGCGCCCGGGGCGCCCGCGGCCTCGCGAACCGACCGCCACGGGCGGGTGCGCGCGGCCCCATCCGTGCGGTGTGCCGGGCGACTTGCCCGCTTCGCGCGGGAGGGCGGGCGGTGCCTCGGGCGCGAGGAACCGGACGATCTGGTGAGGGTAGGCTGGCCTAAATCGCGCGGTATAAGGTGTGCCTGCCCCACATCGGGGCGCAGTGGACAGCACGAAAGCAAGGGATTTCGCATGCCTACTCCCCGATCGACGCCTGCCAGGCCATGGCGACGGCTGGCGGCGGTGCTGTCCGCCACGACCTTGGGCGTCACCCTGCTCGCGGGATGCGGTGCCGACTCCAAGGGCGAGGAGAGCGGCGGCTCGCCGGCGGCCGGCGGCACCTTCCCGGTCACCGTGGAGCACGCGTTCGGGTCCACCGAGATCACCAAGGCCCCCCGCCGGATCGTCACGGTGGGCTACACGGACGACCAGGCCGTCCTGGCGCTCGGCGTCAAGCCGGTCGGCATGGTCGACCAGTATCCGAACCCGGCGGGCACCTCCCTCGACATCAACACCCAGTGGCCCTGGGTGAAGGACAAGTGGGGTGAGACCCGCCCCGAGGTCATCATGGAAAACGGTGACTCCGGCCCCAACTACGAGAAGATCGCCTCGCTGCGGCCGGACCTGATCATCGCCGTCTACTCCGAGATCGACAAGGCCGCCTACGACAAGCTGTCCGCCATCGCGCGCACGGTGGGGCGTACCAAGACCGAGAAGGAACCTTTCAGCGCCCCCTGGCAGGACAACGCGAAGCACATCGCCAAGGCGCTCGGCAAGGAGGACGAGGGCGCCAAGCTGGTCCAGGGCATCCAGGGCAGGCTCGACGCGGCGAAGAAGGCCCACCCGGAGTTCGCGAAGCAGAAGGCCGTCGCGCTGTCCTGGTACAAGGACTCGGTGGTTCCGTTCACCTCGACCGACGTACGCGGGCGCCTGGTGACGGGCACCGGGTTCACGTACCAGACCGAGATAGACAAGATCGCGGGCGGCGGTTTCTCCACCGAACTCTCCCCCGAGCGCATCGACCTGGTCGACGTCGACCGCGTCTTCGTCATCAACGACAAGGCGGACACCGAGGCGCTCAAGAAGTTCAAGCTGTTCGCCAACCTGTCCGCCGTCAAGCAGGGCAAGGTCTCGTACCTGCTGGACAGCGAGGGGCCGGCGGTCGGCGCGGCCATGTCCCAGGGCACGCTGCTGTCGCTGCCGTACGCGATCGACGAACTCGTCAAGTCGGTCAAGTAGGGATGAGGTTCCCGCGCTTCCCCTCCCGCCGGCCGGACGTGGTCGGTCGGTGAGCGACGACGACCGCCCCGCGCCGGCTACCCTGCGGACCGCGACCGGCCCCGAGGCCGCCCGGTGGGTGGCGGCGCACTGTCGCCGGGCTCCGTGGCTCACCGCCGCCACCGTGCTCACCACGGTGGCCGGCGCGGCACTCCAGGTGCTTCCCCTGCTCCTGTTGGGGCGGGTGGTCGACGGGGTGGTGGCGGAGAGGTCCCGTTCGGTACTGGTCACCGTCGGGGTCACGATGGTGGTCGCCGCCCTGCTCGGTGCGGCGACCACGGCCGTCTCGACGTACCTGGTCGGGCGGTTGGGCGCGGATCTGCTCGCCCGGCTGCGGGAGGGCGCCGTACGCGCGGTGCTGGGCATGCCGAGCGCGCGCGTCGAACGGGTCGGGCGCGGTGACGTGCTCTCCCGGGTCGGTGACGACGTGGCCGTGCTGTCCAAGGGCATCCGGACCGCCGTGCCCACGGTGTTCTCCGCCGGGGTGCTGGTCGTCATCGCCACGGTGGGCATGTTCGGGCTGGACTGGCGACTCGGCCTGGCCGGTGCCGGCGCACTGCCCGCCTACGGGCTGGCCCTGCGCTGGTACCTGCCCCGCTCCGCGCCGCTCTACCGTGCGCAGCGGTTGGCCCAGGCCGATCGCGCGCAGGCGTTGATCAGCGGCCTGAACGGGATCGACACCGTCCGGGCGTACCGCATGGAGGACGCCGTCCGGGCTGAGGTGACCCGCGAGTCCTGGCGGGTGCGCGACCTGGGCGTCGAGGTGTTTCGCTTCTTCGGCCGGTTCGTCGGCCGGGAGAACCGCGCCGAGTTCATCGGCCTGGTGCTGATCCTCGTGGTGGGTTACGCCCTGCTGGAGGCCGACGCCGCCAGCCTGGGCGAGGTGGCGGCGGCCCCGCTGGTCTTCCACCGGCTGTTCACACCGCTGGGCGCCATCATGTTCACCTTCGACGAGGCGCAGAAGTCGGGCGCGAGCCTGACCCGCCTGGTCGGGGTGGTGAAGGAGCCAGCGGAGGAGCGGCTGGTGGGCGACGCGTCCGTCGCTCCCGCGAGCGAGGGGCCGTACCCGGTGCGGGTGGCGGGCCTGACCTTCCGCTACCCCGACTCCGAGGAACCGGCACTACGGGACGTCGACCTCACCATCCCCGCGGGTGGTTCGCTCGCCCTGGTGGGAGCGACAGGCGCGGGCAAGTCCACCCTGGCCGCGCTGGTCGCCGGCATCGGGACCCCGCAGCACGGGTCGGTACGCGTCGGGCCGCACGACCTCGCGGGGCTGGACGAGGCGGGCGCGCGGGCCCTGGTGAGCATCCTGACCCAGGAGACCCACGTGTTCTCGGGCCCCCTCGCCGACGACCTGCGGCTCGCCGCGCCCGGGGCGAGCGACGCCCAGTTGACGGACGCGTTGCGCACGGTCGGTGCCGCCGAGTGGGTGGAGCTGCTCCCCGACGGGATACGCACCGTGGTCGGCGAGGGCGGGGCGCGCCTGGACAGCACCAAGGTCGCCCAACTCGCGCTCGCCCGACTGGCGTTGGGTTCATCGCCGGTGGTGGTGCTCGACGAGTCGACCGCGGAGGCGGGCAGCGCGGGAGCCGCCGAGCTGGAGCGTGCCGTACGGGCCGCGTGCGCGGGGCGTACGGCACTGTTCGTCGCCCACCGGCTGACCCAGGCGATGGCCGCCGACCGGATCGCCGTACTCGACGCGGGGCGCGTGGTGGAGGAGGGAACGCACGAGGAGTTGGTGGCCCGGGGCGGGCCGTACGCCCGGCTGTGGCGCGCCTGGACCAGGGGCAGCGAGGTGGCCCGCGTGCCCGACTCCTGACCCCGGCGATGACGGGGCGGGCGCGGTGAGCGAGGTCGCGTCGCGCGGCGGGCCCCTCCCGACGACGCCCCGACCACTCCCACGTCTGTGGCCGCTCTGACCGCTCCCCCGGGATCGCGGTCCCGACGGCCCGACCCCTCAACCGACGGCTCCGCGTACCCCGGAAGCGATGGCCTGCCACCGTGACGAAGTCCCCTGACACCCAGCGACCCCGCCCGGGGTCGGACATCCTGCGGGTCGCGCTGCGCCGCAACATGGGCGCCATGGCCGGGGGCACCGCCCTCATGGGCCTGTACCAGGCGGGCGAGACGGCGTTCCCCATCGCGCTCGGCCTCATCGTCGAACACACGATGCGGGACCGGAGCCTGCTCGCGCTGGGCTTGTCCGTCGGCGCCCTGGCCGTCATCATCACCACGGTGTCGCTGTCGTGGCGGTTCGGGATGCGCGTCCTGCAGAAGGCCAACACGACCGAGGCCCACCACTGGCGCGTACAGGTGGCCGCCTGCGGGCTCCAGCCGGTGGCCAGGGACGTCGATCTGAAGTCCGGCGAGGTGCTGACCATCGCCACCGAGGACGCCGACCAGACCGCCGACATCGTCGAGGTGGTGCCGCTGCTGGTCAGTTCCCTGGTCGCGATCGCTGTCGCGGCCACCGCGCTCGGCCTGGCCGATGTGCGACTGGGGTTGCTGGTGATCGTGGGGACCGTCGCCGTCCTGTCGATCCTGGCCGTCATGTCCCAACGGATCGGGGCCAGCACGCGCGAACAGCAGGCCCGCGTGGCACGCGCCGGCGCCAAGGTCGCCGACCTCATCACCGGCCTGCGCCCGCTGCACGGCTTCGGCGGCAACCACGCCGCCTTCGCGTCCTATCGCCGGGTCAGCACGGACGCGAAGGAGCAGGCCATCACGGTCGCCCGGGTGCACGGGGCGTACGAGGGCGCCGCGTTGGCCCTGAGTGCCGCCCTCGCCACCGCCGTGTCCCTGACCGCCGGCTGGCTGGCGTTCGACGGCCGGATCACCGTCGGGGAGCTGGTGATGGCGGTGGGCCTCGCGCAGTTCGTCATGGAGCCGCTCAAGCTGTTCTCGGAGATGCCCAAGTACGTGATGATCGCCCGCGCCTCGGCCGAGCGCATGTCCCTGGTGCTCGCCGCGCCACCGGTGACCACCCCCGGCTCCCAGCACCCCGTCACCGGCGACGAACTCGACGTCGACCGTGTCCGACACGGGTCCCTGCGCGGGCTCACGTTCGAAGTCCGCCCCGGCGACTTCGTGGCGATCGCCGCCTACGAGCCCCGCGCGGCGGCCGATCTCGCCTCGATCCTGGCCGTGCGCACCGCGCCCCAGACGTACGAGGGGGTGGTGCGGATCGGCGGGCGCGCCATCGCGGACCTGTCGATCGAGGCACTCCGCGCCCACCTGCTGGTGAACCCGTACGACGGGGAGATCTTCGCGGGCACCCTCCGTACGAACATCGACCCGTCCGGCACCAGCGGCACGGTGGCCGAGGCCGTCGCGGCGTCCATGTTGACCGATGTCGTCGCCCTGCACCGGGACGGCCTCGACTACGCGGTACGCGACCGTGGCGCCAACCTGTCCGGCGGGCAGCGCCAGCGCCTGTCCCTGGCCCGCGCACTCGCCGCCGACACCGACACGCTGGTCCTGCACGACCCGACGACAGCCGTCGACGCGGTCACCGAACAACTCATCGCGCGCAACCTCGCGCGGCTGCGCCGTGGCCGCACCACGATCGTGATCACCAGCAGTCCGCCACTTCTGGACGTCGCCGACCGCGTCCTGGTCCTGGACGACGGCGTCATCACCGCCGAGGACACCCACCGCGCCCTCCTGGCCGGAGACGAGCGCTACCGCCGGGCCGTGGCCCGCTGACATCCGCGTGGACGCGTTCGGGCCGCCCCACCCGCTATCACTCCCGGCGGGCCCGGGCCGGCACAGGGGTCCGACCGGGGCCCCGGCGGCGCGGCCGGGCGTGGTGCGGAGCTACGCCCTCTGGCACGACCCGCATGCCGACACCCGGCGCCCACGCGTCGTCGCGGGACAGGGCGGATGGTGCCCGAGGTGGCGCCGGGGCCCGTTGCGGAAGGGGCTCTGTAGCTGACCGCCGCCCCCGGGCGGGCGTCCGGGGGCGCCCGCCCGGGAGGTGTCAGAGTTGACGGAAGTAGACCGTGACCGGGTAGGGAGTGCACCCGAGCGCCTCGTAGAGCGCTCGAGCCGGCGCGTGGAACGGGTCTCCTCCGGTGCCGATCTCGACGACCTCGGCGCCGAAGGCCCGCATCCGGTCGAAGGCGTGCTCGCACAGTGCCGTGCCCACATGGTGACGGCGGTGCTGGGTCGCGACGGCCAGGATCGTGACCTCGCCCTTCCTGCGGGCAGGGTCGACGCTCCACGCCACGTAACCCGCGACGGCGCCTTCCACTTCGGCGACGGCCACGTGCGTGTGCCGTTCGGGGGCGTGGAGTTCGGCGACCTGTTCGCGGTAGTCGTCGCGCCAGTCGCCGTGCTGAACGGCGAAGACGGCCTCGCCCACCCGTGGGCGGAAGGATTCCTCGTAGAACGGCCGGAACGTGTCGATGGTCAGTGCGGTCAGTGCCGCGAGGTCGTGCTGGGTGAACGCGCGGATGAGCACGGAGGTGTGCCTCTCAGGCCAAGGGCTTGATACCCGGGGTGGAACACGGACATCGTTCAGCCCGCTCCCTGCCGGAGAAACGGCGGTGAGACGGGCTCCTCAGCGACGGGTACGCCGGGCGTCGAAACACTCCATGGCCCGCATCGTAGCGGCCGGTGCGTGCTCCCAGTGCTTCGATCACAGCCACTCGTTGACGCCGCGACGAGGACGGCCACCATGGAGCGGCCCGCCTCGCCGCACTCCCGCCACCCGCCTGAGGCGATCCGCGACGAGTGCCCAGGCCCGGAGGGCGGTGAACTCGTCGTTCGGACACACCCTCCGATGTCGAAGCACCCGGTGTCATCCCGAGGTCGCGCCGGCCGTACGCCCAGCGGCGGAGGCGAGTTCACTCCGTGGCGCGATCCCGCGCACCGGGGCGGCTGCGATGGTCAGTCGTGAACGCGCCAAGCGCCAGCCTGCCGAAGCCGAGGACTGACATGCACCCCTCCCAGACATCGAAACCCTCGTGGTCGCCCCGCCCGGTCGGCTCCGCTCGGCCTGGCGGGCCGCCCACGAGCCCGTCGCCACGGTGCCCCGCTGGCTGCGGCTCACCGCCTACGCCGTACCACTCGTCGTCCTGCCCTCAAGCCTGTGGCGACTTCCCGCGGCGTTCGAGAGGGGGTTCAACCTGTACATCCTCTTCCTCTCCGTGCTCTCCGAGCTTCTCGCCTTCACCGCGATCGGGCTCGTGGCCCGCTGGGGCGAGGTGTTCCCGCACTGGGTCCCCGGCCTGCGCGGGCGCCGTGTCCCGACGAGAGTCGCGGTCATCCCGGCCGCCCTCGGAGCCACGCTCCTCACGGCCGTGTTCACCGTCCTGGCCGTCGTCAACGAGATCCAGGACACCACGATCCGTGGCGACGACCTGCCCGACGACTTCCCCGGAAAGGCCGGCGGCTGGGAATCCGCCTGGTTCTACATCTGCTACACGCCGTTGATTCTGTGGGGACCGCTGCTGGCCGTGCTGACCGTCGCGTACCACAAGCGACGCAACAGGGTGGACACAGCCGCCACGGAACGAGTGGCAGGCGGGAAGCGTGATCGCGGTCTAAACCTCTGACGGGCTTCCCGGGAACACCGACGACGAGGTGCGCACCGGGCGCACCTCCGGGTCTGTTCCCGAGGGTGGGTCGGAGCTGGGGAAGGGGTCACCCGTCAGGGGTGATCCCGCCTTGTCGTCGGGGCGGCGGGGTGAGCTGCGGGCATGCTCGGACCACGGGGGTTGGACGGTGCGAGGAGAGGTGAGATGGGCGGCACGAGCGCCGGCGACAGGGACCGGGACCCGCGTGAAGCGGCCCCGCGCGGATGGCTCGGCCTGCTCCGACGCGCCGCCTGGGTCGCCGTCACGCGTGCCTGTCTCGTGGCCGGCGGCCTCGTCACCGCCTACTACCTGCTTCCCCTGGACGAGCGGCTCACGGCCGGCACGTCGCTGCTGCTGGTGTGCGGCCTGCTCGCGGTTCTCCTGGTGTTCTGCTGGGAGGTTCGGGCCATCACGCGGTCCCCCCATCCACGGCTGCGGGCCATCGAGGGTCTGACCACCACACTGGTGCTGTTCCTGCTCCTCTTCGCGGCCTCGTACTACCTGCTGGGCCGCTCCGCGCCCGGTTCCTTCAGCGAGCCGCTGACCAGGACGGACGCGTTGTACTTCACCCTGACCACGTTCAGCACCGTCGGCTACGGGGACATCACGGCACGCTCGGAGCCCGGGCGGGCGCTCACGATGGCGCAGATGGCGGGTGGGCTGCTGCTCGTCGGGGTCGCCGTCCGGGTGTTGGCGGGCGCGGTACGGGCGGGGCTGGACCGACAGCACCGGACCCCGGCGGCCTCGTCGCACTCCGATGCCGGTCACCGGGAAGGGCCCGTGGCCGGGCCGTAACCCGTCCGCGTCACCCGTCCGCGGCGCGTTCACCGCTACCGCCGCTCGCCGCGCCCGAGCGTGGTCCCGCGAAGGAGGCGCCGGCACGGTGGCCGACGCAGGCCGACCCGGAGCGCGGGCCTGGCCCGGACAGGGCGTCGATGCGGCGGTCGCCGTGCCCAGCGCCCTCTCCCTGGTCACCACCAACTTCGAGGGCGAGAAGCGTGCCAAGGCGCTCGGCGTCCTCTCCCCTGTCGCGGGCTCCGACATGGCCACAACCGTCACGGCCGCCCCGCCGACTCCGGTGCGACAGGCCCCGCGGGGTGCCGCACCGGTCTCGTCGTCCGCGCGGACGCGCGTCGCACACCAGCGCCCCGGTCCCGCGCCCGCTGTCAGACGGTGCTGGCGATCCAGCCAACGGTCTCGGAGGCGTGCCGGCCGTCACTCCGCACGTTCGCGTTGACGTTGACCTCGTTGAAGCGGATCAAAAAGCCGCGCGGGTTGACGTCGTGCAGGCGGATGCCAGGGGTCTCCGGGCCGTTGAAGGTCTGTGTCTGGGTGAGCACGACCACCTGCGCGCCGTCGGGGAACGGGGTGGGAAAGGTGACGCGAGTGAAGGTGGAGGTCTCGCCTCCCCGGGTCTCGATCGGCTGGTTGGAGGACAGGGTGACCTTGCCGGTCTGGATCATGGACACGAACGGCTCCTTGGAGGACTCACCACGGGCTGACGGCCACTGACTGGGTGGCCGTAGGCGTCCTGCCCCAGCGGAACACCACCCATCCGGCCGTCACCCCATCGCGTGGCCGCCCCATCGCCAGTGCGACCACGGCGCGCTGGACCCGAGCGCGCCACCACCCGCCCGACCTCGGGCGACAACACCCCGCCACTCGGTACGAAGCCCTTCCCAGGCGCCCCTGGCCTGTCCCACCCTGACGAGCCGTCCGACAGCCGCGCGCCCCACTCCCACCCGCCACCACCCACCCGCCCGCGTACGCCGGTCCCTCGCGCCGGTACGCACGTCCGTAAGGCCACCGCAACAAAGGTCCGGCAGGCGAGACGGGCGTTGACCCGTACGGGACCCGTCGCTACGTTCGAGCGCATGTCTACGTCAGCTCTGCTCACCACGCGCGGTCACATCGACCTGCTGCGGGTGGTCTCCGCCGCGTGTCGCCGCGCCCGCTGACGCACCGTTTCCCGCTTCCCTACCGCGTTCCCCCTCGCGCTGACAGCTCCGCCGCTCCGCCCGGCTCGCTCCTGAGCCAGGCGGCCCGGTCGGACCGGTAACCGGCGCGCGTGCCGCCGTCGACATGGCTCGACGGTGGGGTACGCGCTGTCGCCGCCCCCGCTCGCCCCGCTCGTCCGAACCGCCCCCGGTGTGTGCTGCGCGCGCCGCGCGCCGACGGTCGCTTCGGCTTACCCACTTCCGTGGAGCCCCCATGTCTCCGGTCCTCGAACCGGTTGTTCCCCTGTCCTCGCGCCGCCGGTCCGTGCCGCGCTGGTTGCGCCGTGCCACCGGCCCCGTCGTCCTGCTCGCCCTGTGGCAGGTGTGCAGCGCGACGGGGGTCCTCAGCCCCGACACGCTCGCCTCGCCCGGCACCATCGCCAGCACCGCGACCGACATGACCCGTGACGGCACGCTGCCGGACGCCATGGCGGTGTCCGTACAGCGGGTGCTGGTCGGGCTGCTGCTCGGCGGGGTCGTCGGCGTCACACTCGCCCTGCTCTCCGGGCTCTCCCGGCTCGGTGAGGACCTGATCGACGCCAGCGTGCAGATGCTGCGCAGCATTCCCTGGGTCGGCATGATCCCGCTGTTCATCATCTGGCTCGGCATCGGCGAGGCCCCGAAGATCGCGCTCATCGCGCTCGGCGTCGCCTTCCACCTCTACCTCAACGTCTACGCCGGCATCCGTGGCGTGGACGCCGGACTCATCGAGGCCGGCACGGCGCTCGGCCTGGGACGGTGGGGCCTGGTGCGGCACGTCGTCCTGCCGGGCGCGCTGCCGGGCGCGATGACCGGGTTGCGGTACTCGTTGGCCACCGCGTGGCTGGCGCTGGTCTTCGGCGAGACGATCAACGCCGACGAGGGCATCGGCTTCCTGCTCAACCGGGCACGGGAGTTCTTCCAGACCGACGTGATCGTGGTCTGCCTGCTCGTGTACGCGGTCCTCGGGCTGCTCGCCGACTTCATCGTCCGCACTCTGGAAAGGCTGTTGCTGCAATGGCGACCGACGTTCACGGGCGCGTAGGCCCCCTGGAGAAGACGGCCGCCGACCGGGCCGAGCAGCACGCGAGCGACGTGCCACCGGCGCGGGGCGCGACAGCGCCGAGCGACGCGGCGGCCACCGACGCCACGGCGTCCGACACCGCACGGGCCGACACCGCACGGGCCGACCCCGCGAAGGCCACCAGCGCGCGCACCGACCCCGCGAAGGCCACCAGCGCGCGCACCGACCCCGCGAAGGCCACCGACGCACCGGCCAGCGACGCGGAGCCGAAGGCAGCCGCCCCGACCGCCACCCGGGCCCGCACCGCCCAGGGTGAGGCGGGTGCCGCTGTGGACGGTGCCGAGACGGCCATCGAGGTGGCTGGGCTCAGTCGGTCCTTCGGCGGGCGACGGGTGATCGACGACCTCGATCTGACGGTCCGGCCGGGCGAGTTCGTGGCCCTGCTGGGGCGCAGCGGGTGCGGGAAGTCGACGTTGCTGCGCGTGTTGGCCGGTCTCGATCGCGAGATCGAGGGCCGGGTGTGGGTGCCGCGCGCTCGGGCGGTCGCCTTCCAGGCTCCCCGGCTGATGCCGTGGAAGCGGGTGTGGCGCAACGTGCTGTTGGGCCTGCCGGGGCGCCCTGATCGGGCGAAGGCCGAGCAGGCGCTGGCCGAGGTCGGGTTGGCCGAGCGGGCCACCGCCTGGCCCAAGACCCTGTCCGGCGGGGAGGCCCAACGTGCTTCGCTGGCAAGGGCGTTGGTGCGCGAGCCCGATCTGTTGCTGCTCGACGAGCCCTTCGGCGCGCTGGACGCGCTGACCCGGATCACGGCGCAGCGGTTGGTGGCCGACGTGTGGCAGCGGCGTGGTTGCGCGGTGTTGCTGGTGACCCACGACGTGGACGAGGCGCTGCTGCTGGCCGATCGCGCGCTGGTGATGGACCGCGGGGTGATCGCGTACGAGACGCCGGTGGGTCTGGACCGGCCGCGCGACATCGGCGACCCGGCGTTCACCGCGCTGCGCGCCACGCTCCTGGACCACCTGGGTGTGGCCGCCCCGGCCTCGGTCGACGTAGGCGGGGAGGCGTGAGCGTGCACCTCCCCTCGTCCGCACCGCTCGCGGGCCCCGGGCGGCCCGCCGGCCCCGCGCCGTTCGCGGACCACGGGTGCCGCCGCCCTTCGAGCGAGCGCCGCGCCGCACGCTCCGCCCCGGGCTCGGCGCCACTCACCCGCCCCCGGACCACCGCCCGCCTTCGCACCCGAACGGACTCGCTGACATGAGAGCGCGCACCACCATCACCATCCCGGCCCTGCTGCTTCCGCTGACCCTGTTGCTGTCGGGCTGCTCGGGCACGTCGTCGGCCAGCGGTTCGGGCGGGTCGGGCAACACCGACGGCAAGGGTTCGGTGACGCTGAACGTCGGCGACCAGAAGGGTGGTTCGGAGGCGGTGCTGCGGGCCGCCGGCGAGTTGGACGACCTGCCGTACAAGATCAGGTGGTCCACCTTCACCTCGGGGCCGCCGCTGCTGGAGGCGGTCAACGCGAAGGCCGTGGACATCGGCGCGGTGGGCAACACGCCGCCGGTGTTCGCCGCCGCCGCCAAGTCGCGGATCAAGGTGGTCGCGGCCACGCACGGCACCTCGTACGGCGAGGCGATCGTGGTCAAGAACGGGTCCTCGTTCCGCCGGACGGCCGATCTGAAGGGCAAGTCAGTCGCGGTCGCCCAGGGCAGTTCCGCGCACTTCCAGCTGACCGCCTCCCTGGCCAAGGCCGGGCTGTCGATCGACGACGTGAAGGTGAGCCTGCTCCAGCCGGCCGACGCGCTGGCCGCGTTCACCCGGGGCAAGGTGGACGCGTGGGCGATCTGGGACCCGTACACCTCACAGGCCCTGCGCAGCGCGGACGCCCGGGTGCTCACCACGGGACAGGGTGTGGTCAACGGTCTCGGCTTCCAGGTCGCCGCCCCCTCCGCGCTCGGCAACGACGGGAAGTCCAAGGCCATCGCCGACTACCTGAAGCGGTTGCGCCGCGCCCAGAGCTGGGTGTTCAAGCACCCCGAGGAGTGGGCCAAGGTGTGGGCCAAGGAGACCGGGCTGCCCTACGAGACGGCGCTGGACTCGGTGCGCCGGTCGCACGGCACCCGGGTGACCGTCGCGGTGGACCAGGCCGCGATCGCCTCCGAGCAGAAGATCGCCGACACCTTCGCGGACCTGGGCCTGACCCCGCGCCGGTTCGACTTCGGGGACTTCGTGGACACCCGGTTCAACGCCGGGCTGCCGCCGTCCACCGCCAAGCCCCGCTCCTACGGAAAGGCTCACTGATGTCCGTGCACCTGCACTGGTTCCTGCCCACCGGCGGCGACGGCCGCACCCTGGTGGACCGGTACGCCTACGCCGCCGCCGACGGCGGACGCTCGGGCATCGGTCCGGTGAGCGGGGTACGCGCCCCCGATCTCGCCTACCTGACGCAGATCGCCAAGGCCGCCGAACACCTGGGTTTCGAGGCCGTGTTGACGCCGACCGGCACCTGGTGCGAGGACGCGTGGCTGACGACGGTGGCCCTGGCCCAGCACACCGAGCGGCTGCGGTTCCTGGTCGCCTTCCGGCCCGGGGTCCTCTCGCCGGTGCTCGCCGCGCAGATGGCGGCCACCTACCAGCGGCTGACCGGCGGCCGGCTGCTGCTGAACGTGGTGACCGGTGGCGACTCCGCCGAGCAGCGTCGGTTCGGCGACCACCTCGACCACGACCAGCGGTACGCCCGCACGGCGGAGTTCCTGTCGGTGGTGCGCGGCGCGTGGCGCGGGCAGCCGTACGACTTCGCCGGCGAGCACTTCCGGATCGAGGGCGGGTTGGCGCATCTGCCGCCCGCCCCGCCGACGGCGGAGTCGGCCGGCGGGCTGGCCCGGCCGCCGATCTTCTTCGGCGGCTCGTCGGCCGCCGCCGGGCCGGTCGCGGCGCGACACGCGGACGTCTATCTCACCTGGGGTGAGCCGCCCGCGCAGGTGCGGGAGAAGGTCGAGTGGATCAGGGGGCTGGCCGAGCGGGAGGGGCGCGAGGTGCGGTTCGGTATCCGGCTGCACACCATCTCGCGGGACTCCGCGCGCGAGGCGTGGGCCGCCGCCGACCGGCTGCTGGAGGACCTGGACGCGGACACGGTCGCGGCGGCCCAACAGGTGCTGGGGCGCAGCGAGTCGGTGGGCCAGCGGCGGATGCTGGCGCTGCACGGAGGCTCGCGGGACAAGCTGGAGATCTCCCCCAACCTGTGGGCCGGGGTCGGCCTGGTACGCGGCGGCGCGGGCACCGCGCTGGTCGGCAACCACGCCGAGGTCGCCGACCGGATCGAGGAGTACCACGCGCTGGGCATCGAGCACTTCGTGTTCTCGGGCTACCCGCACCTGGAGGAGGCGTACTGGTTCGGCGAGGGCGTACGGCCCGAGCTCGCCGCGCGCGGGCTGCTGGCCACCTCGTTCGAGGACACGCGGGCGCCCACCCCACACGGCCACCCGACGCCCGCGTCGGGTGGCGCGCCGCTGCTGATCGCCGGGGGGCGGTGAGGGGCAGCGGCGTTCCCGTCCGGCCCCGCCAGCGCGAGCGGGGTCGGACGGGCCCTTTCGACCGCCCGGCCGGTCAGCCGAGCGACCGCCGCCGGGCGCACGACGGATGACGCCGGGTGCGCGGCGGACGGGGCGGGGCCCTGGTTCGCCGGGTCCACGCGGCCGGCGGCCCTCCCCGGCCAGCGGCCGCCCGGCCGTGTGGGGCCGCCCGGCCGGAAGGGCCGCCCGGCGGGCTCGCGGCGGCTCGCGCGACCGGCTCGCGCCGGGACACGGCGAGCTCGCGGCGGCGGGAAGGTTTTCCGGGCCGTCCCAGTTAGTAGAAGCGTGAACAATGCTGAGGCGGTACGGGAGCGGGCGGCGGCGGGCGGTCCGGCGGCGGGCGAGGACCTGGGCCCCGACGCGGGTGGCCGCGGGGGCGGCGCGCCGACGCCGCTGGACGTCGTGGTCGTCGGTGCTGGTCAGGCCGGCCTCTCCAGCGCGTACCACCTGCGGCGTCGCGGGTACCGACCGGGCAGGGACTTCGTCGTGCTCGACCACTCCCCCGCGCCGGGCGGCGCCTGGCAGTTCCGCTGGCCCACCCTGACGTACGGCAAGGTGCACGGCATGCACGCGCTGCCCGGCATGGAGCTGACGGGCGCGGACCCGCTACGGCCCTCGTCCGAGGTGATCGGCGCGTACTTCGCCGACTACGAGCGCGCCTTCGAGCTGGCCGTACGCCGCCCCGTCGAGGTCAGCGCGGTGCGCGAGGGCGAGGGCGGGCGGCTGCTGGTGCGGACGTCGGCCGGTGACTGGGCGCCGCGCGCGCTCATCAGCGCGACGGGCACCTGGGACCGCCCGTTCTGGCCCCGCTACCCCGGCCAGGAGACGTTCGCCGGCCGCCAACTGCACACCGCGCGCTACCCGGGGCCCGCGCCGTTCGCCGGGCAGCGCGTCGTCGTGGTCGGCGGCGGCACCTCCGCCGTGCAGCACCTGCTGGAGGTCTCCGAGGTGGCCGCCGCGACCGCCTGGGTGACCCGCCGGCCGCCGGTGTTCCGCAGCGGGCCCTTCGACGCGGAGCACGGCCGCGCGGCGGTGGCGATGGTCGAGGAGCGGGTGCGGCAGGGGCTGCCGCCGCGCAGCGTGGTCTCGGTGACGGGGCTGCCGATGACCGAGGCGATGGAGCGGGCGCGGGCGGCGGGCGTGCTGGAGCGGCTGCCGATGTTCGACCGACTCACGCCCGAGGGCGTCGCCTGGGACGACGGTCGGACGTTCGCGGCGGACGTGGTGCTGTGGGCGACGGGTTTCCGGCCCGCCATCGAGCACCTGGCGCCGCTGCGGCTGCGCGAGGCCGGCGGTGGCATCGCCCTGGACGGCACCCGGGCGGTCCGCGACCCGCGCGTCCACCTCGTCGGGTACGGACCATCGGCCAGCACCATCGGCGCCAACCGGGCCGGCGGCGCGGCCGTCCGCGAGATCGACCGGCTGCTCGCCCGACCGGCGCCGGTCGCCGCCTGAGCCTCGCGCCGGCCGCCGGCCCGCCCCGGTCACGGAACCGGTCGCCGGCCGGGCACCCGCCCCGGCCAACCGGGCGAACCCGGTCGACGGGCACGGGGAGAGCGCGCCCGGTCCTCCTTCACACCGCTCACCCGCTGCGGCAGGATGACCACCGCGGCCGATCTCCCCGGGACACCCCGGCGAGCGGCCGGCGCCAGCGGCCCGGGCAACGGCCGAACCGGAAGGGCCCGGGGCCGCCTCGCGGGGCGGGTCGGGGCCAAAAGGAGCGTCTGTGCGCGTCGCCCTCTTCGTCACCTGCGTCAACGACACCCTCTATCCGCGCACCGGCCAGGCCGTGGTCACCCTGCTGGAACGGCTGGGCGTCGCGGTGGACTTCCCCGTCGGCCAGACCTGCTGCGGGCAGCCGCAGTACAACACGGGCTACCGACACGAGACCGAGCCCCTGTTACGCCACCACGCCGACGTCTTCCGCGACTACGACCACATCGTGACCCCCTCCGGCTCCTGCGCGGCCATGGTGCGCGACAACTACCCGCGCCTGGGGGCCAGAGCGCGCGCCGAGGGGCGTGGCGGGGCGCTGGCCGAGGCGGCGCGGAGCGTGGCGGCGCGGACGTACGAGCTGACGGAGTTCCTCGTGGACGTCCTCGGGGTGACCGACGTCGGCGCGTACTACCCGCACACCGTCACCTACCACCCCACCTGCCACGGGCTGCGCGTGCTGCGGCTGGGCGACCGGCCGCGTGCCCTGCTGCGCCGGGTGCGCGGGCTGGAGCTGGTGGAGCTGGCGGGGGCCGAGGAGTGCTGCGGCTTCGGCGGCACCTTCGCCGTCAAGAACGCCGCCGTCTCGGCCGCCATGGGCGCCGACAAGGCCCGCGCCATCGTGGCCACCGGCGCCGAGGCGGTCTGCACCGTGGACAACTCCTGCCAGACGCACATCGGCGGCACCCTGGCCCGCCAGGGGCACGCGGTGCGCCCGGTGCACCTCGCCGAGATCCTGGCCAGCACGGAAGGAGACCCGTGGTGACCCGCGTCCACCTGGGCATGCCCACCCCGCCGGGTGCCGCGCCCACCTTCCCCGAGGCGGCCGAGCGCTCCACGCGCGACATCACCCTGCGGCGGAACCTGCGGCACGCCACGCACACCATCCGCGCCAAGCGCGCCACGGCCGTCGCCGAGCTCTCCGACTGGGCCGAGCTGCGCGCGGCCGGCGCCGCCATCAAGGACCACACGCTGCGCCACCTGGACCACTACCTGGAGCGGGTGGAGGCCGCCGTCACGGAGGCGGGCGGGCAGGTGCACTGGGCCGCCGACGCCGCCGAGGCCAACGCGATCGTCACCCGTCTGGTGCGGGAGACCGGCGAGCGCGAGGTGGTCAAGGTCAAGTCGATGGCCACCCAGGAGATCGGGCTCAACGAGGCGTTGGCGGCGGCCGGGATCACCGCGTACGAGACGGACCTGGCCGAGCTGATCGTCCAGCTCGGCGACGACCTGCCCTCGCACATCCTGGTGCCGGCCATCCACCGCAACCGCGCCGAGATCCGCGACATCTTCCGGGACCGGATGGGCCGCGCGGGCCGGCCGGCACCTCCGGGGCTCGGTGACGAGCCGGCCGAGCTCGCCGAGGCGGCGCGGCTGCACCTGCGGGAGAAGTTCCTGACGGCCCGGGTCGCCGTCTCCGGCGCCAACTTCGTCGTCGCCGAGACCGGCACGCTGGTCGTCGTCGAGTCGGAGGGCAACGGGCGGATGTGCCTGACGCTGCCCGAGACGCTGATCTCGGTCGTCGGTATCGAGAAGGTCATCCCGTCCTGGCGGGACCTGGAGGTCTTCCTGCAACTGCTGCCGCGCTCCTCCACCGCCGAGCGCATGAACCCCTACACCTCGATGTGGACCGGCACCACCGACGGCGACGGGCCCAGCGCCTTCCACCTGGTGCTGCTCGACAACGGACGCACCGACGCGCTCGCCGACCAGGTGGGCCGCCAGGCCCTGCGCTGCATCCGCTGCTCGGCCTGTCTGAACGTGTGCCCCGTCTACGAGCGGGCCGGCGGCCACGCCTACGGCTCCGCGTACCCGGGCCCGATCGGCGCCATTTTGACGCCCCAACTACGCGGCACCGTCAGTCCGTTGGACGCCTCCCTGCCCTACGCCTCCTCGCTGTGCGGCGCCTGCTACGAGGTCTGTCCGGTAGCCATCGACATCCCCGAGGTGCTGGTGCGACTGCGGGAGCGGGTGGTGGAGGGCGGCCCGGTGACCGTGCGGGGCACCCGGGCCGTGATCCGGCCGGCCCGGGGGCACGCGGCCGAGCGGGCCGCGATGCGCGCCGCCCGCTGGACCTTCGAGCACCCGCGCGCGCTCCGCGCCGGCCAGCGGCTGGCCGCCCGCACCCGGTCGCTGCACCCACGGCGGTTGCCGGGCCCCGGCCGCGCGTGGACCCGCAGCCGCGAGGTGCCCGAGGTGCCGGCGGAGTCCTTCCGCGACTGGTGGCGGCGCACCCGTGGCGAGCGGGGGACGGCGTGAGCAGCCGGGAGCGGGTGCTGGGGCGGGTACGCCGGGCGCTGGCCGACACACGGCAGGGGCCCGCGGGCCCGGACGGCGCACGACCCGGGCCCGACCGGGACGACGTGGCCCGCGACTACCTCCGGGTTCACGGTCGACGCACGGCCGCCGAGCGCGTCGAACTGCTCGCCGCGCACCTGGCGGACTACCGCGCCCGGGTCCACCACACGGAGGCGGCCGGGCTGCCCGCCGTCGTCGCGGGGCTGCTCGCCGAGCGCGGGGCGCGCGCGGTGGTGGTGCCGGACGGGTTGCCGGCCGACTGGCTGTCCGAGGTCGGCGCCGAGCGGCTGCCCGACGCGGCGGCCCTGACGGCCCGTGACCTGGACGCGGTGGACAGCGTGGTCACCGGATGCGCGGTGGCGATCGCCGAGACCGGGACGCTGGTACTGGACGCCGGCCCGGGGCAGGGGCGACGCCGGCTCACCCTGGTGCCCGACCACCACGTGTGCGTCGTACGGGTGCCGACGCAGGTGGTGGACTCCCTGCCGCAGGCGCTGGAACGGCTGGACCCGCGCCGCCCGTTGACCTGGATCTCGGGCCCCTCCGCGACCAGCGACATCGAGCTGAGCCGGGTGGAGGGGGTGCACGGCCCGCGCGCCCTGGACGTGGTGCTGGTGTCCGAGGCCCCACCGCCGCCCCCGACACCGTGAGCCGCCCCGCCCGAGGTGGCCGGGGGCGGGACGTGGCGCCCGTCCCCCGGCGGAGGCCGCCGGCGCACCCGGGCGGGCTCCCGTCGGCGCGGCCGCCCGGACCTCGGGGTGCCGCCGGCGACCGCCTCAGACCGCGTCGGGCGCGGCGGTGTCCGGTGCCGTCACCGTCTCGACGGCCGCCGCCAGGCCCAGCAGTTCCTCGTCGGCGCCGAACCGTGCCACACACTGCGCCCCCACCGGCAGGCCGGGGGCGAGGGTGCCGGCGGGGACGGTGAGCGCCGGCAACCCCGCGTACGACCAGGGCAGGCACATCACCGAGTTGCCGGTGGTGGCCAGCCCCTCGGGGGCCGCGCCGGTCGCGGCCGGGGTGATCCACAGGTCGAGGCCCTCGGTCGCCATGGTGGCGTGCACCCGGTCACGGAAGCGCCGCTGGTGCTCGCGGGCCGCCGCGTAGTCGGCCTCCGTCACCGCGTGCCCCTCGCGGATCGCGGCGAGGGTCTGGGGGCGGTAGAGGTCGCCGAAGCGGGGGAACCACTCCGCGTGCGTGCGCGCCACCTCGTACCGGTTGACGAGGAACTGCTGGGTGTAGACGGTCTCGAAGTCCGGCATGAACGGCACCCGGCGCACCGTGAAGCCGGCCCTCCGCAGGCGTTCGACCCGCGCGTCGAAGGCCGCGAGGGCGGGCGCGTCGACGCGGTCGAGGTAGGGCCCGGTGGGGACGCCGAGCACGGGCAGGCCGCGCCCCGCGTCGCCCGCCTCTCGCACCGCTCCAGCTCGCCAGTCGTCGCAGACCACTCCCGCCGCGAGGGCCACGCCCGCCACGTCGGAGGCGAAGAGGCCGACCGTGTCCAGGCCGGGCGCGTTGGCGATGACACCGTCCACGGGAACGCGGCCGTAGCTGGGCTTGAACCCGACCACACCGCAGTAGGCGGCCGGCCGGATCATCGAACCCACCGTCTGGGTGCCGACCGCCAGCGGCACCATGCCCGCGGCGACGGCCGCCGCCGAGCCGCTGCTGGAACCGCCCGGCGTGTGCTCCAGGTGGTGCGGGTTGCGGGTGGGGCCGGGGGCCGTGACAGCGAACTCGGCGGTCACCGTCTTGCCCGCCACCACGGCCCCGGCCGCGCGCAGCCGCTCCACCACCGTCGCCTGAGTTCCCGTCAGAGCCGCTGTGGGCACCGCCGATCCGGCCGCGGTGGCCAGCCCGTCGGCGTGGATGATGTCCTTCACGCCCACTGGCACGCCGTACAGCGCGGGCCGCTCCGCCGGTTCGGGCCAGCGGGCCAGGGCCGCCTTCGCCTCGGCCCGCAGCCGCCCGCGCCGGTCCGGCTCGGCGACGAACGCGGATATCCGGCCGTCCAGCGCGTCAACGCGCTCGCAGGTCCGCGCGACATGGGCGAGCACGTCCCACGCACCCGATCGCAGGGCCGCCGCCTCGGCCCCCAACGGACGGTTCCTGACCAGCTCTTCCCTGTCTGTCATGGCGGACAGGCTACGGGGCACCCCGTCCGCCACCCCGGCTCGTGGGAGACCGGGGCCCGGCCCGCGTACGGCCGGAACCAGCCACCGGGCGGCGGCCCGCGACGCGCGGAACCAGGCCCCGCGCCCGGCCCGCCCCACGCGTCCACCCGACGTGCGGGCGGGCCGCCGCCCGGGCTCGACGGCCGCCGCTCACTCCTGGGTGAACAGCCCCAACAGGTCCTGACGGCCGAAGACCTGGGCCGCCTCGACGGCCGAGGGGGTGCCCGCCGCCGGGTCGGCGCCGTGCGCCACCAGCAGTCGGACCACCGCGTCCTCGGCCTTGAACACCGCGCCGGCCAGCGGCGTCTGCCCCCGGTCGTTGGCACGGTCCGGATCGGCGCCGCGCCGCAGCAGCGCCTCCACGGTCGGCGCGTGACCGTGGTAGGCGGCCAGCATGATCAGCGAGTCGCCCCGGTCGTTGGTGAGGTTGGCGGGCACACCCGCGTCCACGTAGGCGGCCAGGGTGTCCGTGTCACCGTGCCGGGCCAGGTCGAAGACCTTCGCCGCCAGTTGCAGCACCTCCGGGTCGTGAGCCGGCTCGCCGCCCTGGGCCGCCTCGGCACCCGAAGCCACCCCGCTCGCCGTCGCCCCCTGGGGCTGGCCGGGCGCGGGTTGGCCGGCCACACCCGTGGGGTCGCGGCGCTCCGCCCCCTCGACCTGCCCCGCCCGCTCGCCGCGACCGCCGTGTTCGCTCATGAGATTCCGCCCTTCGCTCTGTGGAAGAGGGCCCGCCCCGATGTGCGGGCGGGCCCGGTTGGCCGCACCGGGTCGCCGCGGGCGTGGCCCGCGCCGCACTCCCACCCTACGGATCGATCATCACTCCCGCGCGAATGAATTGACCGATAAATCACCCATTCGCAACTTTCTCCCTTTCGCACTTTCTGTGAGTCTTGAGCCACTCGCGGTGATCGTCCCATTCATCAGGAGACCCGTCATGATCCTCTCCATCTCCGGCGTCGTGCTGCTCGGCGTCATCGTCTTCCTGTTCTTCCGCAAGGACGGCCTCAAGGCGTCGCACGCCATCGTCTGTGCCCTCTTCGGCTTCTACCTGGCCGGCACGGCGATCGCCCCCAGCATCCAGGCGGGCAGCGCCAGCCTGGCCACCCTGCTGGGCGACATCAGGATCTGACCGCGTCCGCCACCACCAGGAGATCGCCGTGGCCCGCCTCGCCCCGTTCCGCGCCCCGTCCGCCAAGGCCCCCCACGCCCGGGGCCGCGCCCTCGCGCGCACCCTGGCCGGCGGCGTCACCGACGTCCTGTACCCGCTGCTCGTCGTGGGGCGCGGGCTGCCGGCACTCGCCTCGGCCGGGCGCGGCCGGTGGGAGCGCACTCCCCGGGAACGGCGCGGCCCCGCGCTGTTCTCCGTCGCCGCCTGCGCGCTGGCCCTCGGACTGGCCCCGTACGGGCCGCTCGTGGGGCTGCTCGGCCTGTTGGCCGCGGCCGGCTGGGCGGGCCGCCGCCGGACACGGGCGCGGGGCGCGCCGAGCGAGGCCGAGGCCGCGCGGCTGCGCACGCTGTACGAGGCGCTCGTGCCGCACTTCGCCGCCCCCGACGACCCCGACCCGCTCTACGCGTACGCCAACACCTGGGAGCGGGCCTTCGAGGAGTACGCCTTCGCGGACGACGGCCGCCCCACCCACCTGACGCTCCGCTACCCGGCCTACTTCGCCGACGGCGAGCCCGCCGCGCGCTGGCACATCGAACGGCTGCTGGCCGCGAAGTCCGGGCGGGGCCGCGAGTACCGCTTCGCATGGGACCCGGAGGCGGGCCGGCTCACCCTCAGCGTGCTGCCCGCCCTGCCCACCACGCTGTGCGCCCAGCGCTTCGTGACGGGGCCGGGCGAGGCGGTGCTGGGCTTCACCGACCCGGACGCGGTGCGGCGCACCGTCCCGGTGACCGATCTCGGCGGGCGGCCCACCCACCACGCGTCGCCGGTCCTGTGGCGCACCGGCGCCCGGTCCACCGAGCCGCATCTGCTCGTGCTCGGCCGGCCGGGCAGCGGCACCACCACACTGCTGCGCTCGCTGGTCCTGCAGGCCCTGCCGCACGCCGACGTGCTGGTCATCGACGGCGCGGGCAGCGGCGGCTACGGCTTCCTGCACGGCCAGGCCGGCGTCCTGGCCGTGGAGAGCGACCCGGCCGGAGCGCTGGCCGCCCTGGACTGGGCCGCGCACGAGACCGAGCGGCGGCTGGTGCGCGCCCACGAGGCACGGCGGGTCGGCCAGCCCGTCCCCGAGGAGACCCGGCGTCCGCTGTGGATCGTGGTGGACCGCCCGGCCGCCCTCACCCACCTGCCGCGCGCCGACAGCCGCCCCGGCCCCCAGGAGTCGCTCCGCGTCCCGTTGCGACACGGCCGCCCCGCGGGCATCAGCGTGCTGGTCGCCGAGGCGCCCGACAGCCTGGACACCCTCGGCCCCTACGTCGCCGCCTGCGCCCGGGCCCGCGTGGTGCTCGGCCCCGCAACCCGGGAACAGCTCCACCACACGCTCGGCGCGCCGCCACCCACCTCGCCGCTGCCCCAGGTGCCGCCGGGCCGTGGTTTCGCCCGCCTCGGCGACGGCCCCGTCTACCGCCTCCAGGTCCCCGCCACACCCGACCCGTACGACGACGCCACCAACGAGGCCGAGCGCGCGGCGGTCCTGGCGTTGCTGCCGGGTCCCACCACGGTCGGCGTGGCCGTCGAGGCCATGACCGCGCCCGGGGAGAGCGGGCGCGGCGACCCCGGGCCCGGCGCCCGGCCGGCCCCCGCCCGCTGAGGCACCCCCGACGCCACCGAGAGCGGCGTGAAGGGCGCACGGTCACCCGTACGGCCTCGCGCGCTCACGCCACGAACAGCCGGGCCGGCTCCGTCTCCGCGCCGCCCCCGGTCGCCACCAGCCGGGCCGCGGACGCCAACCTGACGGCGGCCTCGTCGGCCACCGCGCCGTTGACCGTGAACGGCAGCCGGACGTACCCCTCGAACGCCCCGTCGATGCCAAAGCGCGGTCCGGACGGCACGCGCACCCCCAGCCGCTCCCCCGCCTCGGCGATCCGCGAGCCGGACAGACCCCCGGTGCGCACCCACAGCGTGAGCCCGCCGCGCGGGATCGTGAACTCCCAGTCGGGCAGGTGCCGTTGGAGCGCGGCCACCAGCGCGTCCCGGTTCTCCCGCGCGCTGGCCCGCCGCATGGCGACCGCCTCCTCCCAGCCGCCGTTGCCGAAGAGCCAGTTCACGGCGAGCTGGTCGATGACGGGGGTGCCGAGGTCGGCGTGCGCGCGGGCCGCGACCAGGGTGCGGATCACCTCCGGCGTGGCCCGGACCCAGCCGATACGCAGACCGCCCCAGAACGCCTTGCTCGCACTGCCCAGCGCGATCACCGCGCTGCCCGACGGGTCGAACGCGGCCATCGACTGGGGCATCCGCACTTCGGGCTCCAGCGGCAGGTCGGCCATCGTCTCGTCCACCACGAGCACGGTGCCCGCCGAACGCGCGGCCTCGACCAGGGCGCGCCGCTGGTCGTCGGAGGCGAGCGCCCCCGTCGGGTTGTGGAAGTCGGCGACCACGTAGGCCATCCGTGGCGCGGCGTCGCGCAGGACCTGACGCCAGCCCGCGACGTCCCATCCCCGCAGCCCGTCGGCCATCGCCACGGGCACCAGCCGGGTCCCCATGTCGCGCATGAGTTGCAGGACGTTGGCGTACGAGGGTGACTCGACCGCGACGCGCTCGCCGGGCCTGACCATCAGGCGACAGATGGCGGCCACGGCGCCCATCGCGCCGGTGGTCACCATGATTTGCTCGGGCATGGTGGGGATGCCACGCTCGGTGTAGCGGTCGGCGAGCGCCTGACGCAGGGCGGGCAGCCCGGCGGGGTAGTCGCCGTGGGTGTGGGCGTACGGCGGCAGCGCCTCCATCGCACCGCCCACCGCGCGGGTCAGCCACGGCTCGGGGGCGGGCAGGGCCGCGCAGCCCAGGTCGATCACCGAGCCGGCGGCCTCCGGCGGCAGCGGCTCCAGGCCACGGGTGGGCAGCGGGCTGCCGGCCGGCACCGCCGTCCAGCTCCCCGAGCCCCGACGCGAGGCCAGGAATCCCTCACCGCGCAGCGCCTCGTACGCGGCGGCGACGGTGGTTCGACTGACCGCGAGGGCGGCGGCCAGCTCGCGCTCGGCCGGCAGCCGCGCGGCCACCGGCAGCCGCCCTTCGATCACCAGCAGACGCACACCGTCGGCCAGGGCCCGGTAGGCCGGCACTCGGCGCCCGGCGACCTCGGCGGCGCCCGGCGCCGGACGCTGCGACCCCAAGAGCCGCGCCAACTGCGGCGCCCCCACCGCAGAGGTCCACTCACCCATGATCACCAGTCCACCCTTCCGAGATTGGCCCTGGAAGTGGCCTACTACCGGGCCACAGGGTGTCACGAGACAGGCCACCGTCACCACCCGGCACCTCCGGGAGGACGGCCCCGGCCACACGCGGCCCCGCCACACCGGCCCCGGCCGCACCCCGCACACCCGAAGGAGCGCACCGTGCCGATACCGAGGGGGACCCACCTCACCCGCCGCCTCACCCAGCTGTACGTCGGCCTGACGCTGTACGGGGTGAGCATGGGGCTCCAACTCCGCGCGGGGCTCGGCCTGGACCCCTGGGACGTGTTCCACCAGGGCGTCGCCGAGCACACCGGGCTGTCGATCGGCACGGTGGTGATCCTGGCGGGCGCGGCGGTGCTCGCGCTGTGGATTCCCCTGCGCCAGCGCCCGGGACTCGGCACGGTCTCCAACGTGGTGGTCATCGGCCTGATGATGGACGCGACGCTGGCGCTGACGCCCGAGCCGACGGCGCTCGCCGTGCGCGTTCCGCTGCTGGTCTTCTCCATCGTGCTCAACGGCGCGGCCACCGGCCTCTACATCTCCGCCCGCTTCGGCCCGGGCCCGCGCGACGGACTGATGACCGGACTGCACCGCCGCACCGGCCGCTCGATCCGTCTGGTGCGCACGGGCATCGAGGTGGCCGTCCTGGCCACCGGTTTCGCCCTCGGCGGCTCCGTCGGCGTGGGCACCCTGCTGTACGCCGTGGCGATCGGGCCGCTGGCCCAGTTCTTCCTGAGGCTCTTCGCCATCCCGGGCTTGGACCAGAACCAGCGCGGCGTCGTGGCCGGCGGCCCGGGCCGAGCGGCGGACGCCCCGGACACCTCGGACGCCACGGACGCGGAGAGGTCGCGGGAGGCCGGTGGCAACCATCGGGCGGCTTGAGGCGTCCAGGATAGGAGAGGGCGCACTAGGGTACGAAAGGGCTAGACCCTCGATCAGTGAACGTCGATTTCTGACCGCACAGTGGACCGGATTTAGAGCTGACGCATGAGGGCGAGTAGTGTACGCCCTCGACCTACCAGGCGGACCGTTACTGCGCGCTAAAGGACGGCAAACGCTGGGTGACATCTACTGTCAGATGTGACAAACCGGGCGCCGGTGGGTAGAACAACGGGGCGGCACGACGGGCGACGCATGTCCCACTACGGGAATCTTCACCGCCGACCGGACGTTGAACGGATGACGACGACAGCGACACCTGTCCTGTGGGCGACAAAGCCCGGGAGGCACGATTCATGAGTGAGCGAGCTCTCCGCGGCACGCGACTCGTGGTGACCAGCTACGAGACCGACCGCGGCATCGATCTGGCCCCGCGCCAGGCGGTGGAGTACGCATGCCAGAACGGACATCGATTCGAGATGCCCTTCTCGGTAGAGGCGGAGATTCCGCCGGAGTGGGAGTGCAAGGCGTGCGGCGCCCAGGCGCTCCTGGTGGATGGCGATGGGCCTGAGGAGAAGAAGGGCAAGCCCGCGCGTACGCACTGGGACATGCTCATGGAGCGACGCACCCGCGAGGAGTTGGAGGAGGTGCTGGCCGAGCGGCTGGCCGTCCTGCGCTCCGGCGCCATGAACATCGCCGTGCACCCGCGGGACAACCGCAAGTCCGCCTGACGGACGCGTCGCCGGGACCACCCGGCGACCGAGACAACACCACATCGAGGGCCGGGGCCACTGCCCGTAGGCCCGGACGCCACCCCCTACCGGCTGGTGACGGCCGAGGGTGTGA
>NZ_JBHVJC010000047.1:7546-54019 GCF_042799315.1 Streptomyces sp. NPDC057702 | reverse complement strand
GGGGCCCCCCCCCCCCGCCCCCCCCGCGGGGGGGGCCGCCGCCCCCCCGCCGCGAGGATGCCGGTGGCCGGGCCGGCCGGTCGAGGGCCGAGACGAAGGCCGGAGCCGGGGGTGCCGGCCGGTCGGGGGCGTCGGCTACACGCCGCCCTCGCCACCGCCGGGGCTGCCCTCGCCCTCGCCCGGGTCGCCCGTCGGGTCGGTGCCGCCGGTCGCCGGGTCGGTGGTCGGCGTCGTCGGCGGGTTGGGGTCGTCCGTGGTCGGGGTGTCCGTCGGCTCGGTCGCGCCGTCGGTGGGCTCGGTCGTCGGGTTCTGCGTCTGCGGCGGCGTCGTCGGGTTCTGGGTCTTCGGCGGCGTCGTCGGGTTGCGCGTCGGCGGCGGGGTCCAGCCGCCGGTGCCGCCCGTGGAGGTGTCGTCGGTGGCCGTCGGCTCCGTCGGCTCCTTGGTGGGCTTCTTCGTCGGCTCCTGCGACTTCTTCTCGGTGGCCGACGGCGACACCGTCGTACCCGGCGTCTTGTCGCCCCCGTCGCCACCGCTCAGGTTGACCGCGACGACGATGCCCACCACGACGGCGATCAGCGCGAGCGCCGCGAGCAGCCAGGTCCGGTTGCGCCGGCCACCGCGCGGGCCACCGTCGAACCCGCCGTCGTCGTCCCGGCCGGGGCCGATGAACACCGGCTGCTGCGAGGTCTCGCCGTGCCCCGGGTGCGGCATCGCGGAGGCGCCGGGCGAGCCCATGGCGGGCGTGGCGGCGCCGAGGTGGCTGACGGGACCGGTGTTCCAGGTGCCGGTGTAGCCGCCCTCCTCGTGCAGCATCTGGAGCGCGTACTGCACCAGGCCGCGCATCTCCTCGGCGCTCTGGAACCGGTCGTCCGGGTCCTTGGCCAGCGAGCGCATCACCAGCCCGTCCAGCTCCGGCGGCACCCCTTCGGTCACCTCGGACGGCGGGACCGGGGCGTCCTGGACGTGCTGGTAGACCACCGAGAGCGGGGTCTCGCCGGTGAACGGGGGACGCAGCGCGAGCAGCTCGTACAGCAGGCAGCCGGTGGCGTACAGGTCGGAGCGGTGGTCGACGGCCTTGCCGAGCGCCTGCTCGGGCGAGAGGTACTGCGGGGTGCCCATGACCATGCCGGTCTGCGTCATGGTGCTGGCCGCGCCGTGCAGCGCGCGGGCGATGCCGAAGTCCATGACCTTGACGGCGCCGCCGTTGGTGATGATGACGTTGGCCGGCTTGATGTCACGGTGCACGATGCCGTGCTGGTGGCTGTACGCGAGCGCCTCCAGCACACCGGAGACGATGATCAGCGCCTGGTCGGGCGGCGGCGCCTCCGCGTTGAGCAGGAGTTCGCGGATGGTGTGGCCCTCGACCAGTTCCATCACGATGTAGGGGACCACGTGCTGTCGGCCGCCGGCGCCGACCAGGTCCTCGCCCGAGTCGTACACCGCGACCACCGCGTGGTGGTTCAGGCCCGCGACGGACTGTGCCTCACGCGTGAAGCGCGCCTTGGAGACCGGGTCCTCGGCGAGGTCGGCCCGCAGGAGCTTGACGGCCACCGTGCGCCCCAGGCGCACGTCCTCGGCGGCGAACACCTCGGCCATGCCGCCCCGGCCGAGCTTGTGCGTCAGCCGGTACCGTCCGTCGCCGATCAACCCACCGTTGCCCCAAAACTCCGGCGAATCGGACATTCCAATTCCAGTGGCGTCAGAATCGGAGGGCCCCTGAGCGCCCTGGGTCTGTGCCATCAGTCCTCGCCGTCGTTTCTATCCACTCGCACGGGCTAGGGTTCCCCAGGCCAGCGGCCGGGGGTCGTACTTCGCTAGGGCACGCTACAGGCTCCGGGCGGTCCACCGGTTCGTGATGGACCGGCCATCAAACCCGTTTCGGGCGGAGCCTGGCAAATCACGTGACGGCTTCTTGCGCATCCGGTCACGGAACGGGCACGCGGCTTGACGTGTCGCCCCCCTGGGGCAGACTTGGCCGAGATCTAGGGATCACTACGCAGGTGAAAAGCCAAAAGGCAAGGGCAGTGCGCCAAGGGGGAAGTACACGATGAGCCAGCACGGCGCACAGGGCCGGTACCAAGGCCACTCCATCGCCGGCGGGCGCTACCAGCTTCAGGACCTCCTGGGCGAGGGCGGAATGGCCTCCGTGCACCTGGCCTACGACGCCGCCCTGGACCGCCAGGTCGCCATCAAAACCCTGCACACCGAACTCGGCCGAGAGCAGTCGTTCCGCGAACGTTTCCGTCGCGAGGCCCAAGCCGTCGCCAAGCTGTCACACACCAACATCGTCTCGGTCTTCGACACCGGCGAGGACGAGTTGGACGGCGGCCTCATGCCGTACATCGTCATGGAGTACGTCGAGGGCCAGCCGCTGCGCTCGGTACTCGACGCGGACGTGCGGCAGTACGGCGCGATGCCCGCCGACAAGGCCCTGAAGATCACCGCGGACGTGCTCGCCGCGCTTGAGGTCAGCCACGAGATGGGCCTGGTGCACCGCGACATCAAGCCCGGCAACGTGATGATGACCAAGCGCAACGTGGTCAAGGTCATGGACTTCGGCATCGCCCGCGCCATGCAGTCGGGCGTCACCTCGATGACCCAGACCGGCATGGTCGTCGGCACCCCGCAGTACCTCTCCCCCGAGCAGGCCCTGGGCCGTGGCGTGGACGCCCGCTCCGACCTGTACTCGGTGGGCATCATGCTCTTCGAGCTGGCCACCGGGCGCCTCCCGTTCGACGCGGACTCGCCGCTGGCCATCGCGTACGCGCACGTACAGGAGGAGCCGGTCGCGCCGTCGAGCGTCAACCGCTCGCTCACCCCGGCCATGGACGCGCTCGTGGCCCGCGCGCTGAAGAAGAACCCGAACGAGCGCTTCCCCACCGCGGAGGCCATGCGCGACGAGTGCGCGCGCATCCTGGGCAGCGGCCAGTCCGGCGCCGCCCCCGCCGTGATCACCGGGGGTGGCCCCCAGCGCAGCGGCGCCGGTGTCGGCTCGGCCGTCTTCCCGCCGGTGGACCAGCGGGCGGCGCCGCCCGCCCAGCCCAGCGTCCAGACCCCGTACCAGCCCCCGCAGGCCGGCTACCAGAGCGGCGGCTTCGGCCCCAGCACGCCGCCCCCCAGCCCGTACGCGCCGCACCAGCCCCAGCAGGGCGGTTACGTCACTCCCGCCTACGCCACCGGCGGCCACGGTGCCCCGGCGCCCGCCCCGGCCCCGTACGTCACCCCGCAGAACCACGCGAGCGGTGGCGGTCAGGGCGGCGACGGCGGTGGCAGCAAGAAGGTCGTCATCAGCTCGGCCGTGGTGGCCGCGGTCGCGGTCATCGCCGTGGTCGCCGCCTTCGCGCTCAAGGGCGGCGGCGGGGGCGACGGCAAGGAGGAGAAGGCGAAGCCGACGGAGACGACCGTCGCGGCCGACTTCAAGGAGGGCGACACGTCCAAGACGATCGACCCGGAGAAGTGCACCGACGCCTACGAGGCGCCGGACAAGCCGGGCTCGTTCATCATGCCGGAGTTCCAGTACCTCTACATCGACTCGGTGAAGGACTGCCTGAAGAAGGCGGGTTGGAAGTACGAGGTCGTCCCCATGAACGAGAACACCTGGGGCAAGGGCACCGTCATGGAGTACACCTTCGACCAGCGCGAGCCCTTCAACCCGGACGAGGACAAGGTCGAACTGAAGGTCTCGACGGGCAACCCGGAGTAGGCCCGCGCCGACCGGCGCCGCGCGCCACACCCGAAGCGGTCCCCCCGACCCACGACGGTCGCGGGGACCGATCCGTTTCCCGGGGACGTCGCGCCCCGCGGGTCACGTGATCGGCGCGCCGCGTACGGGCGGGTGGGCGCGGCCGGCGCGGGCCGGGTGCGCGGGCACGCACGCACGCGTGACGGACCGGGCGGACACCACGGCCCGGCCCGGCGCACGGGGCCGGGCCGAACGGCGGTACGCGTCGTCGGCGGGCCGCGACGGGCGAGCGGTGCGCCGCGCGCCACCTGGTCGGGGCGCGGGCGTCGGCGGCCGGGCGGAGGGGTCAGAGGTAGGGGCCGGAGCGGGCGCCGCCGGGCGGCTGGGTGCCGTCGTCCTCGTCGCCGCCGCCCATGCCCGGCGGCAGCGCCCTGCGCATCTGCTCCAACTGCGCGCGGGCCGCCATCTGCTGGGCGAACAGCGCGGTCTGGATGCCGTGGAAGAGCCCCTCCAGCCAGCCGACCAGCTGCGCCTGGGCGATCCGCAGTTCGGCTTCGGTGGGAATCGTCTCGTCGGTGAAGGGCAGCGAGATCCGCTCCAGCTCCTCGATCAGCTCCGGCGCGAGACCGTCCTCCAGCTCCTTCACGGAGCTGGAGTGGATCTCCTTCAGCCGGACCCGGCTCGCCTCGTCCAGCGGGGCCGCCCTGACCTCCTCCAGAAGCTGCTTGATCATGCTGCCGATGCGCATGACCTTCGCGGGCTGCTCGACCATGTCCGTCACGGGCACCTCGCGCGACTCGTCGCCGCTCTCGCTCGAGCCGGTACCGCCCAGAGCCATCCCGTCCGGACCGACGACCAGGACGTGCGGGCTCTCCTGCGACCGTTCGTTCATCGGCTGGTTCATGGCTCCCATTGTTCCGTACGTCACGCCGACCGCCCGGTGCGGGGGCGTCGTCCGGCCACCGCGCGCTCAGTGCCGGCGCAGCCGCAGCCCGAAGTAGGCCAGGCCAAGGCCCGTGAGGGCCATTCCGGTGCCGAGGGGGAGGACGCGCAGCACCCGGTCGTCACCTGACGCCGTGGCCCGCTGACCGCCCCCGGCCGCCCCCTGGCCGTCCCCCGCCGTGCCCGGCGGGGCCGACGGCAGCAACGGCACCGGCGGGCCGCCCGGCAGCTCCCAGCCCGTCAGCGGCCGGCCCGCCTCCGCGTGGTCGCGCGAACCACCCCAGGGTGGCCGGCCCTCGGGCGCGAGGGGCGCGATGGAGGGCTGGTCGGAGCCCGGCTCCCGGCGCGCGTCCCGGGAGTCGGGAGGCTCGGAGGAGTCCGCGCCCGGCCCCGTGGACGGGCCGGGGGAGACGCCCGTGGGCGGCCGCCCGTCCAGGGGTGCCGTGGACGCGTCGGCGTCACCCGCGTCCGCACGGCCGTGGCCGTCACCCTCGGGGGCCAGGCCGTGGTCCCGGTCGCGGTTCTCATCCTGGTCCTGGCCGTGGTCGCGGTCGTGGTCACGGTCGTGGTCGCGGTCCCGTTCGCCGTCGTGGTCGCGGCCCTGGTCACGGTCGCCGTCGAGGATGCCGTCGTGGTCGGTCCGGCCGGCTGACCCGGGCTCGTCCGGGCCGGTGCCGGGTTCCCGCGCGGGCCACGCGTCGGTGTCCCCGGGCCGCCGCTCACCGAACGGATCGGCCTGGTCCGGGCGCGGCGTCGAGGTGGGCCCGGTCGGTCGGCCCGGCCGCGCCGAACCGTCACCCGTCACGGCGTACGGCGCCAACCGCCCGGGATGCGCCCGCCCCTCCCCCGCCCCACTCCCCGCCAGCCGCGCCCCCGACGGCTCCGGCGGCCCCACCGGCACGGCGTACCCCGGCCCCGCCACCACGAGCACCAACACCCACACCCCACCCAACAGCCACCCAAGACGCTCGCCCACATGGCGGTTACTCCCCCGAGGTCCCTCGGGCCGGGTGGCCTTGACGAGACCCCCGGGCCGGGTGGCCTTGACGAGACCCTCAGGCCGGGTGGCCTTGGGGAGGCCCTCAGGCTGGGTGGCCTTGGGGAGGGGGACTTTGGGGGCTGGGCCCCTGTGTCGGGCCTCGGGGTGGAGGGCCTTGCAGCGGGGGCTTTGCGGAGCTGGGCCCCTGTGCTGGGCCTCGGGCCGGGAGCCTTCAGGCCGGGTGGCCTCGGGGAGGGGGGCCTCGGGGAGGGGGGCCCTGGGGAAGGGCCTCTCTCGGTGGGTGGGCTGGGGGTGAGTGGCTTCGGGGGGCGCGCCCTCGGAGTGGGGTTCAGGTCGGGTGGCCCCGGGGTGAGTGGCTTCAGCGGCTGCGGTCCCGGGCCGGGCCTCGCCTTGGGCGGCCTCGGGGGCTGCGGTCTCGGGCCCTGCCTCGCCTTGGGCGGCCTTGGGGTGGCGGCTCTCGGGGGGCGTGCCCTCGGGGGCTGGGCTCTTGTGCCGGGCCTCGGGGCGAGTGGCCTCGGGGGCCGCGCCTTCGGGGTGGGGCTCGCGGTGGGGCACACCAGGGTGAGTGGTCTCGGGGGCTGTGGTCTCGGGCCGGGCGGTCTCGGGGCGAGGCGCCTTGGGGTGGCGGCTCTCGGGGGCCGCGCTCTTGGAGTGGGGCTCGCGGTGTGAGGCCCCGGGGTGGGAGCTGCCTGTGGGCGGTGTGTCCCTGGGGGCTGTGCTCCTGGGGTGGGTTGGTGTGGCCCGGGTGGGGGGCGGGTTGGTTGCGGTGGAGGGGGTGTGGCGGGGTGGGGTGGGTGGTCTGGCTGGGGTGGGAACGTCTGGTCGGGGAGCGTTCTCGTGACGCGAACGGTGCCGGTGTGCTGAGACCACGGCCGTGTCCCTTCGGTCCCGTCATCCATCGACTGACGGCCTCAGCGTCACACGGGGGCAAAGGCTCGGCATCTCGGGTCGCCGGTACGCGGAGGGCTCGTCACCCCGGCCCGTCGGCGCGGTTCGCGGCGCCGGAGAGGGCCCTGGGCAGCGGAGAGTTGGGGCGCCGACGGCGTGGGAGGGGAGACGTACGGCGGGGCCTCGCACGAGGGCGTGCGGGGGGCGTACGGGGACGGGGGGATCACGGAGGGCGGGCGGGGGTGTCTCGCGTGGGGCGTACGGGCGGGGGCGGCGGCTCGCGTGGTGGTGGCGTATCGGCGCGGTGGGATGTCCACGGCGGTTGGCCGGTGGACCACGTGGCGGTTGGCCGGTGGCCCACGTGGCGGTGGGTGGTGGCGTACCGGCGGTGGGTGGTGGCGTTACCGGCGGTGGGTGGTGGCGTACGTGGTGGTGGGTGGTGGCGTTACCGGCGGTGGGTGGTGGTGCGCGGCAGTGGTGGCGCGCATGGCGGTGGGTGATGGTGCGCGCGGGGGCGGCGCGCGTCTGGTGGGGCGGTGTGGACGACGGGGGGGGTGGTTCGCTGACTCGTCGCGTGCCCCGCGAGTGGGGGCGTACGAGGTGGGTGGTGGGTGTGCCGCGAGGTGACGCGTGCGCGAGGTGGCGGGTGGTTCTCGGCGGGGCCACGCGTCGCGCTTCGGGGTGGGATGTCGCTGGTCAGGGGCCGGGAGCGGGGGCCGAGGGGGCCGCGCCCTCCCCCGGGCCGCCAGACCGCCAGGCGAGAGGCCCGGGGGCGAGGGGGCCGGCGGCCCGGGGGCATGGGATCGGGGGCCGGGGCACGGGGGCATACTCCCCGGGGCACGAGGTCGAGAGGCCCGAAGCGCGGCGGCTCGTACTCCCCGGGGCACGGAAACACGTACTCCCCGGGGCACGGCATCTCGTACTCCCGAGGGTGCGAGGGCACGCACTCCCGGGAGCACAAGCTCACGTGCTCCCGAGGGCACGAGGTCTCGGGGCCGGGGCTGGCAGGGCCCCGAAGGCACCGGGCCACAGGGCCAGAACGCCACGGGGCCCGGGGGCCGGGGGCCGGGCCACAAGGCCAGGAGGCCACAAGGCCAAGAAGCCAAGAAGCCAGGGGGTCAGGGGGTCAGGGGGTCAGGGGGTCAGGGGGTCAGGGGGTCAGGGGGTCAGGGGGTCAGGAGGATCTTGCCTACGTGGGTGCTGCCCTCTACTACGCGGTGGGCCTCGGGGGCCTGGTGCATCGGGAGCGTGCGGTCGACCACGGCCCGGACCCGGCCGCTCTCGATCAGCGGCCACACGTGTTCCCGGACCGCCGCGACGATCGCCGCCTTCTCGGCCAGCGGGCGTCCGCGTAGCGACGTGGCGGTGACCGCGCCCCGCTTGCCGAGCAGCGCGCCCAGGTTCAGTTCGCCCTTCGCCCCGCCCTGGAGGCCGATGATCGCGAGCCGGCCGTTGACGGCGAGCGCGCGGACGTTCGCGTCCAGGTACTTGGCCCCGACGATGTCGAGGATGACATCCGCGCCCGCACCGCCCGTCGCGGCGCGCACCTCGGTCACGAAGTCCTGCTCCCGGTAGTTGATCAGTACGTCGGCGCCCAGTTCCGCGCACGCGGCCAGCTTCTCCGCGCTACCGGCCGTCACCGCGACCCGCGCGCCGACCGCCTTCGCGAGTTGGACGGCCATCGTGCCGATGCCGCTGGAGCCGCCGTGTACCAGCAACGTCTCACCGGGACGAAGGTGAGAAATCATGAAGACGTTGGACCAAACGGTGGACACGACCTCGGGCAGGGCCGCCGCCGTCGCCACGTCCATCCCGGCCGGCACGGGCAGTACCTGCCCGCTCGGCACCGCCACCTTCTCGGCGTACCCGCCGCCGCTCAGCAGCGCGCACACCTCGTCGCCGACCGCCCAGCCGCCGCCCGCGCCCGGCCCGACGGCGACGATCCGGCCCGCGCACTCCAGGCCCGGATACGGTGACGAGCCGGGCGGCGGGTCGTAGAAGCCCTGCCGTTGCAGCACGTCGGCGCGGTTGACGGCGCTGGCCGCCACCTCGATGAGGACCTCGCCCTCGGCGGGCTCGGGGTCGGGGACCTCGGCCCAGACGAGGGCCTCGGGTCCGCCTGGCTCTGGGATCGTGATCGCACGCATGCTCGCGAGGCTACCCGCGCGGCCCACTCCCACTCGGGGCCGCGCCACGGCCTCCCCCGGTAGGGGCCCGAGGCTGGTCGGTGAGGGTTACTCGGCCGGTGGCCGGGCGCGTACGACCACGATCAACCGGTCGGTGGCCTGCAACGGGCTCGCCTCCGGGTTGTCGTAACCCAGCAGTCGGTGGCCGCGCAGCACCGTCACCACCAGGTCGTCCGTCTCCCGCACCTGCTTGCCGACCTCCGACTTGACCACCGGCCGCTCCACCAGGTCGAGGCCGCTGCCCTGCTGGATCAGGTCCTCCATCACGGCGCCGGCGCTCGGGCTGTGCACGGAGAGGCCGAGCAGCCGGCCGGCCGCGCTGGCGCTGGTGATCACCGCGTCGGCGCCGGACTGCTTCAGCAGCGGCGCGTTCTCCTCCTCGCGGACGGCGGCGACGATGTTGGCGCCCTTGTTCAACTGCCGCGCCGTGAGCGTGACCAGCACCGCCGTGTCGTCGCGCTGGGTGGCGATGACGAACTGGCTGGCCCGCTGCCCCTCCGCGCGCAACAGCACGTCGCTGCGGGTCGCGTCGCCGACGACACCCGCGAACCCCTCGGCGTTGGCCGTCTCGATCACCTTGTGGTTCGGGTCCACCACCACGACCTGCTCCTTGCGCAGCCCGGTCGCGCACAGCGTCTGTACGGCGGAACGCCCCTTGGTGCCGAAACCGACGACGATGGTGTGGTCGCGCAAGGCGCTCCTCCAACGGTTGAGACGGAACTGCTCGCGGGTGCGCTCGGTGAGCACCTCCAGCGTCGTACCGACCAGGATGATCAGGAACAGCACGCGCAGCGGCGTGATCAGCAACACGTTGGTGAGCCTGGCGCCGTCACTGTGCGGCACGATGTCGCCGTACCCCGTGGTCGAGAGGGTGACGGTCGAGTAGTAGACGGAGTCGAGGAAGTCGACGGAGCCGTCGGCGTTGTCGTGGTACCCCTCGCGGTCCAGGTACACCAGCAACACCGTCACGACCATCACGAGCAGCGCGACCAACAGCCGCCGCCCGACCTGCCGCAGCGGCCCCGCGGGGAAGCGCGGCAGCTGTACGTGGTGGGAGACGGGTTCCTGGTTACGCGCCACCGCGTCGTGCGAGGGCAGCTTCACTCGGTTCCTCCGGGCGGCCGTACATCGGGGGTGCTGGTGCTTCCGGGACGCGGGGCGAGCGGTGAGCCGACACCCCACGCGTCCGAGGTGAACCCACCCGGCCACCCACCCGGAGCCCCCAACGTAGCCGAGCCCGTGACCGCGCCAAACGCCCCGGTGGCGAATCGCCCCCCGCCAGCCCCCACCCACGGGTGGCGGGCCCTGACGAGCCCGGGGCGAGTGGGAGCGGGGTGGCCCACGGAGGGGCCCGGCTGGGTGGGAGTGGGGTGGCTCGCGGAGAGGCCCGGCTGGGTGGGGGTGGGGTGGCCCGTGGTGAGGCCAGGCTGGGTGGGAGTGGGGTGACCCACGGAGGAGCCCGGCTGAGCGGGAGCGGGGTGACCCACGGAGGAGCCTGGCTGAGCGGGAGTGGGGTGACCCACCGGGGGCCCGGGTTGTGTGGCAGCGGGGTGCGGGCCGGGGGCGGGGTGTTCCACGGAGGAGCCCGGCTGAGCGGGAGCGGGGTGGCTCGCGGAGGGGCCCGGCTGGGTAGGCCCCGGCTGACCAGGGGTGAGTTGTCCGGGGGTGGCGGCCGGTTGGTCGCGTACCGGCGCGGTGCCGGGAAGGGGGTGCCCAGCCCCGGGCTCCGGCCAGCCGGCGTTGAGTTGCTCGGGGGCGGGGGCGAGTGTCGGGCCGGAGGCGAGGTGCCCGGAAACGCGTCCCGGACGCGTGCGCGCGGGGTGCCCGAGGTCGGGTGGGCCGGCGAGCGTCGACCGCCCGGGAGCGGATGGCCCGGGGGCGGGAGCCGGCTGCCCCGGGGCGGATGGGTCGGCGAACTTCGGCTGGTCGGGAGTGGGAGGCTCCGGCATGGGTGGGGCCGAGGGCGTCGGCTGGCCAGGTGCCGGCGAAGCGCCGGAAGCGGGGGCCCCAGCCGCGACCCCCGACTGCTCGCCAGCGGGTCGTCCGGCCCCCCACCCCGCCGGGTTACCACCGCCGGATTGCCCTCCCCCGGGCCCCGGCTGACCTGGGGTGGGGCGCCCTGAAGCGAGCGGGTTCACAGAGGTGGGGCACCCGACGAAAGACCCCGACTGCCCAAGCGAAAAGTGCCCCGGGCCCAGCGGGTCAGCGACTGCGAGGTCGCCGAAAGCAGGCGGGTTCACGGAAGTGGGGTACCCGACGAAAGGCACCGCCTGCCCGGACGGAGAGTGCCCCGGGCCCAGCGGGTCAGACGCTGCGAGGTCGCCGGAAGCAGGCGGGTTCACGGGGGTGGGGTACCCGACGAAAGGCACCGCCTGCCCGGACGGAAAGTGCCCCGGGCCCAGCGGGTCAGACGCTGCGAGGTCGCCGGAAGCAGGCGGGTTCACGGAAGTGGGGCACCCGACGAAAGACCCCGACTGCCCGGACGAAAAGTGCCCCGGGCCCAGCGGGTCAGCGACTGCGAGGTCGCCGGAAGCAGGCGGGTTCGCGGGGGTGGGTGGCTCGGGGGTGGGTTGCTCGGCGGGCGGGGTGTTGGTCGGCCTGGGTTGCTCGGCGGGTGACCCCGACCGGTCGTACGCCGGCGGGTTGGTGGCCGTGGGCCCGCGCGGCGTCGGCGTCTCGGAGGTGGGGTGGGCGCCCACCCGCGTCGCGCCGCCGGTTGGGTCTTCCATCGGGCTCGTGATGCCGGGCCAGTGGCCGACACCACCGGCGTCCGCCCACGGCAGGCCCAGCACCTCGACCTCGTCGCCGCGCGCCACGCCACCGGGCGGGATGACGGCCATGCCGTCCGCGACGGACACCCCCCGCAACATCGCCGGCCCGCTGAAGTGCAGCGGCACCGCCGCTCCGGCCCGCCGACGTACCGGCACCAGCCGCGTGTCACGCGGGTGCCAGGGAACCTCGTCCGCCAACGGCATCCACGTCGACGGGCCACCCGACCCGACGACCCGTCCCGGCCGCCCGCCCGACCCGCGACGCTCGGCCGGAGCCCCGGAGGCCGACCCCGTGAACCGACCGCCCTCCTCGCCCACCGGCAGCCGCCGAGTGGCCGCCCACCCGTCGGAGTCACGCCGGCCCGCACCCCGTCGGTCAGAATCCCGCTGATCCCCGCCCCAGTGCGGGGACACGTCACGGTCGGCGCCCCGACCATCGGCGGCGTACGCCCCACCACTCCGCGCGCCCCCCGCGCCCGCTCCCTCCGACCGCGTACGCCCGGGCGCCGGATCGTCGGGCCGTGGGCGGGCGGCGAGCGTGCGCAGCAGCGGCTCGGCGAACGTGAGCAACCCGGACACCGCGGCCAACGGGTTGCCCGGCAGGCCCACCAGGTGTCGGCGCTCGTCCAACCGGGCCAGCACCATGGGGTGGCCGGGGCGGACCGCGACCCCGTCGACCAGCAGACGTGCGCCGAGCCGCCGCAGCACGGGGTGGACGTGGTCCACCGGCCCACCCGCCGTACCACCCGTGGTGATCACCAGGTCGGCGGGAGAGTTCCCGATCGCGGCGTGCAACGCCTCCGCGTCGTCCCCCAACCAGCGGGTGGCCAGCACGTCCGCGCCGAGCGCCTGGAGCCAGGGCCCGAGCATCGGGCCGAGCGCGTCGCGGATGAGCCCGTCGTGCGGCAGCCCCGAACGCAACAACTCGTCGCCCAGCACCAGCACTTCGGCCCGTGGCCTGCGTACGGTCAGCAACGCGTCGTACCCCGCCGCCGCCGCGAGCCCCACGACGGCCGGCGTCACCAGTGTCCCGGCCGGCAACAACCGGTCGCCCCGACCACACTCCTGGCCTCGCGGCCGGATGTCCTGCCCGGGTTGCACGGGGTGCGCGGGCGACGCGTACAGCCAACCGTCCGCGCCCCCGGGCCGACCGCTCGCGCCGGACCCGGGCCCCGTCGTGGGCGCGGGCGCGCTCGCGGACTCGGTCGCGGGCTTCGTTTCGGAGGCGCCCCTCGCGCCGGGCTCGGCCCCGGGGTCGACCTCCGTACCGTGTTCGCTGCGCAGTACGGCGGTGGCCCCCGGCGGCGTCCTGGCCCCGGTCGCGATCCGCACCGCCTGGCCGTCCGCCAGCGGCTCCGGGCGCGCGTGTCCGGCCAGTACGCCCCGGCCGCGCGCCGGCAACCGCCAGGGGCCGGGGCCCGCGAGCGCCCAGCCGTCCATGGCCGAGGTATCGAAGGGTGGCAGGTCGGTCAGCGCGGTCAACGGCTCGGCCAGCACCCGGCCCAGCGCCGCGCCCAACGGGGTCGCCGTCGCGGCCAACGGCGCGCTCACCGCACGCGCCGCGATCGTACGAGCCTCGGGCCAACTCGCGGCGGCCCCACCGTGCCCCACCCGACCCGCGCCACCCGGTACGTCGACGTGCCCCGCGCCACCGGTGTGCCCGGCTCCGCCCACGTCGGTGGCCTCACACGGATGAACGGACCGGTCCGAACCAGCCGCGCCACTAACGGGGTTGGCCGCACCGACGGGGCCACTCGCGGTGCCCGGCCGACGCGTGCCGCCCCGTCCGTCGCCAGCACCACGCCCGTCGCCGGCACCGCCACCGTCGACCGAGCCGAAACCGGCCGGGCTGACCGAGCGTCCTACGCCGCCCGACCCCGCGATGTCGCCGGAACCCACCGCCGGGTACGGCGCGCCACCGTCACCGTCCCGAACGCCACTGGCGTCACCCGCGCCAGGACTGGCCTGGTCAACCGGGTCACGCGCCTCGTCCGAACACCACGAAGCGCCGCGACCACCGCGCGCCTCGCCGCCGCTACCCGCCCCCGGTCCGACCGTGCTGACCAGGCCGCCACCGACGCCCGAGCCGTCAGAATCGCCTGCCCCACCCGAAGAACGCGGGCCACCACACCCATCGTGCACACCCCCCGGGCTGGCTGGGCTGGCTGGGCTGGCTGGGCTGGCTGGGCTGGCTGGGCTGGCTGGGCTGGCTGCCGAGCCTGACACGGGGGCGGTACCCGGAGCGTCGCCCCCGCGCGAATCCGTACCACCGACAAGACCAACACCATCGCCAGCCCCGGCACCGCCGACGACCCGCACCGCGCCCCCAACGCCGACACCGCCGCCAGCACCGCGGTCAGCACCAGAGGCACCGCGGTCAGCGCCAGAGGCACCGCGGTCACCAGCAGCAGCACTGGCACCAGCGCCGATGCCAGCCCCACTGTCGGCACCAGCACAGCTGTCGGCACCAGCACCAGCACGGCTGTTGGCACCAGCACCGGCAGGACTGTCACCAGCGGCATCGCTCGCGACGGAACCACTCATCCCGGCCGACCCACCGACGCCCCCACTCACGTCGGCGGGGAAGACATCGGCGGCGGGGGCGGTGGAACCAGTGCCCGTTCCGAAACCGGAGACCCCACACCCCACACCGCGACCAGCCCCCTCACCACCGCCCGAACCCACACCCACCCCGCCTCCGCTCCCGCTCCCGCTCCCGAATCCAGCATCAGCGCCGTACGAAGCGTCGCCCCCCGGCACCTCGGCGGCGGCGGCCCCGGCGCGGTCGGCGGTCCGCTCCACGCCGTCCGTCCGGGACGGTTCCGGCACCTGCGAGGCCGCGCGCCGCTGGCCGCGCCCCCGCGACACCCTGTCCGTCCCGCCCGGACCCGTGCCGTCGACGTCTCCGGCGCGGCCACCGCTCCGGGCCCGCCCGGACCCGGGAACCTGGCCCGCGCCGTGATCGCGACCGGGGTCGGCGCCCGCCCCGTCCGCCGCGCCCGGGCTCGCGTCCGCGTGCCGGGCGGGCTCCAGCCGCTCGCCCGGTCGTACGGCCCGACCCGAGGCCGCCACGGCGAGCGCTTCCTCCGTCGCGCGTTCAAGGGCCGCTTCGGCACTCTCGTCGCCGGTCGGGCCCGAACGTTGTCGGCCGCTCATTCCGCTGACCGCTCCGGGGCTCCGGTCGCACCGGGCCCCTCGGGGCCACCCGCGCCCGGGACCACGGGGCCGGGCTCCGTGTCCTCGGTCGCGGCCGTGCCCGTGCCGCCCTCGGCGCTCTCCCGCGCCCAACGCGCGGCCAGCGCCACCGCCTTGCGGGTCGCCTCCGCCACCGCGTCCGGACCGCCGTCGGCCGCGCGGCCGGCCGCGTACCCCACGAGGAAGGTGGTCAGCGGCGCGGCCGGCCGGGCCACGCCGTGTGCCGCGTCTCTGGCCAGGTCGAGCAGGGCCGCCGTGTCGACGTCGAGGTCGATGCCGAGTTCCGCTTTGACTGTGTCGATCCATTCATCCAGCACACGGCCATGCTCCCTGATCCTCGCCCGCGCGGCGCCCACCGCGTCCCAGGTGTCGCAGTCGAACGCGGCGTCGGCGTACTGGGGCAACCCGCGCAGCCGCAGCTCACCGGTCAGCAGTCGCAACGGCAGCCCGGACAACCGGCCGTGCTCCGCGTACAACAGGCCCAGCTCACGGCGCAACGGCTCGGCCCGGTACGCCGCGGCCAACGGCTGCTCCCGCCCCCGCGCGTCGACGAGCTGCGCACCCTCGTCACCGGGCGGGATCGCCAGCAGGGCCCCCACCGTCTCGCGCGTCATGAACGGCAGGTCGGCCGAGAGCACGAGCACGACCTCGGCCGTCGTCTCCCGCAGGCCAGCCGCCAGTCCCGCCACCGGCCCGCCGCCCGGCGGGTCCTCGCGCACCCAGCGGACGGAGCGCACCGTCGGCCGTCGCGGGCCGACCACGACCGTGCGCCCCGCGTCGCCACACGCGCCGAGCACCCGGTCGAGCAGCGAACGTCCCCCCACGCTCAGCGAGGGCTTGTCCGCTCCCCCGAGCCGTCGCGCGGCACCACCGGCCAGCACGACGGCGTCGTACGTCACCCGCTCATCCGTTCACCCGTCATGCCCCGAGTATGGCCGCCCACCACGTCACCTCACAGAGCCCTCCCCGCCCCGCTCGCCCCACAAGAGCCTTGCCGTCAGGCCCGCCCCGCGACACCGGCCGAGCCCCAGCCCGGCGTCGGCCGCGCGCGGCCCCAACTCCCCAGCCCACGCCCGTGGCCCGGGGCGGGACGGGTCGGGTCGGGCTGGGTCGGGGCGGGCTGGGTCGGGGCGGGCTGGGCCGGGTCGGGCCGCGCGCCCGCCGTACCGCGACCGCCCGCGCGCCCACCCGCCGGGCCCGTGCGCTACAGCGTGCGCAGCAGCACCGCCGGCTGCTCGACGCAGTCGGCCACGTAGCGCAGGAACCCGCCCGCGACGCCGCCGTCACACACCCGGTGGTCGAAGGTCAGCGAAAGCTGCACCACCCGGCGTACCGCCAGCTCACCACGGTGTACCCAGGGCCGGTCGGCTATGCGGCCCACACCGAGCATCGCCGCCTCGGGGTGGTTGATGATCGGCGTGGATCCGTCCACACCGAACACCCCGTAGTTGTTGAGCGTGAACGTGCCGCCGGTCAGCTCGGCCGGGGTGAGCCGCCCCGCCCGCGCGCTCTCCGTGAGCCGGGCGAACTCCGCCGAGAGGTCCACCACGTCCCGCCGGTGCGCGTCGCGTACGACAGGCACCATCAGGCCACGGTCGGTCTGGGCGGCGAAGCCCAGGTGCACCGCGGGGAGCCGGACGATCTCGCGTGCCTCGGTGTCCACCGTGGAGTTCAGCTCGGGGAAACGGGCGAGCGCGGCCGTGCAGATCCGCGCCAGGACGGCCAGCAGCGAGACCCTGGGGTCCCCCGCCTCGTTCATCGCGGTCCGCGCCGCGAGAAGCTCGGTCGCGTCGGCGTCCACCCAACACGTCGCCTCGGGGATCTCCCGACGGCTACGGGAGAGCTTCTCGGCCACCGCCCCGCGCACCCCGCGCAGCGGTATCCGCTCCGCCCCCAGAGCACCGTCATGCCCGTGCCCGTGCCCCAGCGCCCCCGACCCGCCGGCCGGCACCCGCTGCCGCTCCGCTTCCAGCGCCGAGACCGCCCGGGCCGCGCCGCCCGCCCGCTCGCCGGCCAGCCCCGGACGGGCCGCCGCGTCCGGTGCCCCGGCCGCCGCGACGGCCCGCTCGACGTCCGATCGAAGGATCAGCCCGTCGGGTCCGGTCCCCGCCACCGCGCCCAGGTCGAGCCCGTGCTCCCGGGCCAACCGGCGTACCAGCGGCGATATCACCGGCACCAACCGCCTCGGGGGAACGACGCCGTTGGCCGCGCCGACCTCGGCTGTCGCGACTGAACCGGTCGCCGTCGCCCCGGCTCCTGGCGTCGCGTCGCTCGGCCCCGCAGCGCCCCGGGCCCCAGGCCGCGCGTCGACCTCGCGCGCCGCCTCGTCCCGTCCGTCCGGCGCGCTTCCGGCGGCCGGACCCGCGTCCCGTGGCGCGCCCGTGGCGACGCCCACCGATTCGGGCACGCGGGCGACCGGGGTCAGCTTTCCGGCGCGCAGCCGGCGCCGCCGCGCGGCCGGCGCCCCCGTCCCGTAACCCACCAGGACGTTCCCCGAGCCCTCCGCGCCGTCGGCGCCGTCCCCCGAGATCCCGGGGTCGGTCGTGTCGGCGGAGTCCGCCGCACCCGGGCCGCCCGCACCCGGGCCGGCCGTGCTCGGGCCGCCCGTGCTCGGGCCGGCCGGCTCGGCCGTGTCACCCACCGCCACCGTCAGCAGTGCCGCGCCGACCGGCAGTTCGGTGCCTTCCTCGCCGAACCGCGCGGTGACCACGCCCCCGTACGGGCAGGGCACCTCCACCATCGCCTTCGCGGTCTCGACCTCCACCACCGGCTGATCGACCGCCACCACGTCGCCGACGGCCACCAGCCAACGCACGATCTCCGCCTCGGTCAGCCCTTCCCCGAGGTCGGGGAGGGCGAATTCGCGGACCACCGCCATCAGCGCACACCCCCAGCGCGTCCCTCGGTCCCACGCTCGCGCCCCGGCTCCGTCGTCCAGTCGGCCTCCCACTGAAGGCGCGCGACCGCGTCCAACACCCGGTCCACACCCGGCAGGTGGTGCCGTTCCAGCATCGGGGGCGGATAGGGCACGTCGAAGCCCGCGACCCGCAACACCGGCGCCTCCAGATGGTGGAAGCACCGCTCCGTGACCCGGGCGGCGATCTCCCCGCCGGGTCCGCCGAACCCGGTGGACTCGTGGACGACGACGGCCCGGCCCGTGCGGCGCACCGAAGCGCACACCGTCGCGTCGTCGAAGGGCACCAGCGAGCGCAGGTCGACGACCTCCAGGTCCCAGCCCTCGGACCGCGCCGCCTCGGCGGCCTCCAGACAGACCGGCACCGAGGGGCCGTAGGTGATCAGGGTGGCGCTGCGGCCCGTACGACGGACCACCGCGCGCCCGATCGGTGCGACCCGCTCCGGCCGCTCGGGCACCCAGTCGGCCTTCGACCAGTACAGCCGCTTGGGCTCCAGGAAGACCACCGGGTCGTCGGAGGCGATGGCCTCGCGCAGCAGGCCGTACGCGTCGGCCACGGTCGCCGGCGCCACCACGTGCAGGCCGGGCGTCGCCATGTAGTACGCCTCGGAGGAGTCGCTGTGGTGCTCGACGCCACCGATGCCACCGCCGTACGGGATGCGGATGGTCAGCGGCATCGGCAGCGCGCCCCTGGTGCGGTTGCGCATCCGCGAGACATGGCTGATCAGTTGCTCGAAGGCGGGATAGGCGAACGCGTCGAACTGCATCTCGACGACCGGCCGCAGCCCGTACATCGCCATCCCGATCGCCGTGCCCAGGATGCCGGCCTCGGCCAGCGGGGTGTCGGTGCAGCGCTCCTCGCCGAACTCGTCGACCAGCCCGTCGGTGATCCGGAAGACACCGCCGAGGCTGCCGACGTCCTCGCCCATCACGTGCACGGTGGGGTCCTCGGCCATGGCGTCGCGCAGGGCCCGGGTCAGCGCCTGCGCCATACTGGCGGGCTTGTGCCCGGCCTTGCGGGTGGTGGGGACGGCCGCGGTGGTCATCGTTCCTCCTCCGGGTCGAGCTCGGCGTCGAGCTCCGCGCGCAGTTGGGCCGCCTGCTCGTGCAGTTGGCTCGTCTTCTCGGCGTACACGTGCGCGAACAGGTCCATGGGTTCGAGCGCCGGGTCCGCGTTCATCCGCTCGCGGAGGCGGGCCGCCATCTGCTCGGCGGCCTCGCGCGCCTCCCCTATGGCCTCGTCCGTCAACAGCTCGCGCGCTCGCAGCTCGTGCTCCACCAGCTCGATCGGGTCATGCGCACGCCATGCCTCGACCTCGGAGTCCGCGCGGTAGCGGGTGGCGTCGTCGGCGTTGGTGTGCGCCTCCACGCGGTAGGTCACGGCCTCGATCAGGGTCGGCCCGCCGCCCGTACGCGCCCGCTCGACGGCCTCGGTGAGCACCTCGTGCATGGCCAGCGCGTCGTTGCCGTCGACGAGTCGCCCGGGGACGCCGTACCCCACTCCCTTGTGCGCGAGGGAGGGAGCCGCGGTCTGCTTGGCCAGCGGCACGGAGATCGCGAAGCCGTTGTTCTGCACCAGGAAGACGACGGGCGCCTGCCAGACGGCCGCGAAGTTCAGTGCCTCGTGGAAGTCGCCCTCGCTGGTGCCCCCGTCGCCGACCATGGCCAGCGCCACCACGTCGTCGCCCTTGAGGCGCGCCGCGTGCGCCAACCCGACGGCGTGCGGGAGCTGGGTGGCCAGCGGCGTGCACAACGGCGCCACCCGGTACCGGCTCGGGTCGTAGCCCGTGTGCCAGTCACCGCGCAGCAGGGTCAACGCCTCGACGGGGTCCACCCCGCGCGCGATGACCGCGAGCGTGTCCCGGTAACTGGGGAAGAGCCAGTCCTGGTCGGCCAGAGCGAGACCCGCCGCGATCTCGCACGCCTCCTGGCCGGTCGAGGAGGGGTAGACGGCCAGCCTGCCCTGCCGGGTCAACGCCGTGGCCTGCGCGTTGTACCGACGGCCCCGGACCAGTTCGGCATAGAGCCTGAGCAGCAGCCCCGAATCGGCCTCGGCCACGGCATCGGTACCAAGAACTCGGTACGGCTCCGCGTCGGGGAGCAACGGTGCGGGGTCGGTACGAGGCCGCCACGCCGGGGGCGGGGTGGGCCGATGGGAGCCGGGCTGCTCAAGGACCGTCATGTCGAGCACCTCCTCATGGGGCTGCGTCCGAGTACGCGATGCGCCATCGCGCCTTCCCTACCGATTGTTCGGTCGCCTCGTCATTTTGGCTACAGGCGGGCCTAGCCTGTGGACAAACGGTTATCCACAGCCTGAGATAAACGCAGTGCGTCCAAGGAGGGGAGGCGAGAGCCCATGTCAGACGAACAGATGGCCAACCCGAGCGAGCAGCCGCCCGCACGGCCGCTCGACCCGATCGACCGCGACATCCTGCGGATGCTCCAAACGGATGGCCGCGCCTCCGTACGTTCGGTAGCCGAGCGTGTGCACATCTCGCGTGCCAACGCCTACGCCCGCGTCAACCGGCTCATCGACGACGGCGTCATACGCGGCTTCAGCGCCCGCGTCAACCAGGAACGGGCAGGTCAGGGCGCCTCCGCCTACATCACCCTGAAGATCGTGCAGAACTCCTGGCGCACCGTCCGTGACAAGCTCCAGGAGCTACCGGGAGCCACCCACATCGCCCTGGTCAGCGGAGACTTCGACGTCCTGCTCCTGGTCCACACCGCCGACAACCGCGCCCTGCGCGAACTGGTCCTCACCCGCATCCAGGCCATCCCCGAGGTCCTCAGCACCCGCACCCTGCTGGTCTTCGAGGAGACCGACCTGGGCCTGGACACGGAGATCTAGTCGGGCGGCACACCCGTCCCGGGCCCCAGCCGATCCCCCGACCGCCTCAGCCACCCCACAGCGCGTCGCCGCCGGAGTCGCGCGCCCGCCACGGCCCGTGCGACCCGTGCGACCTGCGGCGCGACCGGTCCGCCGGTCCGCGTCCGCGACCTCACACCCGCAGCCCGGCGAACGCGGTCCGCACCACGGCCTCGGCCACCTCGTCACTGGTCGCCGCGCCGCCCCGACCCGGCCGGTACCACTCCACGATCGAGTTGATCATCCCGAAGAGCAGTCGGGTGGCCAGCCGTACGTCCACGTCCGGGCGCAGGTCACCGTCGGCCGCGGCCTGCTTCAGCAGCTCGGCCACCTCGTGGTCGAACTCGCGCCGCCGCTCCATGGCCCACCGCTCGGTGTCGGTGTTGCCGCGTACCCGCAGCAGCAGCGTCACGTACGGCAGCTCGGCCATCAGCACGTCGGCCGTGCGCCGCACCACGTACTGCAACCGGTCGATGGCCTCGCCCTGGAGTGCCGCGGGCTCCTGGAGAATCCCGAACAGTCCGTCGAGCGCCCGGCTTATGGCCCGCCGCAGCAGCTCCTCCTTGCCCTTGACGTGGTGGTAGATCGAGGACTTGGAGATGCCCGCGGCCCGCGAGAGGTGCTCCATGGAGGTGCCGTCGTATCCGCGCTCGTTGAACACCTCGACGGCGACCGCGAGCAGCGATTCGGGCGTATAGGTGTCGCGCTTGGCCATGGCCACGATTAGAGCAGGTCACGGCGTGCTGACGCACGGCGGACCAGGAGGGGCGACGGCGCGTAGCGCCCGGTGGGGTAGGCGGTGTGCAGATGATCAAGCACGCCCCGCACCCATGCGGCGCCCAGTTCGTCGCCCCACTCCAACGGGCCGCGCGGGTAGTTCACCCCCTTCCGCATGGCGGTGTCGATGTCGTGGGCCTCGGCGACATGTCGGGCCTGCGCGTCGGTGGCGAAGTCCACGAGCATCGCCACCGTGCGGGCCACGATCAGGCCCGGTACGTCGTCGATGACGCTGACGGTCTTGCCCAGCGCCTGGAAGAGGCCGACGGCTGCCTCGACCGAGGCGGGGCGCGCGGCATCGGACGCGGCCAGCGCGACGCGGGTGGCGGTGCGGTAGTCCAGGGCCAGATCGAAGCGCAGGGTGTCGGCGAACGGGGATGCCGAGGCGGTTGAGCCGTCGGTGAGGCCGAGGCGGGCGCCGCCCGGCAGCTCGACGAAGCCCGCCTCGCCGTCGGCCCCACCCTGGTAGCTGACCTTGATCCCCGCGTGGGATATGAGTTCGGGCAACACCGCCGCCGGCCCCAGGTCACCGTGCACGACCACCGCCTCGGGGGGCGGCTGCGACGCGGCGGTCCGCGCGGCGGGCCGCCCTACCGGCGGCTCGGCGCCGGAGCCGTCGGCGTACGTGAACCATCCGCGGCCCGTCTTGCGGCCGTGCAGCCCGGACTCGACCAGCCGCCGCTGGGCGAGCGAGGGCGTGAACTTCGGGTCCTGGAAGAAGGCGTCCCACACGGACCGGGTCACGGCCTCGTTCACGTCCTGACCGATGAGGTCCGTCAGCTCGAAGGGGCCCATGCGAAAGCCGCCCGACTCACGCAGCACGGCGTCGATGGTGGCGGGATCGGCCGCCCGCTCCTCGTAACAGCGCAACGCCTCCGCGTAGAAGGGGCGGGCGACGCGGTTGACGATGAAGCCGGGTGTGTCGGCGCAGCGCACCGGCGTCTTGCCCCAACCGGCGACGGTCTCGTACGCGAGGTCGGCGGCGGCCTCGTCGGTGGCGAATCCGCGCACCACCTCGACCAGCGGCAGCAGCGGTGCCGGATTGAAGAAGTGCAGGCCGACGAGCCGCCCAGGGTGCTGGAGCGTGCCCGCGACCGCGGTGACGGACAGCGAGGACGTGTTGGTGGCGAGCAGGCAGTCAGCGGTCACGACGCGCTCGAGCTCGGTGAACAGCTCGCGCTTGACCGCGAGCTGCTCCACCACCGCCTCGATGACCAGGGCGGCGTCGGCCAGTTCGGGCAGGGCGTCGGCGGGCAGCAGTCTGGCGCGGGCGAGGTCGCGCTGGGAGGCGGGCAGCCTGCCCTTGTCCACCAGCCGGTCCAGGCGGGCCGCGATGGCGTCGGCGGCCTGCGCGGCGCGGCCGGGCAGCGCGTCGTACAGCCGCACCGGGTGCCCCGCGACCAGGGCGACCTGCGCGATGCCCTGCCCCATGGTGCCGGTGCCGACGACGGCCACGGTCCGGCTTCGCGCGATCCCCGGAGCCGCTGCCGGGCTGGTCCCGGGCGTGGCGACAGGGGGCTCAGGGGCGGTTTTGCTGGTGTGGGCGGCGGCTCCGGATGCGGTGCTCATGTCGTTGATCCTCCCCGAAGATGGGTCCACGCGTCGGTTATCCACAGGCCCAATCCGGGCGTCTTTCGATGTTTGTCCACAGGTTCCTCGGACCCCCTTGTCCCGACCGATCGTTCGGTTAATCTAGCTCTGTGTCCCCCGTCCCGCCCAGCTCGCCGAGGAGTTGGTCCTCCATGACCACCGAGCTCACCGCAGCCCAGTTGATCGAGAAGCACCGCCCCACGCTCGACAGGGCGCTGGAGGCGATCGGCACGCGCGCGTACTGGTCACCGCACCCCGAGCACCCGAAGGCGTACGGCGGCACGGACGAGGCCGGGCGCACCACCCTGAGCGCCGGCGAGGGCCAGGCGGCCTTCGACGCGTTGCGCGGCACCCGCTTCGAGCTGTCGCAGCCGGGCACGGACGAGTGGGTGGGCGACGAGGTGTCCCCGTACGGCATCGAGCTGGGTGTGCTGTATCCGCATCCCGACGTCGATGTCCTGCTCCCGGCCATGCGGGCCGCCATCCCCGCCTGGCGGGAGGCCGGCCCGGAGACCCGCGCCGTGGTGTGCCTGGAGATCCTGGCCCGGATCAACGCCAGGACGCACGAGTTCGCGCACACCGTCATGCACACCTCGGGCCAGGCGTTCATGATGGCCCTCCAGGCGGGCGGGCCCCACGCGCAGGACCGCGGGCTGGAGGCGGTGGCGTACGCCTACCAGGAGCAGGGGCGCGTCCCGGGGGCGGCGACCTGGTCCAAGCCGCAGGGCAAGCGGGACCCGCTCCACCTGAACAAGGAGTTCACGTCGGTCCCCCGTGGTATCTCGCTGCTGATCGGCTGCAACACCTTCCCCACCTGGAACGGCTACCCGGGCCTGTTCGCGTCGCTGGCGACCGGCAATCCGGTGCTGGTCAAGCCGCACCCGCGGGCCGTGCTGCCGCTCGCGCTGACCGTGCGGGTCGCCCGGGAGGTGCTGTCCGAGGCGGGCTTCGACCCCAACCTCGTCGCGCTGGCCGCCGAGCGCGCCGGCGAGGGGCTGGCCAAGACGCTCGCCGTGCGCCCGGAGATCCGGCTGATCGACTACACGGGCTCGACGGCGTTCGGTGACTGGCTGGAGGCCAACGCCCGGCAGGCGCTGGTCTTCACGGAGAAGGCCGGGGTCAACTCCGTCGTCGTCGACTCGACGGACGACTACAAGGGCATGCTGAGCAACCTGGCGTTCTCCCTCTCCCTGTACAGCGGCCAGATGTGCACCACCCCGCAGAACATCCTCATCCCCCGCGACGGCATCCAGACCGACGCGGGCCCCAAGACGTACGACGAGGTGGTCAGCGACCTCGCGGGCGCCGTCGACGGGCTGCTCGGCGACGACGCGCGGGCCAACGCCCTCCTGGGTGCCATCGTGAACCCGCAGGTCAAGGAGCGGGTCGAGGGAGTCGCGGCGCTGGGCGAGGTGGCTCTGGCCTCGCGCGTGGTCGCCCACCCCGACTTTCCCGGCGCCACGGTGCGTACGCCGACGATCGTCAAGGCCGACGGGGCCCGCAAGTTCTGGGAGAGCCCGGACGCGGACGCCGCCTACCTCTCCGAGTGCTTCGGCCCGATCTCCTTCGCCGTGGCCGTCGACTCCACACCCGAGGGTGTGGAGCTGCTGCGGCACACCATTCGCCACAAGGGCGCGATGACCGTCGGCGCGTACACCACGTCGGCGGAGATGGAGCGGCTGGCCGAGGAGGCATGCCTGGAGGAGTGCGCCCAGCTCTCGCTGAACCTGACGGGTGGCGTCTACGTGAACCAGACCGCCGCCTTCTCCGACTTCCACGGCTCGGGTGGCAACCCGGCGGCCAACGCGGCCCTGTGCGACGGCGCGTTCGTGGCCAACCGCTTCCGCACGATCGAGGTGCGCCGCCCGGCGTGATCGCGTCCCGTGCCTCCGCCGGTTCGGCGATGCCACCGGCGGGGGCGCCTTGGGGGGCCGTGACGACGGCAGCCTCGCCGCAGCCGGCGTCCCGCCTGCCCTTGGCGCCCGACCAGGAGGTCCGGCCGCTCCCTGGGCACCGACGCCGAGGGCGAATGCCCGTTCAGCGAGCCGCGACGCGAGGCGACGCGTGCCCTGCCCGCACCGTGCCTAGGCCGGTTGCGGCGAAGCGGAGCGCAGGGCTTTGACGAGGGCGCCCAGTTCGGGGTCGTTGGCGGCGTCGGCGAGCGCGGCGGCGAGTGTGGCCTCGTACGTCCCCCGCGCTTCGGCGTGACGCGCGCGACCGGCGTCCGTGATGACGGTGTAGACGCCCCGCTTGTCGTCCGCGCACAGGTCCCGGAAGGCGAAGCCGGCCGCGTTCAGACGTCCGGCGAGCCGGGTGGTCGAGCTCTGGTTGAGTCCGACCCTGGCCGCCAGTTCCTGCATGCGGAGCCCGGACGCGGTGGCCGACGTCAGGTGCCCCAGCGCGCGGTACTCCGAGAGACCGAGGCCGTGCTGGCGTTGTAGGGCCACGGAAAGCCGCTGCTCCACGCGCGCGTGGAGGGCGAGGACGCCGCCCCACAGCAGTTCGTCACCCATCGAACCCTCCCGCAACCCAGGCCACTTGACATGAGGTTACCCGTAGAGACAAACTCCCGAGAGAATTTGCACATACATACAATCTACCTCTTCGACGCTACCTCACCGCACCCTCGGGCGCCCCCTTCGTACGCGCCCCTTCCGCCGCCCGCCCCGCCTCGTACCCGGCCCATCACCGCCCAGGGAGCACCGCCGTGGCCTGGATCTACCTGCTCATCGCCGCCGTCTTCGAGGTGGTCTTCGCCCTCAGCACCAACGCCACCGAGGGCTTCACCCGGCTGTGGCCCTCACTGCTCACCGTCGCCGCCGCGACGTGTGGCGTGTTCTTCCTGAGCCTGTCCCTGAAGACACTGGACGTGGGCGTCGGCTACACCATCTGGACCGGCCTCGGTTCGCTCGGCGCGCTCAGCCTGGGCGCGGTCCTGTTCCACGAGGGGCTCGGCCTCGGCAAGGTGATCTCCTTCGTGGCCATCGTCGGCGGCGTGATCGGCCTCAAGCTCGCCGACGGCTCCACCCCGGACACCACCGAACCACGGTCCGCGACCCCGCCGGGCCCGACCGGAGGCGCGGACCCCACCAGCGCGCCGGCCGCTCGCTGAACGGCAAGGAGCCGACCGTCATGGCCTGGACCTATCTGCTGATCGCCGCCGTCTTCGAGGTGGCCTTCGCGCTGAGCACCAACGCTTCCAAGGGCTTCACCCGGCTGTGGCCCTCCGTCACCGCCATCAGCACCACCGTCGTCAGCGTGTACTTCCTGAGCCTGTCCCTGAAGACGCTGGACGTGGGCGTCGGCTACACCATCTGGACCGGCCTCGGTTCGCTGGGCACCGTCACGCTGGGGGCGATCCTGTACAAGGAGCGGATCACCACCCCGAAGGTGATCTCCTTCATCGCGATCATCGGCGGCGTCATCGGCCTCAAGCTCTCGGCCGGTGCCTGAGCCACCCGCTCGACGCGGCGGGGCCGCGCCCGACTCCCGAGGTCAGTCGGCGATCGTCGCGTGTACGCGCACCCAGGAGTGCATGGCGATGGCCGCCGCCGCACCCGCGTTGATGGACCGGGTGGAACCGAACTGCGCGATCGAGCACACCATGCTCGCCCGCTCCCGTGCCTCCGGGGTCAGCCCGGGGCCCTCCTGCCCGAACAGCAGCACACAGCGCCGTGGCAGCTCGACGCGCTCCAGCGCCACGGCGCCCGGCAGGTTGTCGATCCCGATGATCGGCAGGTCCTCGCCGGCGGCCCACGCCGTCAGGTCGGCGGTGTCCGGGTGGTGCCGTATGTGCTGGTAGCGGTCGGTGACCATGGCCCCGCGCCGATTCCAGCGCCGGTTGCCGACGATGTGGATCTCCTTCGCCAGGAAGGCGTTGGCCGTCCGCACGACGGAACCGATGTTGAAGTCGTGGCTCCAGTTCTCCACCGCGACGTGGAAGTCGTGCCGCCGCGTGTCCAGGTCGGCGACGATCGCCTCGTGCGTCCAGTAGCGGTAGCCGTCCACGACGTTGCGACGGTCCCCCTGCGCGAGCAGTTGCGGGTCGTAACGATCGCCGGTGGGCCACGGTCGCGGGTGCGGCCCCACCCCGATCCGCGGCTGGAAGCCCTCGTCGTACTGGAGCGGCTCGTCCCCGTCGACCGGGGGAACGGGCTGGTCCGAGGCGTGGGATGAGGTCTGGCTGGTCACCCCACGAGGGTACGGTCCGCCGGCGCCCGAGCGTCGCGACCGACCGCCAGGGGCGCGCGCCGGCGCAGCCGGTGCCGGGTCCGCTGGATGACGGAGCCGAGCCAGCGCAGGAAGTTCGTCGGCAGGAACACCGCGTCCGCCGCGATCATCGCGAGGGAGAGGAAGGGCAGCCCGAGCACGATGGCTATGCCGATGTGCTCCAGCATCATGACCGCGAGCAGAACGTTCTTGGCCCGCCGGTTGAGCAGCGCGAAGGGGAAGGCGACCTGAACGAAGACCGTGCCGTAGCTGAGCAGCATGACCATCGTCCCGCTGCTGCCCAGCACGTCGGTCAGGGCGGGCCAGGGCGAGAAGTAGTCGAGGTGCAGCGGGTAGTGCACGGCGGTGCCGTCCTGCCAGCGGGTGCCCTGGATCTTGTACCAGCCGGCGGTGGCGTAGATCAGACAGACCTGGCCCATGATCACGACCAGGGCCGCGTTGTGGGCGAGGTTGCCGAGCGCCTCCAGCACCGTGCGCGGTTCCCCGGGCGCGTACCGGCACACGGCCCACCATGCCGCGTGGGCGGCCCACAGCCCCCAGAAGACCAGCGCCCAGCCGGCGCTGAGCTTGCCCAGCGCGGTGACGACGGCGAGCGTGGTGCCGAGCAGCGTCCAGAGCACGACACCGGTGCCGTCACTCCCCAGCAGACCCGTGTGACGCGAGGGGTCGGTGGGGCTGGCGCGCCGCATGGCGCCGGGCAGGTCCCCGGGTGTGCGTGCCGTGACGGTCGGGCTCGTCGGATGGCCGTCGGCGCCTTCCGCGCGTGGACGCGGTGGCTCGTGCGCCGGCGCACCGGGCTTCGCGAACGCCCCCAGGCGCTTGGCCGGCCCGCCGTCCGCCGACTCCACCGCCGCCCTGGGGCCCGGCACCCGCCCTACCGCCCCCGCCGGGCTCCCCTCCCCGAAGGAGTGGGAGGTCGGCGCGTTGGCGGACCGGAGTTCCCGCGCGGCACGGCGGGCGTCCAGCGACCACACCTGTCCGCATCGGGTGAGGACCAGGTAGATGGCCATCAGGTGGATGATGTTGTCGCCGCCGTCGCCCACGAAGACGTTGCGGTTCTGCAGCGAGAGCACGCCGACCATGAAGAGCACGGACATCGTGCGCGTACGCCACCCCAGCATCAGCAGCGCGCTGGAGATCACGGCTATCGCGTACACGGCCTCGAACCACGCCTGGCCGTCCGACCACATCAGCGTGGTGAAGGAGCCCGTCCCGTCGATGAGCTGGCGCGCCATGTCCGGTGCCCACGGGCTGTCCGGCCCGTACAGCACCTGGCGGTGGGGCCATTCGCGCAGCAGGAACAGCAGCCAGGTGAAGGAGAACCCGATCCTGACGATGGCGCTCTGGTACGGACCGAGCGCCCTGCCCGTGATCCTGGCCTGGCCACGGGCCGCGGCACTCTCCAGCCGGCCTCCCAGCGTGCGGAGGTTCACCGGTCGCTCTCCTTGGCCTGGCCGCTCCGGGACGACCGTTCGCCGAGCGCCACGCCGCCCCCCGGCTCGCCGTCGGGCAGGTCGTCGCGCGTGACGGTCCACCACGGAAGCACCCGGTAGACCGCCTTGACGTCGATGCTCTCCTGGCTCCAGGAAGGCGGCGCGACGGGCTTGGTGGCCGACCGCACCTGCACCCGCTCCACGCTCCCGCCCTCGTGCTCCGATCCAAAGCGGTGCGCCACCATGCGGCGAACGTACTGCTCGGAGAGCTGACCGCGCAGTCCGATCGGCTGCTCCCGCGCGTCGTGCGAACTGGAGTAGAACTCCCAGGCACGGCGCAGCTGGTTCTGCTGCGAGTGGCTGGGCAGCGGATTGTGCCGGATGGCGGCGCCGTCCTGGGCCGTCAGGTTGGTCCAGGAGGTGACGGCTTTGCCGCCCTCCGGCGTGCGCACCTCGGCGCGCGCGTACACGGCGACGTTCTGCTGGAGTGGATTGGGCGCGAAGAGCTTCCAGTTCTGCTCGAACTCCGGATAGATGTAGTCGCCGATCGCCTCACTGTGCTTTCGGCTGACCGTGTTTGACGGCGCTACGTGCAGGAACGACATCGCCAGATGCACGGCGACGGCCACCACCGCCACCGCTATCGCCACCCCGATGACGGCCTGCCCCGGCAACGAGAGACGGCCCCGCCCCACGTCACCGGCGGAGCGGGCGGCGAGAGGGTCCGCGGCGACCACCCCGGGCCAGGGGCGGGGGCGCGGTCTGACAACGGCGCCACCACCCGGGCCGTCGTCGAGGTCGGAGCGCGCTCCCGACCCGTGCCCCAGCCCGGCGTCGGCGTCGGGGCACGCTCGCGCCCCGTGGCTCGGCAACGCGCCCACCGGCGCGTCACCGGCGTCCGAGCCCGTCTCTCCGCCCGCGGGCTCGGCAACGCCCTCCGGCGCGGCACCGGCCGCCTCCGTGACCTCGGGTGCCGCCGCGCGCGGCGGCACCGACCCCGCGTCCGGCCCGCACGCATCCGGCGCTGCGCCGCCCGCGCCGGCCTGCTCAGGCCGTTCGGCTCGCTCGTCCGGTTGCATACCCACCCCGTTTCCCATCCTGGCGGCGCACCGCACCGCTCCCACATACGCCCGGAGACGGTACCTACGGTGCCTCACTCAGCACAGCACCTCCGAGTTATCCACAGCCTTGACACCGATTGAGGCACCGGAGACCATTGAACCGAACGATCGGTCGGTCGGCTGATGGGTTCGGGCGCCAGCTCGCGGACGCATCGACCGACGAGGTCTCTCGACGACCTGCGGGTCGGGTGGCGAGGAGCGGACATGACGACGATGGCGCCGGACGCCGGCACACAGGACGACGCGGCTCACGAGGCACGGTTCAACGAGGCGGTAGCCGCCGAGGAGCGCATCGAGCCGCGCGACTGGATGCCCGACGCCTACCGGGCCTCGCTGGTGCGGCAGATAGCTCAGCACGCCCACTCCGAGATCATCGGCATGCAGCCCGAGGCCAACTGGATCACCCGGGCGCCCTCGCTGCGTCGCAAGGCCATCCTGATGGCCAAGGTGCAGGACGAGGCGGGCCACGGTCTCTACCTCTACAGCGCCGCCGAAACCCTGGGCACCAGTCGCGACGAACTCCTCGACCGCCTCCACGCCGGTCGCCAGAAGTACTCCTCGATCTTCAACTACCCCACCCTGACCTGGGCCGACGTCGGCGCCATCGGCTGGCTCGTGGACGGCGCCGCGATCACCAACCAGGTCCCCCTCTGCCGCTGCTCCTACGGCCCCTACGCCCGCGCCATGGTGCGCATCTGCAAGGAGGAGTCGTTCCACCAGCGTCAGGGATACGAGCTGCTCCTCGCCCTCAGCCAGGGCACCGAAGCACAGCACGCCATGGCCCAGGACGCCGTCGACCGCTGGTGGTGGCCCTCCCTCATGATGTTCGGCCCGCCCGACGACGAGTCGGCGCACTCCGCCCAGTCGATGGCCTGGCGGATCAAGCGCCACTCCAACGACGAGCTGCGCCAGCGCTTCGTCGACATCTGCGTCCCCCAGGCCGAATCCCTGGGCCTCACCCTCCCCGACCCGGACCTGACCTGGGACGAAGAGCGCGGACACCACACGTTCGGCCCCATCGACTGGACCGAGTTCCGCGAGGTGCTGCGCGGCAACGGACCGTGCAACGAGCAGCGCATCAGCCAACGCCGCGCGGCCCACGACGAAGGGGCCTGGGTGCGCGAGGCGGCCTCGGCGTACGCGGCCAGGCACGACGGGCGAAGCGGGCACGGCCACCACGCGCCGCAGGCCCCACAGCAGCACGACGTACAGGAAGAGGACATCGCATGAGCTCGGCGGACTGGCCCCTGTGGGAGGTATTCGTGCGCAGCAGGCGCGGCCTGAGCCACACACACGCCGGAAGCCTGCACGCACCGGACGCCGCCATGGCCCTGCGCAACGCCCGCGACCTGTACACCAGGCGCTCGGAAGGTGTGTCCGTGTGGGTCGTGCCCTCCACCGAGATCACCGCCTCGTCGCCGGACGAGAAGGACTCCTACTTCGAGCCCGCGGCCGACAAGCCGTACCGGCACCCGACGTTCTACGACATCCCCGAGGGAGTACGGCACCTATGAACCCCACACCCACAAGCGCGGCGCTGGCCCTGGGCGACGACGCCCTGGTCCTCTCGCACCGGCTGGGGGAGTGGGCCGGGCACGCCCCCGTCCTGGAGGAGGAGCTGGCCCTCGCCAACATCGCCCTCGACCTGCTCGGCCAGGCACGCGTGCTGCTCTCCCTCGTCGGCGACGAGGACGAACTCGCCTACCTGCGCGAGGAACGCGCCTTCCGCAACCTCCAGCTGGTCGAGCAGCCACGCGGCGACTTCGCCGACACTATCGCCCGTCAGCTCTACTTCTCCGGCTACCAACGGCTGTTGTACGAGGAGTTGGCCCAGGGCGACTCCGCCTTCGCCGCCCTGGCGTCGAAGGCGGTCAAGGAAGTCGACTACCACCGCGACCACGCCGAGCACTGGACGCTGCGCCTCGGCGACGGAACGGCCGAGAGCCACCAACGGATACAGCGGGCCCTCGACGGGCTGTGGCGGTACACCGGCGAGGCGTTCGAGCCGATCGAGGGCTTGGACGTCGACTGGGTGACGCTGCGGGAGCGGTGGACGGACCGCGTCACCACGGTGCTCCGGCAGGCCACCCTGACCCTGCCCAGCGGTCCGCAGACGGGCGCGTGGGCCGCCGGCGGCGGTCGCCAGGGCATCCACACCGAGCCCTTCGGCCGCATGCTGGCCGAGATGCAGCATCTGCACCGCAGCCACCCGGGGGCGACATGGTGACGTCCAGCCCCGTGGAGGAAACGCCGTTGGAGCGGAAGCTGTGGGAGGCCGCCGGCGCCGTCCCCGACCCCGAGCTGCCCGTGCTCAGCCTCGCCGAGCTCGGCGTACTGCGCGCCGTGCGGGTCACCGGGCCGGGCCGGGTCGAGGTCGAGCTGACCCCGACGTACACGGGCTGCCCGGCGATCGAGACCATGTCCGCCGACATCGAGCAGGTGCTGCACGCGCACGGCATGCCGGAGATCGAGGTCCACACGGTGCTCTCGCCTCCCTGGACCACCGACGCCATCAGCGCCGACGGTCGTCGCAAGCTCAGGGAGTACGGCATAGCCCCACCGCGCGCCACCGGTGGTCCGGCCACCAGCGGGCCGGTCGCGGTGGACCTGGCCATCCGCTGCCCGCACTGCGGCTCGACGCGCACCAGCCTGCTCAGCCGGTTCTCCTCCACCGCCTGCAAGGCGCTGCGCCGCTGCGAGTCCTGCCTCGAACCCTTCGACCATTTCAAGGAGCTGTCATGAGCGCGGCCCGCCACAGCGCGTTCCACACGTTGCGCGTGACGGCCACCGAACGGCTCACCGACGACGCCGTAGCGATCACTTTCGCCGTCCCGCCCGACCTGCGCGAGTTCTACCGCTACACGCCCGGACAGCACATCGCCCTACGCCGCTTCACCGGCGACACCGAGATACGACGCACGTACTCGATCTGCTCACCGGCGACCGAACCGGCCGGACCGGCGAGCCTGCGGGTGGGCGTACGGCTGGTGGCGGGGGGCGAGTTCTCCACGTACGCGCTCAAGGAACTCGCCGTGGGCGACGACGTGGAGGTGATGGCGCCGACCGGCCGGTTCGTCCTCGATGTCGAGCCCACGCCGGCGGCGGACGGGGAGCGGGGCGACGGTCGGGCGGGCGGCGGCGGGCACTACGCGGCCATCGTCGGCGGCAGCGGCATCACTCCCGTGCTGTCCATCGCCGCGACCCTCCTGGCCCGCCGCCCCACCGCGCGCTTCAGTCTCCTACGCAGCGACCGCTCCGCCGCCTCCACGATGTTTCTGGAGGAGGTCGCCGACCTGAAGGACCGCTACCCGGACCGCCTGCAACTCGTGCACGCCCTCTCGCGCGAGGAGCAGCAGGTCGGCCTGCCGTCGGGCCGGTTGGACCGGGAACGGCTGACCGACCTCCTACCGGCGCTGGTGCCCGTGACAGCGGTGGACGGGTGGTTCCTGTGCGGCCCGTACGGCCTCGTGCGATCCGCCGACGCCGCCCTGCGCGAGCTGGGCGTCCCGCGTGCCCGTGTGCACCAGGAGATCTTCCACGTGGCAGACGAGTCGCTTCCCACCACGAGCAGCGTCGCCCCCGCCCACAGCACGGTGACCGCCACCCTCGACGGCCGGTCGGGCACATGGCCGGTGGGCGAGACGGAGTCGCTGTTGGAGACGGTGCTGCGCAACCGGGCCGACGCGCCCTATGCCTGCAAGGGCGGTGTGTGCGGCACGTGCCGGGCCTTCCTGGTCTCCGGCGAGGTCCGTATGGACCGCAACTTCGCGCTGGAAACAGAGGAACTCGACGCGGGGTACGTCCTGGCCTGCCAGTCCCACCCGGTCAGCGAGCAGGTCGAACTCGACTTCGACCGCTGAGCGACCACCCGCCGCACCGACCGTACGCCCCGGCCGCTGACCCGCCCGCGCGACACCAGCCCAGGCGGCCGGGGCCTCGACGTCCGGCCGCCCTCCCGCGGGTGCGCCCGCGCGCTACAGCACCGACGCGGGCTGCTCGCCGTCACTCACCATCGGACGGCCCGCGGCCTGCCAGGCCAGCATGCCGCCACCCACGTTGACGGCGTCCAGACCCTGCGCCAACAGGTACTGCGCCACCCGCGCGGACCGGCCGCCCACGCGACACACGACATGCACTCGGCGGCCGTCGGCAGCCGCCTCGGTCAGCTCACCGAACCGTTCCACGACCTCGCCCATCGGCACGTGCAACGCGCCCTCGGCGTGCCCTGCCGCCCACTCGTCGTGCTCACGGACGTCCAGCAGGAACCCGTCGGCCGGTACCGCCGCGGCCTCCACCTCCGGCATCTGGCCAAACGACATCAAGGCACCTCTTCTTCGTTCGATCTCTGGGAGCTCGTCCAGTCTCCCTCACCCATCCTGCCGGCCCCGGTCCTCCCCAATCGACCCACGGCCAAGGGCCGGTCCCCGGGCCGGGGACGGGGCGAGGACGGGACAAAGGCGGGGGCGGGGACGGGGGCTCCAGATCGACCGGCTCCGCCTGCTCCCTCCCCCCACCCCCCTCCCGCCCCCTCCCCTCTCCTGCCCTCCCCCTCCCTACGCCCGGCCAGGCTCAGGGCCGGCGGGGCGCACGGCGGGCGACGCTCGCGCCCGCTGCCCGGGGGCGGTGAGGCTCGGGGCGGAGACCGCTAACCGAGGAGTCCCGTCAGACGAGCCTCGCGCTCGGCGACCTGGGCGAGCAGTTGCTCGGCGATCTCTTCGAGCAGGCTGTCCGGGTCGTCCTGAGCCATCTTGATCATGGCGCCGATAGCGCTGGACTCCAGCTCCTCCGCCATGGTCGCCAGCAGTTCCTTGCGGGCCGCGAGCCATTCAAGCCGCGCGTAGAGCTCCTCGCTGCGGCTGGGCCACCGGGGCTCGGGCGGCGGGCCCGCCTCCCACTCCTCGGCGAGTTCGCGCAGTTCCTCGGCGTTGCCGTCCGCGTACGCGGCGTTGACGCGGACGAGGAACGCCTCCCGCCGCTCCCGTTCGGCTTCCTCCCGGGCCAGGTCGGGGTGAGCCTTGCGGACCAGGTCACGGAAGACGCGGCGGGCCTCCTCGCTGGGCCGGACCCGAGGCGGCGGCTGGACCGGACGTTCGGTGAGCATCGACTGGGCCTCGGGCGAGATCCCGTCGGAGTCCATCCAGCCTTGGAACAGCTCCTCCACCTGGGGCATGGGCAGCACCAGCGAACGCGCCTCGCGAGCCCGGCGCAGGTCTTCCTCGTCACCCGTCTGCGCCGCGATCGCTTCGGCGATCAGCGCGTCGAGCTCGTCCAGCCGCGTGTACATAGGGCCGAGCCGCTGGTGATGCAGCCGGGAGAAGTTCTCGACCTCGACCCGAAAGGTCTCCAGCGCGATCTCGAACTCGATCAGTGCCTGCTCGGCGGCCCGCACCGCGCGTTCCAACCGCTCCTCGGGGCGTGGCTGGCCCCCCGGCGCCGACTCTGGTGCCTGCTGGCGCGCTTCCTGGTTCGCCTGCGCTTCGGGGTTCGTCACACGGCCAGCCTACGGGCCGCCTGGTCAGCCGCGCCGCGACCGGTTCACACGCCCAGCTCGGCCGCTATCCGCCCGGCGCGGACGGCGGCGAGCAGGTGTGCGTGGTCGGCCTCGGTGCGGTCGGCGTAGGCCATCGCGAAGGCCGCCATCGCCTCGTCCAGTTCCTCTGCCTTGCCGCAGTACCCGCTGATGACGCGCGGATCCGCACTGTGCGAGTGGGCACGGGCCAGCAGTGCGCCCGTCATCCGCCCGTAGTCGTCCAACTGGTCGGCGGCCAGCGCGGCCGGATCCACGCTTCCCTTGCGGTTGCGGAACTGCCGCACCTGGTACGGCCGTCCGGCCACCGTCGTCCAGCCCAGCAACTGATCACTGACCACCTGGATGTGCTTCTGCCCGAGGACCACACGCCGCCCCTCGTGCCCTGCCTCGGACTCGACTCCGCCCGTCGCGGTGCGCTCCGCGACCGGGCCCGCCCCCCGGTCACCGGTCGTGGCGACGGGCCGGGGGGCGGCGCTCCACCGTGGATCCAAAGTGATCTTGCTTACATGTGGCAGCAGCGCCGACGACCTGGCCTCCTTCACCTGCAGGACCAGTGGCTCCCCCCGGTGGTCGAGCAGCAGCACGACATACGAGCGGGTGCCGACGCTGCCGGTGCCGACCACGCGGAACGCCACGTCGTGCACCACGTACCGGGACAGCAGCGGCAGCCGGTCCTCCGGCAGCGTGCCCAGGTAGTCGCCGAGTGCCAACGTCACGGCCGCGGCCTCCGCGTCGGGCACGCGGCTGAGCACCGGCGGCGCGTCCACGAAGCGTCGTCCGCCCTCGGGGGTCGCCTCCGTCGAGCGGGCCGCGAAGCGCGCGCTCGTGTTGCGCCGGGCCTTCTCCGAGACCCGCTCCAGCGTGCCGAGCAGGTCCCTGGCGTCCGTGTGGGACACGAGTTCCTCGTCGGCGATGGCGTTCCACGCCTCGGCGGTCGGCAACTTGGCCAGCAGCCGCATGGTGCGGCGATAGGCACCCGCCGCGTCCCGGGCCGCCGCGCGGCACACCTCCTCGTCCGCACCGGCCTCGCGCCCCGCCAGCACCAGCGAGGTCGCGAGCCGCTTGAGGTCCCACTCCCAGGGGCCGTACACCGTCTCGTCGAAGTCGTTCAGATCGATGACCAGCCGGCCCCGGGCGTCCCCGTACAGCCCGAAGTTGGCCGCGTGCGCGTCCCCGCATATCTGTGCGCCGACGCCGGTCACGGGGCCACCCGCCAGGTCGTACGCCATCAGCCCGGCCGCGCCGCGCAGGAACGCGAAGGGGGAGGCCACCATACGGCCGACACGGATGGGGACCAGGTCGGGCAGTCGGCCGGCGTTGGACTCGCGTACCGCGGTGACCGCGTCGGGGCGGCGCTCGTCGGGGACGAAGTGGCCGTGCGCGGGGCGCGGCAGCCGCTCCCGCAGGGCCTTGCCGGCGCGTCTGCCCAGGCCGGCGCCGTCGCGTCGGGCGAACCCCGGCACGTGGGGCACCCGCTCACCGTCACCCGAGGGGCCGGCCCACTCGCCGGGCCGCCCCGGAGAAGCGGGCACGTCGGCCGCCGCGTGCCTTGACTCCGCGCTCGGCTCCGCGCTGACCGGGCGTCCCTCGCCGATCGACGCGCGCGCCGCGCTCTTCGCCGCCGCGTCAGAACCGCTCTCAGCAGCCATGTGCTCGACCTCCCCAGCCCGTGGCGCACCGGACGTGGTGCGTGTGGTTGAACCGTACAGACAGGGTGGAAGGGGGGTGACGGGCTGTGGATAACTCTGGGGCAACGCGCTCGAACAGGGGCGGCACACCCGCCTGACGCCGGCCGAGGCCGGCTCTGACCAGGGGGAACACCAGCCGGTAAGAAAGTCCTACTGTGGGAATCGCCCTCGCGCGAAGGCACCGCGTCGAGGAGGACGAGGAGAGGAGCAGCGGGGTGGACCGTGACGCCTCCGTGGAGACCATCCGGCGCGAGATGACCACCTTCGCCCGACGGGCGCGCGCCGTCGCGGCGCGCATCCACCCCGAACTGTCGCTGGTCTCCTTCATCCTGCTCGCACACCTGGAGGACGCCGACGGCTGCCGCGCCACCGACCTCGCGGCGCACTACCTGCTGGACAAGTCCACCGTCAGTCGCCAGCTCTCCGCCCTGGAGCGACTCGGCTACGTCGCCCGTCGCACCGACCCCGACGACCACCGCGTACAGGTCCTGCACCTCACCCCGTCCGGCACCGAGGTGCTACGCGGCGTGACGGCCACCCGCCGCGCCCTCATGCACCGCCGCCTCGCCGACTGGGACGCGGCCGACCTGGAGCGGTTCGCGACGTACCTGAGCCGCTACAACGCCACCAGCACCCCCCTCGACTGACCCCACCCCCAGCCCACCCCAGCTCACGCCACTTCACCGGACACGGCCCCGACACCCGGCACGCGGCCCGAACCGAAGCCCCAGCACCCGGCACGCGGCCCCCGGCACGCGCGGCACCCGGCACGCGCCGAAACCCTGGGCATCCAGCACCCAGCGCGAGAAATCCAGCACGAGTGAACCAGCCCAACCCGACGGCGACCACGACCACGCGCCCCAGGCCCCCGCACCCCCACGGCCATCGACACACCCGCCCCGCGCCACACACCCACACCACGCACCACGCGAATCGCCAACCGCCAACCGCGTCACGCCTCGCCACCCGCGCGGGCCGACGCGGTTTGGTGAAGGGGGGTCCGGACCGGGCGGCCCCGCGCTGTACCCGATGGCGCGCTACGCGGACACGTGGACGATGGGCCGGCCCGGCGGAGCGAACCCGCCAACAAGGCCGGCGCGAACCCGCCGTACGCCCACCGCACACGGCACCAGCCGTACGTGACGTAAAACCGCCCCCCACACACAGCCGCACGCGGCGACAGAAACCCACCCCCACGCGCAGCGACCAACACCCGCACCGCCGAACACCCGCGCCCCACTCGCACCCCTGGCAACCACCCACGCACACCCACCCACGCGCGACCGCAAGGCCACCACCACCAGAAGCACCCCACCCACAAAGCCGCCCACACCCGGCCGCCACCCGACAAAGCCGCAGGCCACCCACGCCTCCAGGCCACTCACACCCGTGACGGCTACCCACGCCCACCCGGCTACCCGGCCACCCGGCCACCCGCGACGAAGCCGCACGCACACGAACCACAAGCACAAGGGACACAGACCACAGACCACAGACACACAAGCCGCAAGCCGCAAGCCGCCGCAGGCAACACCCGTCCGTCACGCGTGCCCCAGCACCCGGCCCGCCGCCAGGGCGCACCCGCCCCCGGCCTCCCGTTACGTACGGAAGCGATCAGGACACTGACCGCCGTCGGGCAGGTACGTCTCCGCCCACTCGCCGAGCGCCCTGAGCGCGGGCTCCATCGCGGCGCCGCCCTCGGTGAGCCGGTAGAAGACCCGCAGCGGCGGGCCCGCGTCCACCTCGCGGGAGACGAGACCGACGGCGGCCAGTTCCGAGAGCCGGTCGGACAGCATGCGTTCGCTGATGCCGGGGATGGCCCGGCGCAGTTCGGCGAAGTACCCGCCACCACCCATCAGCGTGGCCACGATCAGGCCCGTCCAGCGCTTGCCGAACAGGCCGAAGACGCGCGTCACCCCGGAGTCGACCTGTCGACAGCCTTGCTCGGTGTGCTCGGTGGCGTCCGTCATGGCTCCAGCGTAGTGGCCCGATCTCTTCGTAGCTATAAAAAAGTAAGCTGCTGTGCTAACAATAGGAACGTACGGAAGTTCAGCCCGCTGCGAGCGGACTGGACCGAGATGTGCGCGCCGGCGCTGCCGGACCTATCTCCTCTTGCTCACTTCCTGCCGCTCCCTGGCCGTATGAATCACGGAGGCACGCCATGCCCACTCTGCTGCACCTCGACTCGTCGCTCTATCCGCTCGACGGCTCCGCATCGCGCGACGTGGCCGCGTCCTTCCGCAAGGCGTGGGAAGAGCAGCACCCGAACGGCACCGTCATCTACCGGGACCTGGACGCCAACCCGCTGCCGCACCTCGACGTGACGTCCGCGACCGCGGGCTTCTCCGACCCCTCCGAGCACACCCCCGAGCAGCGGGCGGCCTTCGCCGTTCGCGTCGAGCTCGCCGAGGAGCTGGAGCGGGCGGACGCGGTGCTCATCGGCGCCCCGATGTACAACTTCACGATCCCCTCCACGCTCAAGACGTGGCTGGACCAGGTGATCATCGTCGGCCGGACGGCGGGCGAGGCACCGACGGCCGCGGGGACCCCGGTCACGGTGGTGGCCAGCCGCGGTGGCTCGTACGCGCCGGGCACCCCGCGCGAGAGCTTCGAGTTTGTCCAGAACTACCTGGAGAAGGTCCTGAACGGCATGCTCGGCCTGGATGTGGACTTCATCGTCCCCGAGCTGACCCTGGCCCGCAGCACGCCGGCGATGGCGGACCTCGTCGAGCTCTCCGACGCCTCGCGCGTCAAGGCCCACGAGGACGCCGTGAGCAAGGCCAAGGCCCTGGCCGCCCGCGCCGCCGCCTGACCCGCCCGGCACGCGACGGGGTCGTACGAACCGGGCCCTGAGCCCGCGCCGTACGACCCCGCCCACCTCTCGCCCCGCCCCCCGCTACACGCGGGCCCTGGCCGGCGCCGGGGCCGGCCACGACGGCGCCACCGGGCAACGGCCCGGCGGCAGTCCGGCCCACGACGCGAGATCAGCGCCGGGCCCGGGGACGACACGTCCGAACAGGACCAGCACAGCCGCGACCACGCCGATGGCGATGGCGATGGCGATGGCGATGGCGATGGCGATGGCGATGGCGATGAACAACGAAAGAACCCCCGCTCCGGATTTCTCCGAAGCGGGGGTTCTTCTTCTGTGCGCGAGGGGGGAGTTGAACCCCCACGCCCTTTCGGGCACTGGAACCTGAATCCAGCGCGTCTGCCTATTCCGCCACCCGCGCATGGGTGTCGCCGTTGAGACTCACTCACCTTAAGTGGTGTGACCGCTCCGATCGAAATCGACCGGGAGAGACCATCCGCTTTCGGTGGGGGCGCCTTCCGACATCCAGAAGATTAGCACGCTGGCCGGGGTGCCCTCACATCCGTTGTCGGCGCCTCATCGACCACGAGACCGGCCGGCCGGCCCGGGGACCCGCTCGGTTGCGGGACACTAGCTCTGAGGCACATCTACGATCCCCGGTGAGGGGGACACTCCGCTGTGAGGGGTGACACTCCTCGCACCGGGCCAGGAAGGGGAACCAGCCGATTTCCCGACGCGTGGATACGATCAGTAAGCAGTATCAAGACGACACGACCGAGGAAGACTAAGGAAGGAGGTGCCCCGTGGGAGTACTGAAGCGCTTCGAGCAGCGTCTCGAAGGTCTCGTGAACGGCACCTTCGCCAAGGTGTTCAAGTCCGAGGTCCAGCCGGTCGAGATCGCGGGCGCGCTCCAGCGTGAGTGCGACAACAACGCCACCATCTGGAACCGGGACCGCACCGTCGTCCCCAATGACTTCATCGTCGAGCTGAGCACGCCCGACTACGAGCGGCTGAGCCCGTACTCGGGGCAGCTCGGCGACGAGCTGTCCGGCATGGTCCGCGACTACGCCAAGCAGCAGCGCTACACCTTCATGGGCACCATCAAGGTGCACTTGGAGAAGGCCGAGGATCTCGACACCGGCCTGTACCGGGTGCGCAGCCGCACCCTGGCCGCCAGCCAGAGCCAGAGCCCGCAGCCGGGCCCGGCCCAGACACCGCCGCCCGGCGCCCCGCAGGGCCCGCCCCCCGGGCAGGGCCCGGGACTGCGCGCGGTGCCGCCCCACGGGGGGCACCCCGCGTCGGGCGGCCCGCCGCCGATGCCCAGCGCCCCACCGCCCGGCGCGCGTCCCGCGCCACGGCCGGGTCAGCCCGGCGCGGGGTCCCACTCCGGTGCGCAGACGCGGCGGTGGATCGAGATCAACGGCACCCGCCACCAAATTTCCCGGCCCACTCTGGTGCTGGGCCGCAGCACCGACGCTGACGTGCGGATCGACGATCCGGGCGTCTCGCGCCGGCATTGCGAGATCCGGGTCGGAACGCCCTCGACGGTCCAGGATCTGGGATCGACCAACGGCATCGTGGTAGACGGACAGCACACCACGCGCGCTACGCTCCGCGACGGCTCCCGCGTCGTCGTGGGCAGCACCACCATCGTTTACCGGCAAGCCGAAGGGTGAAGCGGGGGCAATGTCAGAGCTGACCCTCACGGTCATGCGGTTGGGTTTCCTCGCCGTACTGTGGCTGTTCGTCATCGTGGCCGTACAGGTCATCCGCAGCGATCTGTTCGGTACGCGGGTGACCCAGCGCGGGTCGCGGCGTGGCGCCGACCGGGCGCCGCGGCAGCAGACGACACCGCCACCGCAGCGGCAACAGTCCAGCGGCCGGGGGGCCAGCCGACAGCGGCGCGGCGCCCCCACCAAGCTGGTGGTGTCCGAGGGCACTCTCACCGGCACCACCGTCGCCCTCCAGGGGCAGACGATCTCCCTCGGTCGGGCCCACGACTCGACGATTGTGCTGGACGACGACTACGCCTCCAGCAGGCATGCCAGGATCTACCCAGACCGTGACGGGCAGTGGATCGTCGAGGATCTCGGGTCCACGAACGGTACGTATCTCGACCGGACCCGGCTCACCACGCCGACGCCGATTCCGCTCGGTGCGCCGATCCGCATCGGCAAGACCGTCATCGAGCTGCGGAAGTAGTAGGAACATGACGACCGGAGGGTGGGCACCGTGCGGATGTACCCGGAGCCGACGGGCGAGGTGCGCATGAGTCTGTCGCTGCGTTTCGCCGCCGGCTCGCACAAGGGCATGATCCGGGAGGGGAACGAGGACTCCGGCTACGCCGGTCCCAGGCTGCTGGCCATCGCCGACGGCATGGGCGGGCAGGCGGCCGGTGAGGTCGCCAGCTCCGAGGTGATCTCCACCCTCGTCCAGCTCGACGACGACGTGCCCGGCTCCGACATCCTCACCTCGCTAGGCAACGCGCTGCAGCGGGCCAACGACCAGCTTCGCGTCATGGTCGAGGAGGACCCGCAGCTCGAAGGCATGGGCACCACGCTCACCGCGCTGCTGTGGACCGGCCAGCGGCTCGGCCTCGTCCACGTCGGCGACTCCCGCGCGTATCTGCTGCGCGACGGCGCCCTGACCCAGATCACCCAGGACCACACGTGGGTGCAGCGGTTGGTGGACGAGGGGCGGATCACCGAGGAGGAGGCCACCACGCACCCGCAGCGCTCGCTGCTGATGCGGGCCCTGGGCAGCGGCGACCACGTCGAGCCCGACCTGTCGATCCGCGAGGTGCGGGCCGGCGACCGGTACCTGATCTGCTCGGACGGGCTGTCCGGCGTGGTCAGCCACCAGACCCTCGAAGAGACCCTGGCCAGCTACCAGGGGCCGCACGAGACCGTGCAGGAGCTGATCCAGCTCGCGTTGCGCGGCGGCGGCCCCGACAACATCACCTGCATCGTCGCCGACGTCCTGGACGTGGACGGCAGCGACGCGATGGCCGCCCAGCTCAACGACACCCCGGTCATCGTCGGCGCGGTCGCCGAGAACCAGATCCAGCTCAGCGACGGCGGCGCCGCGCAGACCCCGGCCGGACGCGCCGCCGAACTGGGCAGAAAGCCCGTTCCACCGCAGGCCACCAGCGAGGAGGCGGGCGGCTTCGGCCCGCCCGGCAGCGGCGAACCGGCCATCGGCCGCCCCGTCGACGGCGCCTTCGGCGGCTACGGGGACGACGCGGCGCTCACCAAGAGCGGGCGCACCAAGTGGCTCAAGCGCTCGGCGTACATCGCGCTGGCGCTGGCCGTGGTCGGCGGCGGGTTGTACGGCGGCTACCGCTGGACCCAGACCCAGTACTACGTCGGCGCCAGCGGCGACCACGTGGCGATCTACCAGGGCATCAGTCAGGACCTGGCGTGGATCAGCCTGAACAAGGTCCACCAGGACTACGACGACACCAAGCTCCGGTACCTGCCGATAGACCAGCGCACCCGTGTCGAGGACACCATCGCGGTGAGCGACCTCGGTCAGGCGCAGAAGAAGGCCAAGCAGTTGGGCCTGCTCGCCGGCACCTGCCAGAAGCTCGACCAGCAAAAGCGTGCCCAGGAAGAGCGCAAGAAGGCCGAGGACCAGCAGCAGGACCTCGGCAAGGAAAGGGAGCGGGCCGGCGACGGCGTCGAGGCCCGGACCGGCAAGGCCAACGAGCAGCCCCGTACCGACAAGACCACGACGTCTCCCACCCCGACGCCAAGCCCCTCGCTGTCCCCGGCGGAGCAGGAGCTGGCCGACGAGTGCGGCGGCACCCAGCAGTGAAGCGGTAGGGGGCCGCCAGCGATGAGCAGCAGTACCACCAGCACGACCACGATCAGTACGGCCGGGCCGCCCAGCCGCCGCAACACCGAACTCGCGATGCTCGCCTTCGCGGTGATCATCCCGGTGTTCGCGTACGCCAACGTGGGTCTGGCCCTGAGCGACGAGATGCCCTCGGGCATGCTGAGCTACGGCCTGGGCCTCGGGTTGCTCGCCGGCGTCGGACACATCGTGGTCCGCAAGTTCGCGCCGTACGCCGACCCGCTGCTGCTGCCGTTGGCCACGTTGCTCAACGGGCTGGGCCTGGTGCTGATCTGGCGGCTCGACCAGTCGGAGCGCCTGGCGCGCACCGCCGCGGCGCAGGGCTTCTCCTACCAGGCGTCCGCGCCCAACCAGCTCATGTACTCGGCGATGGGCGTGGCGTTCTTCGTCGCCGTGCTCATGCTGCTCAAGGACCACCGCATCCTGCAGCGCTACACGTACATCTCGATGGCCGGCGCGCTGATCCTGCTGGTGATGCCTGTGTTCTTCCCGGCCAAGTTCGGTGCCCGCATCTGGGTCACCGTCGCCGGGTTCTCCATCCAGCCGGCCGAGTTCGCCAAGATCGTGATCGCGGTGTTCTTCGCCGGCTACCTCATGGTCAAGCGGGACGCGCTGGCGCTGGCCAGCCGCCGCTTCATGGGCCTGTACCTGCCGCGCGGCCGTGACCTGGGGCCGATCCTGGTCGTGTGGGCGATGAGCATCCTGATCCTGGTCTTCGAGACCGACCTGGGTACCTCGCTGCTGTTCTTCGGCATGTTCGTCGTGATGCTGTACGTGGCCACCGAACGCACCAGCTGGATCGTCTTCGGACTGCTGATGTCGGCCATCGGCGCGGTCGGCGTGGCCACCTTCGAGCCACACGTGCAGCAGCGTGTGGACGCCTGGCTGGACCCGTTCGCGGTCTACGACACCGGGCAGGGCACCGAGCAGATCGCGCAGGCGCTGATGGCGTTCGGCTCCGGCGGCGTCATGGGCACCGGCCTGGGCCAGGGCAACTCCGACCTCATCGGCTTCGCCGCCAACTCCGACTTCATCCTCGCCACCGTCGGCGAGGAACTGGGGCTGGCCGGCACGATGGCCATCCTGCTGCTGTACGCGTTGATCGTGGAACGGGGCGCGCGCACCGCGCTGGCGGCCCGTGACCCGTTCGGCAAGCTGCTGGCCATCGGCCTGTCCGCGGCCTTCGGCATCCAGATCTTCGTCGTCGCGGGCGGCGTGATGGGCCTGATCCCGCTGACCGGTATGACCATGCCGTTCCTGGCGGCGGGTGGTTCGTCCGTGATGGCCAACTGGGCGCTCATCGCCATCCTGATCAAGATCAGTGACACCGCGCGCCGCCCGGCCCCGGCTCCCGCCCCGTCCCCCGACGCCGAGATGACCCAGGTGGTCCGACCGTGAACAAGCCCCTGCGCCGGATCGCGATCTTCTGCGGGCTGCTGGTTCTCGCCCTGCTGGTGCGCGACAACTGGATTCAGTTCGTCCAGGCCGACGAGTTGGCGGACCACAAGCACAACCGTCGCGTGGAGATCGCCCGCTACAGCCAGCCGCGCGGCAACATCATCGTGGACGGCAAGGCCGTCACCGGTTCCAAGGAGACCAACGGGACCGACTTCAAGTACAAGCGCACGTACCACGACGGCGCGATGTGGGCGCCGGTCACCGGCTACGCCTCGCAGGTCTACGGCGCCACGCAGTTGGAGAACCTGCACGACGGCATCCTCACCGGCGACGACGACCGGCTGTTCTTCAACCGCACCCTCGACATGATCACGGGCAAGAGCAAGAAGGGTGGCGACGTCATCACCACCCTGAACGCCAAGGCCCAGCGGGCCGCCTTCCAGGGGCTGGGGGACAAGAAGGGCGCGGTCGCCGCGCTCGACCCGCGCACCGGCAAGATCCTCGCCCTGGCCTCCACCCCGAGCTACGACCCCACCAACATCGCGGGCGGCTCCAAGAAGGACGAGGAGGAGTGGAAGCGGCTGGACGAGAAGAACAACAAGGACGTCCCGATGCTCAACCGGGCGCTGCGCCAGACGTACCCGCCCGGCTCCACGTTCAAGGTCGTCACCGCCGCCGCCGCGCTGGAGGACGGCCTCTACGACACCATCGACGAGAAGACCAACTCGCCGCTGCCGTGGAAGCTGCCGCTGACCGCCAACCAGGACCTCGACAACGAGGGCCCCATCCCGTGCAAGGACGCCTCCCTCAAGCTGGCGCTCCAGGTCTCGTGCAACACCGTCTTCGGCAAGATCAGCGATGACCTCGGCAACGAGAAGATGATCAAGCAGGCCGAGAAGTTCGGCTTCAACGAGACCGTCGACACGCCGGTGCGCACCGCCGAGAGCATCTACCCCGAGGACAACCGGCCGCAGAACGCGATGGCCGGCATCGGCCAGGCCAGCAACCGCGCCACGCCGCTCCAGATGGCCATGATCACCGCCGCGATCGCCAACGACGGCAAGCTGATGAAGCCGTACATGGTGGACAAGCTGCGCGCCCCGAACCTCAACGTGGTCGAGCAGACCGAGCCCGACGAGATGTCGCGCCCCATCTCCTCGGACACCGCGCACAAGCTCCAGGACATGATGGAGAACGTCGTCGAGAAGGGCACGGGCACCAACGCCCGCATCCCCGGCGCCACCGTCGGCGGCAAGACCGGCACCGCCCAGCGCGGCGTGGCCAACAGCCAGAAGCCGTACGCCTGGTTCATCTCCTACGCCAAGGGCGAGGACGGCTCTCCGGTGGCCGTCGCCGTGGTCGTCGAGGACTCGCGGGCCGAGCGCGGCGACATCTCCGGTGGCGGCCTCGCGGCCCCGATCGCCAAGGCCGTCATGAAGGCGGTACTCGACAGCGAGAAGTAGGCCGCGACAGCGAGAAGGACGCGAGGTGGTGGGGGGGCCGGGCGAGGACCCGGCCCCCCCACCCCAGCGCCACAATAAAAAAAACAACCCACACACCCCCCAACAGACGCCGGATCGAGAGGAGGACGT